>DIUH01000266.1:0-842 GCA_002428205.1 Planctomycetaceae bacterium UBA6163
TTTTCAATTCTGCATCCCGATGGATAAGCCTCTCAATGACTGGCCAGCCCGTGTTCCAGCCTCATTGCCAGTATAACACTCGCCTCCTCTACCGGCTTAATGGTTATGATCATCGCCCGACCGAGACAAGTTCGCGTTCGGGCGATCTTCGCTAACCCGGCCAAACGTGGCCTCCAGCAGATTCAAGGAGGCCAGCAGATTACGCTGGAATCGATTGGTGGATTTTAGGCCAAAAGAATGGGGACAATAGCATACCTATCGCAATCTTGCTGGATATTCTTCTGTCCCCATTCTCTTGTCGTACAAGCCCGAACGTCGCTGGGCGTTGTGCCCACGCTTCGTTATAGGTTTGGTGCGTCATTCTGAAATCAGGCAAAGCGTAGATCCGCTGATTTCAAACGACGAAGCGTTTCGGCGATCAATTCGTCTTCGGCCGATTCGGTATCCGCGACATACGTGACGCTGAACCGCAGGAACGCCCCTGCGTCGTCCCAAGGAACCGTGACGATGCCATGCTGCTCGATCAAGAAACGCGTCGCGTCTTCTGCTTTGGCAAACGTTTCACCACCCGCACCGATCGGCGCTTGGGTGTAAAGAAAATAGCTGCCGCCGGGCATCTGACAATCAAAACCGACTTGGCGCAGCNNCGCCGCTGCGGCCGCTTTCTGGGTCGCGATGAATTGGCCACTGTCACTGTTGTCCTTCACATCCGAAAACGCGGCGACGATCCGCGGATGTCCGCAAACCCAACCCATCCGCCAACCGATCATGTCGTATCCCTTGCTCATCGAATGGACTTCGACGCCGACATCGATCGCCCCGGGAGTTTGCAAGAAACTGCG
>DIUH01000266.1:945-3716 GCA_002428205.1 Planctomycetaceae bacterium UBA6163
GTCATCAGCGTCACATCGCCAGGGTTGATGAAGCAGGCGGGCAACATGGCGTAGGCGGGCTTACTGCCGATGCAGTGATTGACTTGCGTCACCGGATCGAGCGTAACGCCGAAACGACGCTGCATGAACCGCGCCGCCGCTTGTTTGAACTCGATCACACCGTTATCGGCATATCCACGATTTTCTGGCTGGTTGATTTCGTGCGCCATCACCTTGCGGACCGACTCGGCAGCCATGGCGTCGTTTTCGCCGATCCCGAAATCGAGCAGTTTGCGATCCGGGTGGTCAGCGAGCGCCCTTCGCTTGGCACGCTTGATCTTCTCGAACTTGTAGATTTCGGTGTCTTTTCCGTATTTCACGCCGCCGATGCGATCAGCGAACAATTCCTGGAAGTACGGATCAGCCGAATCGGATGCGGATGGAGCAGCGGCGTTGGGTGTAGCGATCGACATGGCAAGCGAAAATCAATGGGTCAAAATTAAAGGGCAACGGCGACAACGTTTCGTCGACGCCCTAGGTTAGCAAGAAGTGAACCGGTTTGAAGGAGGACAGGGGTGGCAAAGGCCGGTTCTGTGGCAAGTCGCGATCCAGTGGTAGAATCAGCGGCCCACCGATTGCCCTCGACCGGGCTGCATGCGACGAGACGCCCATTTTGCCAGCTCCCCGAAAAAACTCGCCACGCGAAACGTTCCAAAATGACTGCTACCGACAAGGCCGAGGCCGAGATTGCCGCGATCCGAAACCGGTACGAAGAACTGGCCGAGTTAGCGGGTTCGTTGGCACACGAAATTAAAAACCCGCTGTCGGTGATTCACATGAACATCGACCTGCTGAGCGAAGATTTGGCGGAAATCGAATCGCCACATCGCCGCCGGGCGCTCGACAAGGTCGAAATCGTCCGCCAACAGTGCGAACGGATGGAAGCGCTGCTGAGAGATTTCCTGCGATACACGCGACTGAGCCAGATCGACCTGGTCCCAGGCAATTTGAACGACCAAGTCGACCGGGTCCTGAGGGCTTACAAGGCGCAAGCCGATGCCAGCGGAATCGAAATCCAGCGTTACCTCGACTCTGACCTGCCAGTGATTTTGCTGCACAGCGATTCGTTGCAAGCGGCCTTGATGAACCTGGTCAAGAACGCGATCGAGGCGATGGAAGCTGGCGGTCAATTATGGGTAAGAACGGCGCTCACCCGCGATGGTGTTGCGTTGGAGTTGATCGACACCGGATGCGGCGTCGACGACACGACGCTGTTGCATATGTTCGAACCGTTCTACAGCACGAAAGACGGCGGCTCAGGGCTCGGTTTGCCGACGGCACGAAAGATCATCGAAGCTCACGGCGGTCGGATCAGCGTGCAAAGCGAAGTCGGCCGCGGAACCAAGTTCGTGCTCGAGTTTCCGGTCCCCAAACGAATCCCAGGCTAACACAGGTCCGCACGCAGGTCTGGGCCCTGGGCCCAGTATCGCCCCGGCTTCGTGCGACGACGGTCGCTTCGGCAGGAAACAAAACCGTTGGACGGACCAATCGGACTTGTGACTAAGCTTGGGTGAACAATTTTTTGCGTGCGTTGGGCTGGGCAATCCCTTCGCCCAAGAACCCTCTGCCCGCTTGCTCACGCTCAATCTCGCTGAGCGTCGCTTGGAAACTGGCTGCGCTCTCGCCCAGACAAGCCGCTTCCAGATGACGCACTTCGGCTTCATCAGTGATTGTGGCCAACGACTGGATTCCCGTCGCGGATTGCGAAACGATCATCACCGTCCGGCCACAGCGAACGATAGAAATCGTGCCCAGTGCACCGAGATGCTTCTGCCCCAAGACACACAAAACTTCGTTGGGAATCGGCCGAGCGATTCCGTGACCGCGCTGGGCTTTTCGGGACACCCAAACTAGAGCGGCGAACAGGCCAAGGACAAGTGCCAAACTCGAAGCGATCGTGACCAGTGGAGTGGTCATTGAACGACGAGACGGCGAACCCTCGGGCAAATCGCCTAGTGGACGATCGGGGTCAAGCGGCAAGCCGCTGGTTGTCGCGCCGTCGAGCCTTTGTGATTGCGGCGAATCGCTGCCAGTTACGCTGGACAGCGACGTCGATGGACCACGCAGCGTAATCGGTGCATAAGTGGCTGGCTCGGCACGCGGGGCTGGCTCGGCACGCAGGGCTGGCTCGGCACGCGGAGCCAGTGCAACCGATGAACTGGGTGAATCTGCGTAACCACCGCGACCGATTGCGTCGCCATAGGTCGGACCAGCGAGGCGGCAAACGACGCTCAAGAAAATCGCCAGGCGCAGCAGCATCGCTTGCCGGTGGCGAAAGTGTTGCAGGTGACGATGATCACAAGTTTGGACGCGCACTGCTGCCCACCAATTCTGTCACGCGGATACAAAAATTGTCATTCATAACCAACACTTCGCCGTGAGCGATCAAGCGACCATTGATATAAATGTCGACCGGATCGCCGGCCAATTTATCGAGCGCGACGACCGAACCGCCGCGTAGCCGAAGGACTTCTTCTAGCCGCATCACGGTCCGTCCGAGCTCGACGCGCAGGTCGAGTTCGACGTCTCCCAGCAGGTCCATGCTGTGCGGCGGTTCATCATTTGATTGGCCTTGCAGGTCGTCGAATTGATAGGGTTTGGGAGATGCGACTGGTGGTTTGGCGACATTGCCCAGCATCGCATCGATTTGAGCCTGGGAAACGGCCGCTTCGGCATCGTCAAGCAAGTTCTCCATGTCGCCGGTCGACTTCGCAGCAGGCCCCTTCGCAGCA
>DIUH01000463.1:0-4208 GCA_002428205.1 Planctomycetaceae bacterium UBA6163
CCGCTGACCGTTAACCCGACTTGCTGGCCCAATAAATTAATGACCGCACCGCCGGAGTTGCCTGGATTGCTGGCGGCATCAAATTGCAACAGTTCGTCAAATGCGGTGGACGACTGCAAGGCTATCGCCAGCGGATTGACCGCCGTGAACGCAACGGCAGAGACGATTCCTTGCGTGACAACAATGCCACGACCACCGGGACTGCCAATGTTCAAGATGCTTTCGCCGGCCCGCACTTCGTCATGCACTCCCAGTGTGACAAAATCCAGTGGCGACCTGGCACGCGGATAATCGGGCGATCCTGGACGGCTGAATGCCGGTCCGCCAAGTTTTAAGATTGCGACATCAAACTCTGGCATCGTACCAACCAATTCCGCATTCAGCGGAGGGCGACCGCCGAGCAGCACCACATGATTTGTCATCGTTACATGTTTTGCCGTCAACACATAACCACGTGGATCGATCACTGAACCGCTGCCGGTTCCCTGTCCTTGCTTTCCGAAGGCATAAACGGCACCGATCGCTGGCTGGACCTTCTCCACGGCAACCACCGCCGCAGTTCGGCGAATATCTGCCGCGGCATCTTCAGCATGACATTCAGCGGATTTTAAATCACATAAGCCGATTGACAAACAGGCAAGTACTAAGACCAGAGTTTTTTTCATGGTAGAAGATTGACTTTAAGCAATGAGCGATAACTAAGTGTCCCGTGCGTTTTCTGCAGAGCACCCTTCGGGCCGCTTCGTGGGAAAAGGCACCGGCCACCGATCCTAAGCAGACGTATGGACGATTGGTTCGGCCAGTTCGTCAACGCTATGATTCTTAGGCCAGAACAGCGTTACGATACAGACCACAATCAGGCTGGCCGATGCCGCGGCGAGTGCAAAGGCGGGCGATTGCATCGCGGCGACCTTCCCCCACACCATTGATCCTGCCGCCATCGCCATCGCCATCGCGGACAGGTAACACGACATTCCTCGCGCTCGCATTTCATCGGGCAAAGCCATCTGTGCGGTCGCGTTTAATGTGGTCAGCACCGCCATCCAACCGGTACCGACGACCAGCGCTGAGAAAATCGCTGGGCCGCGATAAGGCGTGACCGCCATGATTGCCAGCCCGATCGCATAGGCAAACATCGCCACCACGAGCGTTAGGTCGACACCCAAATGCGTTCGCAATCGCGGCAACCACACCGCTGCCAACACCGCGCCCAGGCCGATCGCGCCGACCAAGTAGCCGTATCCACGGGCGTCCCAGGCGAGTTGGCTGCGGGCGACCAGCGGCAGCAGCGCCCACAGCGAACTGGCGGGCAACACGAACAAGCCGACTCGCACCAACACCCCACGCATCTCGCCACGCGACGTCACCATCACCACTCCGGCACGCATCGACTGGAAAAACGTATCGTTTGGCGGCGGCGTCACTCGCGTCCGCTTCCAAAAAAACACCGCCAGCAGCACGACGCCGAACGACAGCGCGTTGACACCAAACGCCGCCCAAGTGCCGATTCCCGCGATCAATAACCCGCCGACCGCCGGGCCGACGCTGCGGGCAAGGTTAAAACTGACGCTGCCCAGCGCGATCGCTTGTGGCAAGTGCTTTCGCGAGACGATTTCCGGGATCGACGCCTGCCACGTCGGCACGTGCAACACCACCCCCAGGCCCATCAGCACGGTCAGAGTCAAAAGCCCAGCTGGCGTGATTCGTTCCAGGTACGTCAACATCGCTGCGGTGGCCGCAATCGCCATCAACCAGCACTGGACGATCAGCATCATTTTTCGGCGATCGACACGATCCGAAAGGGCTCCGGCCGGAACGGCTAACAGCACGATCGGCAATGCCGTCGCGGCTCGCACCGCCGAAACCATCTGCGGCGACCCGTCCAAAGTCGACATCAGCCAACCGGCACCGATTTCGTGAACCCAGGTTCCCGTGTTGGAAAACAACGAGGCGATCCAAAACATTCGGTATGTCGGAAGGGCCAGCGGCGCAAACGGGCCAGGCGGTTTCTCGGAATCGCTTTCGGGATCAACCGGCGCATCTGCTGCCTTCGGATCGGCCAGGTCGCTATCGATCCGCGCGGCGATCTGCGACGGGACGACTATGTCATCTGCCGGTGATCGATTCGGTTTGCGAGCGGATGTCGAAGGCAAAATGTCCCCATGAATGACCGGACCAAGAACGCGGCCGGCGCGACTTGAGTCCACAAAATCACGCCCAATTAGTATACCGTAGTCGCCCGGCCAGCGGTTCGTCATGCCCCCAAGCGTTTCCAGTGGCAATTTCCGCGAAATCATGATGGTTGCCGGGACGACGGTTCTATGGCGAACGCAACGCAATTCGGCTGCTCAGACACTTATTGAACCGAGCGTTCCGTCGGTTTATAGTTCATGAACATCGACTGCCAAGTCTTCATCCTCGCAAACACGTCATCCAGCGCTGCCACGACTTGATCCGACGATCCCGACCATTCAAACATCGCCGTTTTGCCATCCTGGTTGACTTTGACTTCCTTCATCAGTGCCGTCATTGACTCGCTTCCGTCGGCACGCAAGGTCTCAAAGGCGACTACGCCGTCGAGCACTTTTTTCATTTTCTGGGCAACCTCTGCCGACTGCGCCACCAACTCAGCTCTCTCGTAAATCTTGCCGTCGGACTGCTCGCCCAACGACCAAGTGATCCGCTCATGTTGCGCGATGACCGGCATAGAGACCGGATGATCTTTCAGCTCACCGAGATTAACTGCTGCAGCGTAAATCCAAGCCTTGTCAACCTGATCGCTCAGCAGTTTTGACGGTTTGTCCTTTAGCGATTCGCCCTGACCAGCCATCCGCTTCAGGTTCTTTTTCGCATTTTCGACTGACGAGGCCAGCAGAAGTGTATTCTTATCAACCATCACCAAAGTCATTTCTTCATCACCCGAAGGCCCGTCGTCAGCGGGTGGTTGTTTTGAAAGCGTGACCGTGTGAAGCGTATGGTCATTGAACTTTGTCGTTCGATGATCGATCGCCTGTTTCATCCGCTTCTCGATCTTCGACGCATCGTAATCCGCGTGAACGATCACTGTACCGGTGTAGATCTTGTAGTCGCTGCTGAATAGCGTGATTGACTTCAGTTCGGTTGAGAGGTCGATTCCATAGCGTTGTTTTATCTTTCCATGCAGCATCTTAGTCACGATCGGCTTTTCGTCACGGATCTTTTGCCACATCGGCGAGTCGCTTAACGATTCGTAATCGACGTGGATTAACCACTGAGCATCCGCTGGCACGTACGCGGCGTTGAGTTCACCCGCGTTTGCCGCAGGCGACTTGACGATGCCAATCAGGCAGACGGCGACGAACCCCAAAGAAAGTGGCATTGACATGAACCGACAAGATGTTGAACGCAGCATCGCAATTCTCTTTAGCAACGAGGGACAGAACGGGGCGAGCACAAGAGGAACCCCATAACGCAACCGGCACAGTGCGATCACCGTGCCAACCGGCGAGTCCCTGGGGCTTGTGACCGTGAGGCGAACCAAGTCCCCGCGGACCCCACCGGTTAATTGATGGCACCAATCCTCAGGAATGCAGTTCGCGTCTCTGTGAGAGGCCCTTTGTTGTTGGGAGGGAATAATTCTCACAGCGGAAGAAAGGCACGGCGTTATTAGCCGTGATTGTGCAGATGGCGATTACGAATATGGGGTTAAGGCCAAGCGGCGCACCGTGGCCCAAGCAAAATTGAAGTCGCTTTAAACGTGCGACGCGAAACTTAACCGTCGTCCGCTGGCCCAGCGCTGCACCACCTGGCGTTCCTTCTCAGTCGCCAATCGGTTGTACCGTCCACGGACTTGCCAGATCAATCGATAGGAGTTCTTCACCTCGATGGTCAACAATTTTTCTGTACCAGTGAACGACTCGACTTCCAATGTCCAGATCGAGCATTCGCCTCGCGCGCACGACGTGGTGTAGGTCGCCACGCAATGCTTCATCTGTTTTCCTTCGGACGACAACTCTTTGCTGGACAACAGTTCGCGAATCGTCCAAAGCTTATAATTGTGACCTTCCAGCGAACCTTCTTCGAACATACCGTCACCAAAGCCGCTGCGGTTCCAATTCACGCTCCGCTGGTTCGATTGACGAGTCAATTGACGATGCCAAGCTTCGACTTGTTGCAGCAGCGCCAGCGGCGATCGGCCCTTCATCTGCAAGTTTGGCTGCGGTGCGACA
>DIUH01000463.1:4242-10316 GCA_002428205.1 Planctomycetaceae bacterium UBA6163
AATCGTCATGCTCGAAGTGGTCGCCCAAACGAGTCCCGAAGATCGCTCGCGCGAGCGGCTCGTCACCTCCAAGCGCAATCACCTGCCCCCAGCGAATCGCTTGCGGAATGGTTACGTCATCTGGCGCATGCATGAAATGATGAGCCATCTTTTTTGTGTATTCGATCGGCAGGTCAAACGTGCGAAAACTTTGCCCACCAGCGACACGCAAATACCAGCGTCGAAACTGAGTCGCTTGATTACTGCGGCCGACAAACCAAGCCGAATCGAAGAACGACGGCATGTCGTAGTGGGCGAATAAATGACGCACCAGCGATGCGAACTGGCGGCGCAAGTTATGAGATCGTGGCCGCCAAGATTCGACATCACGCTGCCAAGCACTGTGATGCACAGCGATCATGATGAGCGCTTCGATATAAGAGTTTCCAGCGGCATGTCCCAAGGCTGGGATCGCTGGACTAGCGTCGAGCAGTTTTGCATGGCACCGCAATAAATGTCGCAGCAGTGTCGTCAAAGCCTGTCGCTTCACACCCGGTTCACCAAAACGTTCTTGGTTACCCGACACGGCATCGCGCAGCAATCGTAATTCCGGTTGAGCGATATCTTCCGCTCGAGCGGTGCCGGCACAGATATCCGCGATCACTTCACCGAGGCCACGCTTGGTTCGCTTGACACGAACGATTTGCTTTCGGACGGCAACATCCTGTGCGAAACGCAATTCCTCGCGACGTTGCTTGGCAGGCTTGATCAGTTTGCCACTAAAACCATTATCCGAACACCACTTTTGATAGACTTCGGGCGATGCGAGCCCAAGGTCGCGGATATGGCGCAGCGCCTGCTGGTGCTGCATTTCGGCGTCTAGGTCACTTTTCTTTTGGCGCATGGCGGAGGCGAGCAGAAGCGTAAATGGGTGTCATGAGCGATCTGTGAAAAGGGTGATATGACATTGGATGGCAGTGCGTGATGGATAAGTTTTGATTGATCCCAAATGCCGCGATGGCGCGGTAAAGGTCGACACTTGAAGATCGAGAGACCGACCGAATGAACTAGGTTCACTCGCCCCGGGCGCGAATGAGTTCGTAGATCGCGATCGCGCCGGCGACGGATACGTTTAAAGAATCGATTCCCAGTGCCATGGGAATCTGAGCACGTACGGTACAAGCCGTTTGAATGCTAGCGGGCAATCCGTCCCCTTCGTTACCCATCACAATCAACTTTGGTCGCGACGCGAAATCGGGGTGCCCAGTCACCTGGCCCATCGGAATCGAGTCGTCGCTGAGCGTGGTCGCGATCGTAAACCAAACGGCCTGGCGTTCGTTCTGCTGCAACCACTGCTCTGGCGATTCCCAGTCATAGAAACGCATCTTTAGTGCCGCCCCCATGCTGACCCGCAACACTCGGCGGCACAGCGGATCGACGCTCTGGCGATTCAAGATCAGGCGATCGATGCCGAACGCCGCGGCGGTGCGAATCAGGCTGCCCAGATTCTCCAAATCATTTACCGCGACGGCCGCCAATGCGATCTGGGTCGGGTCGGTCGCCTGCAGTAACCGCTGTGACGGTTCAAAGGTGATTCGTCGACCACAGGCGAGCAAACCGCGGTGGAAATTGAACCCCGCGACTTCTTGAATCAATTCGGCCGAAACGACCAAAATCGTAGTTTCGGGTTTCACCAGCGACGCGACCCAATCGACCCGTTTGGGCTCAGCCAAAATCGACACGGTTTCGTAACGGCTGGCCAAAAGTCGCTGGACGACTAATTTGCCTTCGGCGATAAACAGCTCGCCACGGCGTCGAACATCCTCGCGTTTCATGTCGCGATAGGGATCAAGCCGGGCATCTAGGGGGTCAGAAAGCGGGACAATGTTCATTGTGATGAAAAAATAGGAGGAAAGGTGGCGGGATGAGACGCCCAAGCCTCATCCCGCCTAATCCTTTTCTCGCGAGGAAAAACTTCGGGCTCTTAATACGGCATCGATCCCACTCTTTGCCGCAACCCGATCGCCTTTCCAAACCTAGCGTGGAAGAGACCACCCTGTCTCTTCGCGCCGGCTTAGAAAGGGTATCGGACGATTGTGTCGAAAATAAGAATAAACCTTCGTATCCGGCGGAAGCACCTGTCGCGAAAGTGCGTGGCGTTCGGTTTGCGTTGACCTTGACGGCTGTGCGGATGCAAACGGATGCACTGAAGAAAATCTGGGCGTTTTCGGTTACAATCTGGGAGATCGGCGACGATGTTCCGCCGCCAATTCCCGCTTCAATGATTCCCCCCGGAAAACCACCGAAATGTCCCTGATCACCTCTCGTCGCGGCTTCCTAGTCACCTCCGCCACCTTGTCGTCCGCCGTTTTGGCCGCTGGGTCAACTCGTCTTTTCGCTGCTGAATCCGCCCCGCCTTTCAAGATCTCGCTCGCCCAGTGGTCGCTGCATCGGGCAATCCGCGACGAAAAGAAAGTTGACCACCTCGACTTTGCCAAAGTGGCCCGCGAAGAGTTCGGGATCGAAGCGGTCGAGTACGTCAACCAATTCTTCAAGGACAAAGCGAAAGACGAGTCTTACCTTTCCGAAATGAAGAAGCGGGCTGAAGAGTTTGGTGTCAAAAGCTTGTTGATCATGATCGACGGCGAAGGCAACTTGGGTGCGCCCGAAGAGGCTAACCGAGTCAAGACCGTCGAAAACCACAAGAAATGGGTCGACGCCGCCAAGTATCTCGGCTGTCATTCAATCCGCGTCAACGCCGGCAGCAGCGGGTCGTTCGAGGATCAACAAAAACTAGCCGCCGACGGGCTACGCCGGTTGAGCGAATATGCCGCAAAATCGGACATGAACATTTTGGTCGAAAATCACGGTGGCCTGAGCAGCAATGGCGCTTGGCTTGCCGGTGTGATGCGTCTTGTCGCCATGGACAACTGCGGCACTCTGCCCGATTTCGGTAACTTCATGATCAGCCGCGGTGAAAACCCCGTTGAATACGATAAGTACAAAGGTGTCGAAGAATTGATGCCGTTCGCCAAGGCGGTCAGCGCAAAGACCTACGATTTCGATGAATCCGGCAACGAATCGGTGATCGATTACCCACGTATGATGAAAATCGTGCTCGACCACGGCTACGACGGCTACGTCGGTATCGAATACGAAGGCCGCAGGCTGGGCGAGTTCGAAGGGATCAAAAAGAGCAAGGATTTACTGGTTCGACTTCAATCGGAATTGAAGAAGTCTTAACCAGCTAAGCAGTGAGCGGGAAATAAGTGGCGCGTTGAGGCGTCGTGGATGTCGCCAGACTTCCGTTGGACGCTTGAGCATTCAGACGCTTGAGCATTCGGTATGATGGCGAATCTCGCTGTGTCACTTGTTGCTCACACGATCTTTAGGTGTAGTTAAACGCCACTGGTGAACCTCGATCAGCAATCAACCGAAGACATTTCCGCTTCGGCCAAGCGACGAGTTTCCTTTCGCCAATCATGCAAACCTGCTTAGCGCGGCGGGCTTTTAAACGTTACCCACTGGCCGCGAATCAGCCGCTGTTGAGTTACGAATCTCGACTTGTAATTCAGGTGCGAGTTTTCTTGAACGTACATTCCCAAGTAAACGTACTGACGCCGCGTCTGCTGGGCCCACGCGATTTGCCTCAAGATCGCGTAGGTACCCAAGCTGTACTTTGAATAATCAGGATCAAAATGGGTGTAGACCGCTGACAGAGATTGGGCGCTGACGTCGATCACCGCTACCGCGATCAAACGTCCATCATGGCGAACGCTTAATTCGGTCGTCTCGCAACAACTGTCGACCATGAACGCTCGATAGGAAGCTTCGTCCACCGCGTCATCGCCTCGATCGAGCGATCGGGCCCTACGGTGCCGATTAAACAGCTCGATCCGTTCGTCGTCTGAAGTCGCCGGACCGAACGAGTAAGTTAATTCGTTATCGCCACGCTGTAAAACCCGCTTCAGCGACTTGGACCAGACGAATTGATCAACGATCACTCGCGTCGGCTCGCACGCCTGACACCCGGGACACTGCGTCCGATAGACAAAATCACCGGTGCGACGATAACCGAGTTCCAGCAACCGATCGAGCGACTGCGAATCGAGCTTTCCGATCGGCAATCGCAAAGGCATTCGCGCTAGAACATCGTCCAGATACGGGCACTCCTGCGGTTGATCATGAATAACGATCAACCTCGATTCCGGCGACGAGCGTGGCTCGCCCAGATCTTCGCGAAATTCCGCTGGACGCATGGAACCAAACTCTCAGACTGGCGGATAGACAGCGACACGCCTGTTCACGACGGGTACGACTCGGCTTCGGCCTAATTGTAACACCTCAAACGGCCGGTCAATGTCTCCGCGGGTTTCGGCTGACGAATCAGTCCGGAATCACTTCGCCACGAACCAAGTCGTCAAACGTCTCTCGACTGCGAATCAACTTCGCCTGGCCACCCTCGATCATCACTTCGGCCGCACGCGTCTTGCTGTTGTAATTGCTGCTCATCGCAAACCCGTACGCACCCGCGTTACCCAGCACCAGGTAATCGCCGATATTGGCGATCGGCAACCGGCGACTGCAGACGAAACCGCCTTCGGCCTGAGTGAAAATGTCGCCCGATTCGCAAAGCGGGCCACCGACAATCGCGTCAACTTCGGGGCGCTCGTGAGTCGAGCCGTCGTGCGGGCAGAGCGAAATCGGGTGGTGCGAGCCGTACATCGCCGGACGCGCCAAGTCGTTGAAGCCGGCATCAAGCAGGAAGAAACGGTTATTGCCCATCGTCTTCACCGCTCGCACTTCCGCCACCAACGCCCCGGCCTCGGCGACCAAGTATCGTCCCGGTTCGATTTCCAATCGGACCTTGTGGCCCAGCGATTCGCTGATCCGATTGCGGCTGGCGTCCCACAATTGGAAATACTGGTCCAGATCGATGAACGAATCTTCGGCCTTGTACGGAACCGGCAAACCGCCACCGCTGCTGATCGTCGTGACTGTACGCCCAACTTGACCGACCACCCGTTCCATTGCCGCGCAAACCTGCGACAGGTGTTCCAAATCGGTCCCCGATCCGATGTGCATGTGAATACCGGTAACCGTCACTCCATAACGATCGGCTCGCAATAAACAATCGTCGACCTGTTCGTGCCAAATCCCGTGCTTGCTCTGTTCGCCACCGGTGTTGGTCTTTTGGCTGTGGCCGTGGCCAAACCCGGGGTTGATCCGCAGCGTCACGTTCGCCCCGGGACGACGCTGGCCCAGTTGGTCGATCATGTCGGGCGAACCACAATTGACGTGCAACCCGAGTTCGACAACCAAATCCAACGACTCGCGATCGAAAATATCGGCCGTGTAGACGATCCCCGGCACATCACCGTGAGGGTCATAGCCTGCCGCCAATGCCCGACGCACCTCACCAGCGCTGACCGCGTCAACCACACCGCCGGCTTGACGCACACGATCAAGAATCGCGATGTTGCCGCAAGCCTTTTGGGCGTACCGAACGACGTCAAAAGCCGCTAAATCGGCAATCCGCCGAGCGATCATTTCGGCGTCGTACAGGTAAAGCGGTGTGCCGTATTGGCGAGCCAAAGCGGCAATGTCTTGACCGGCAAACTGCGTCAGTCTGGTGGTGAAAACGGGAGCGGCAGCGATCATCGAATCTCAACAACTCAATCGAGGTAGGGGGCGTGCAGGAAATGATTCCACACACTCTATCGTCACCGCGATCGGTGGCAAGTAATCACCGCCAATCGGTTCAGGCCGGCTCCTGGATACAAACCGGCCATTCAAAAACAACAAATGCAACGACAAATGCCTAGTGCACTACTTGAAGTAGGCCGCACGCTTGTCGCCACCGGACAAAATGAAGCCGATCAAATGCTTCAATTCATCGGCGTTCAGCGCATCGATTGTCCCGGTCGGCATCTGCGAAACCTTCGACACTTGCATCTCTTCCACATCGTCCTGCTTAACGATCTGTGGCGGCAAATTGACGTCAGCCGTGTAGACGTGCAATTCGTCGCCGATTTCGACAACCCGCCCGACCAACGACTTACCATCGGAAGTCAGGATCTGGTGCGACCCGTATT
>DIUH01000049.1 GCA_002428205.1 Planctomycetaceae bacterium UBA6163
CGGAGGAAGCTGAATTGCGAATCGCTGCGGAGTTCGCACCGATCGCGGAGCGTGATTGGCTGGAGTCGGCCGAGGCGAACTTGGGGGTCGCGGATCGATTGCTGAGCGGCGGTTTTGCACCGGAGATGAATCCGTCGGACCGTTTTTTGGACGTGACTGGGGTAGTAGCTTGGGACACGACGCTGACCGGTTCAGACTTGATGGTCCAACCGACTTACCAGCGGATTTATCGAGCGATTCGTCGGCGATTGGCTCGCGCATCGGCCGTTTCGTTGGTGTCTGGGGCGATGCTGGCGGCGTCAATCCTGCTGGTGATGACATGGCGAACGACTGCCTGGATCCGGTCGATCGGCGAACGGCAGATGAGCATCGAGGTTGCAGAATCGGTTCTTTCACCAGAGGAAGTCGCGCGAATCGCCGCTGCATCGTTGCCCGACGAGCCGGAAAAACTGGCCGATTCGAACGCCACGGATGCAATATTGCCGCCCGCCGAGCAAGCGTTGTCGCCTGGGCCAGACGGAACGAACAGATTGGCAGGCAAGGTCGAGCCGGCTGTGGCAGGAGCACAAACGATTACACCAGGGTCTGGCGGCAGTGTCTCGCCCGCTGGTAGGAGCGTTCCGGAACCGGCGGATTTGGCGGGTTCGGCTGTTCAGGCCACTGCGATTGAGGGCTCGTTAGCCGCGTCGGCTGAGCTAACGGAAGCTGCGGTGCCTAGTGCGGCGTTGACACCCGAGTCCCAACAACCGCTGATGCCACTTGTCAACGATTCGTCAGTCGATTCGCAGCCTTTGGCGGTGACGGCAAATGCGGTTCCGGCACCGGCTGTGATTGCTGCGGCGACACCCAAGCCGGAGCCGGCAGGTGATGGCATAGCGATGACCGCTGGCAGTGCTGCTGATGCAAACGATGCCGACGCGACGAAGAAGGCGGCCGACGAGCGTCTGGGGATGGAATTGTTGGGGTTGGCCGAACCGGCCAGTGCGGCCAGTGCGGCGGTGGCCAAGGTGGAGCAGCGGCCTTCGTTACCGGAGGAAACTTTGTTGGGTTCGGCGCGGTTGCGGGTCGAGTCGGCGGCGCGGGCGATTCGGATCGCCGACGGCGGTTCGTCGCTGGTGGGCCGAGCAGCTGCGGCGAGTGGAGTGAAGATTTTTCGGCGCGTCGCTGGCGAATCGGCTGAGGGGTCGCCGGAACGGTACGTAGCGATTTTGTTGGCAGGGCAAACGGCGGCGCTGGCTGGGTTGCCGAGCGACGCGAACCGTGCGATCGAAGACTTGACGGCGATGTTTGACATCGATCGTGACGCGGCGCTGATGCGGATGGTCCGATGGATGGCGACTGATGTCGTTTCGAACGACGAATTGCGGTCCGTTGGCACTTGGATCGATGGGCAATTGCGTGCAGCGATGCTTGCTGGAGAATTGGAGTCCGTTGGCGAATTGGTCACGGTAATGCAAGAAATCGGGCTGAAGCACCGGGACGGCCAGCTTCGGGCGGACGCCAAGCTTTGGCGCGACGTGTTGGTGATTTCAAGGCGATACGCAGAAGCGGCCGCGCGGGTCGAAGCGGGTGAGGCGAGCGCTGAAGATCGTGGGTCGGCGGGTCGCTTTTGGGCTCAGGTTCGTCGCGATTGGCACCGAGCGCTGCCACATTTTGCGGCCTGTTCGACGCCAAAGTTCACCAAGCTGGCGGGAATTGAGCTGCTGGGCGGCCAGATGATCGATGCCGAGGACGCGGAAGAGATGGCGGATGGGTATTTGGTAGAAGCGAAACGGGCGAAGGGTTGGCTAGGCGACTCGTTCGCACTGCATTCGTATGAACTGTTGACGCTGGCGGCAACGAACTCAGACCGAGCGACGGCGCTGGAGCTGAATCGGCGGGCGAGCGAGGTGAAGGTTGATTATCCCGGGGCGTTCATCCCAGCGGACGATCGGGTGGCGAGCAGCGACGACAGTGCGAATAATTTCAGTGAACCGGCGGCGAAGCCCGGGGCGGCCACAGCGTCGCCGTCCGATGGTGCTTCGACGCCGATGGCAATTCCTGACCGCGGGCCGGCGCAGATGCTGGGTCGATTGCGAATCAGCGGCCAAGATGCGGCGGTGCTGATTCGGTATCAAGCCGGGATGCCGGTGACGCGAAAGATTGTTGACCAGATGCTTGTCGGGCTGGAGAACGCCGGCGGAATCCCTGCTGCGGCGACTGTGAATGAACCTATCGAGCTGGAGTTCGTCGGGACGTTGAGCGTCGATGGCCCCAAGACGGTTACGTTTCATCTGGCGGGCAATGGCCCTGGCGGTGGCCAAACGCTGGCGATCAACGGCCGGGCGCTGCCGATCAACTCTGCTGCGTCGACACGTTCGCCTAAGCGGCTCGAAGTCGACTTGATGCGTGGCGAGTATCTGGTCCGCTGGACGACGACTCTGGACGATGGTGACCAGTTGTCGCTGAGGGCGGTCGACGAATCATCGGGTAATTTGGTGCCGATTTTCGCTCCACCAACAAGCATCGCCAACCATCCAGGGGCGTTGCCGACACGTTTGCGAGTCAATTTGATCGCGGCCGAATAAGCTGCTGATCGGCAGCCGATTTTTGCGTTGTGCCGTTTTTGACTTGGCGAAGGGCGTACAATCAACCGTGTTCCGGCCCGGATAGGTCTGGTCGGTTCAGATTGTTGAAAAACCCCTTTGACGATGGAAACGGAATGAGTGTCTTGATGGCTTCGCCCCAGGTGACGAATCTGCGAGAGTTGCGAGAGAGTGGTTGGACAAGCCGCACGGTCAAACGCGAAATGCGCGACAACCTGTTGCGGTTGATGGCGACGCAGGAACCGCTGTTCCCGGGGATCGTCGGTTATGAAGACACGGTGATCCCCGAAATTGTGCTGGCGATTCTTGCCGAACATGACATTTTGTTTCTAGGCGAAAAAGGGCAAGCCAAAAGCCGGATCATGCGGCTGTTGACCCGATTTTTGGACGAGTGGACTCCGTTTATTGATCATCCCGAATTGCCCGTTCACGAAGATCCCGAAAAGCCGATCTCGAGGTTGGGCCGCGAGTTGTTGGAAAAGCTAGACCCAGAGGACATCAAGATCGCGTGGTGGCATCGCAGCGATCGGTATGCGGAACGATTGAGCCCGGGTACCAAGTTCGCTGACATTATCGGCGAGATCGACCCGGCGAAGTTGACCGGCGGCGTTAGCATGGGTGCCGAAGAAGCGTT
>DIUH01000379.1 GCA_002428205.1 Planctomycetaceae bacterium UBA6163
ATCCCCAGTTATCGGCGGATGCTGGTCGAAGTGTCGACTTTTTTACAAGCCGCGGCAGACCGATTCGCGGGTCTGCCGCTAGTATTGCTGGGGCACAGCATGGGTGGCAACTTAGCCGCGAATTATATTTTGCGACGAAAGGAAGTTGCCGCTTCGGCTCCTGATCCGATCGCTCTGGTGTTGTCCGGCGCGATGTTTTTGCCGCAGAATCCGCCTCCACGGCCGCACATTTTCGCCGCCTGGTTGACCGGATATTTATTGCCGTGGTGGACGATTCGTGCGCCGGTCGATTCCAGCAAGTTGACTCGAGATCAATCGATCGTCAAAGCGATCCGTGAAGATCCGTTGATGCACAATCGGCTGTCGCTGTATTTGGGCACGCAACTGCTGGCGCAAGGTCGCCATGCGCTCGATCATGCCCAGCGGATCGATTTGCCGACATTGGTGATGCATGGCCAAGAGGACCCGATCACCAGCTATCGTGCCAGCGAATCGTTTGCCCTGCGTGCCGGTGACCAAGCCACGTTTGTCTCGTTTCCGGGGATGCTGCATGAGATCTTTCATGAACCGGAACGTGAAAAAGTAATCGATTTAATGATTCAGTGGATCGATCGTTTGTTAGAAAAGGCGAGTGAATGAATTCGGGTCGATCGAAGCGGTGGGACAGCGATGAGGATTCTTATGATGATGACGACGATCGTTACGATGACAGCCAAGGCTACAGCGGCGATGGCGACGAAGACGAAGAGTATGAGGAGTTCTTAGAGCGTGAGTTTGGCCAGGGCAAGGTTTCGTCAAAGCTGACACGACTGCAGTTTTGGACGACGATTGTGCTGTTGGTGTCATTCATACTGCCACTGTTGACCTATTTCTTGTGGGCTATCTCGCAATGAGCGACGACTGGATTGAGTCCGACAGTGGGGTCTGCGAGGATGGATTGCGGGCTTGCGATGAAATTTTACGCGCCGGCGATTGCCGTTCGGTCCGATACTTTTCCGAAATCGATTCGACCAACAGCGCCGCGTGTCGCGATTTAACGAGTGGCCAGATCGGCGATGCGGATCGATTGCCACGACTCTATTTGGCGGATCGCCAGACTGGCGGCCGAGGCCGACACGGTCGATCGTGGGTTGCCGATCAAGGGACGCTGACCTTTTCCGTTTTGTATGGGGTCGGTGAAGACGAGCAATGGGAATTAAGTGCAGGGCCACTTGTTGCGCTTGCCACCGGAGTCGCGATCGCCAGGACGATCGAATACCTTGCCGCGCCGGTTTTGGCGAAGATCAAGTGGCCCAACGATGTTCATGTTGCGGGCGGGAAAGTTGCCGGCGTGCTGGTTGAAACGGTTGCCAACCACAGCGATCGGTTGATTGTCGGGATCGGTTTGAATGTTGCGACACAACTGAATCGGTTTAGTGACTCGATCGCACAACCGGCGCGATCGATTACGGATATTTCGCGCGGGCCCAGTGATCGTTATGCGTGGTTGACGGAAATCGTCAATCAAATGGGGCACACTTATCGATTGATGCGGAATGATCCAGACGAATTAATCGACCAGATGCGGTGTCGATGTTTGCTGGCCGGTACAGCGGTTCAATATCAAATGGGCGCGGCGACCATCAGCGGTCGTTGTCTCGGGATTGATCCGACCGGCGCCCTGTTGGTGCAAACGGATGCCGGGGTGCGACCGATTCACTGTGGCGAGGTGACTCAGATCCGGCAATGATCGCAATTCTCAATCTTCAGCTGTTTCGCTGAGCGGACCGATTGGTTTTTCTGCGGTGAGCGCTGAGGGAGCGTTTGAGGCATCGGCGGGTTGGTTGCCGGTTTTCCATTCCGGTGGGACCGAGCGGATATGCAAATCTCTTTGCGGGAATGCGATCTCGATGCCAGCCTGTTTGAAGCGTTCGTTGATGGTGGTGTGTAATTCATGGGTTGTCGGTAGTCGCAAATCGAGTCGGCTGAGGAAGCAACGAACCACGATGTTCAAAGTTGAGTCGCCAAACCCATCGAAAGTGACTATCGGTTTTGGGTCGACCAAAATGTGTTCGTGTTGTGCGCAGATTTCTTCTAATAACCTTACTGCGACTCTGGTGTCACTCTCATAAGAGACACCAACACGAATTTCCAAACGATTAGTGCTGTCGGTCAACGTCCAATTAATCAGTCGTTCGGTGATCAGCATTTTGTTGGGAATGATCAATTCCTGGCGATCCCAATTCGTCACGATCGTCGCTCGCATGCGTATTTTTGAAACGGTGCCGGTGGTATTACCGATCGTGACGACATCGCCGACGCGAATCGGTTGTTCGAACAACAGGATCAATCCGCTGACAAAATTGGCAAAGATTTCTTGCAGGCCGAAGCCGAGACCGACGCCCAGTGCGGCGACCAACCACTGGATCCCTTCCCACCTTAAGCCAATCGCTTGGGCGGAGAAAATGATCCCGAGAATAAC
The DNA here is from genome assembly GCA_002428205.1 of Planctomycetaceae bacterium UBA6163. Taxonomy (GTDB): domain Bacteria; phylum Planctomycetota; class Planctomycetia; order Pirellulales; family Pirellulaceae; genus UBA6163. The sequence goes on from DIUH01000379.1 coordinate 2,462, forward strand.
GATGGCGTAACTGGCAAGTGAGGTGATTGCATAGCGGGCCGGTTTGTCCAGCGGCAACCTTTCCAGCAGCGTAGTTTCGATCAATCCTGGGACATTTCGCGCCGAAACCCAGGTCAAAAATACGATCGGTAGTGCGACCACTAGGTTTGCCAGTGTGATGCTTACGATTGATCCGTCGACTGCGGTCGTGTCCCAAAGCGGTACGCGTTCGAGAAAGCGCACCGCGGGCAGGACGGGTGCCCACAACCACGCGGCACCGACCAGAATCGTGACCCATAACAGCGCGCTGAGCAGGCGTAAGGTTTGCGCATCGATTTCTGCGAAGGCGAGGTGCGTATTGGTTTCGGTTATTTGGGGTGGCGTGATTGGCGCATCATCCGGCGAGGAAGTGAGCGAAGATGCGGACTGGGCATTCATTGCCTCGGTTTCTTGGATGCGTGCCGTGCGACGGACCTGGACCCATCGCTTTAGCATTCCGCCGATAAGAATGATCGCGATCACAAACCACAACGACCAATAAAGTCGCTGGGACAACAGTGTGGCCGCGTACGTATAACCGGCTAGTGAAAGGCCAGCCAGTATTAATGGTGACAGTGTCAAGCCGTGCCACATCCATCGTAATCGTGCTAGCCACCCGTCGGGATTCTCATTTAAGAACTGCGATGTGATGCCAGTTTTCGGGTCGAGTGCTCGCCAAAAAATGACTGCTAAGAAGACCATACCGATGACGAACAACAGACGTGCCAGGGTCAATTCGCCTTGTGAAACCGAGCTATTGGATGCGAGGACCCACAAGATGCAAAGCGGCACTCCGAACCAGGTCATTCGGGCCAGCGCCGTCAGTGCTGGCTGGGTCTGTTGTGGTTGATAATCGAAGTGCGATTGGGCAACGCTGCCATTTCTCAACAATTGACGCAGCCACCGCATCGGTAAGATTAACAAAGCCGAGGCTTGTAGGGCTGTGCCCAAGGCGATCAACACCGGGGCTTCGTCGATCGAATCGGCGATCAAGGCTCCTGCGACCGCCAGGGTAATCACCGGTGGCAATGCCAAGACCAAAGAGATCACGATGGCGAAGAATGTCGACGCCAGCGGACGTTGGTTGACGATCTTTGCTGATTGATTCAGGGTTTGCAGGCGGGTTCGCAGGCGACCGCTGAAGGCCCATGGCATAAGGGCTGATAAGATCCAAATCAAGCAGAGGTCGAGTCGCCTGGGGATCGCTTCGACCAATGAATGCGCGGCCGGGCGGATGGTTTCGCGGCTGAAGATCCGCTTGAGTGATGTCCCGGCGCTGGGGATGCTTGAGATGCGAAAGGTGGTCGCGTCGCGAATCCAAATTACATTGGTTTCGATCTTCTGGCGAAGTTCGACGCTCTTGCGACGTTTCAGCTCCAGCACGCTTTTCAGTTCGATCAAATCATTAATATGTTCGTCCGTATCGGACATCATCCGTATCAATAAATTACGCTGCATTGAGGCGAGCGAGTCGTTGGCAGGCCGTAAGGAGATTTCTCGTCCTGGTGAACGGCCATTGTTAGAGTCGAGAAACGAATCGAGCGCCAAATCGATCTCGGTTTGGAATTGCCGCGCATCTTCGATTTTCTGGTCGATGTCGCGAATCTCGCTACGCAGCCTTGATGTCGATGGCAAACGCGAACGGATGCGCAAAAGTTTTAGCCCTAAACCCGAACGCAGCCCTTCGTTTGAATCGAGGTCGCGATCAATCTCCGTGCTGATTTCCTTATAGATCGCGTCGAGATCGTCGAATCGAGCGCGGTTATCAGCGATCGATCTTTGGACTTGGGCGTTGCTGCCGGCCAATTCGATCCAGCGATCGCGAAGTGGCCATAACAAAGATTCTTCGACACTTGCGTCTTCTTCCAGCGATTTCCGCTTGAACTCGGCCAAATCCCCTTCGATGCGATACTGTTTTTGGCGACCTAATAGATCGGTCCAAAGCTTAAGCATTGCTTCGGCGCGTTGAACCTCGGCGATGGCGGCTTCGATCTGCAGCGGCAACAATTCCGCTTCGGCGTCGATCATCGCCTGTTCGGCCAGCAATGTTTCCAGGCGTTGACGTGCGGCTGCGATCGAAATCAGCCGCTGTTTTTCTCGTGCGGCTAGAAGGGTGCCTTCCGGGTCGTCAGCCAATTCGCCAACGACGCTTGAGGCGGCTTCGGCGGCGACTGAGCGAGCATCGGCGATCAACTTGGTTAGGTTTGTTGAACGGCTGAGTCGTTCTCGCTGGGTGTCTTCGAGCGTTTGACGTTTTTGTCGAGCAACGTTGAGCGCCGTTTCTGCTTCACTGCGTCGTTTGCGCAAAGTCTCCAGCGGCATCGGGTCGAACAAGTTGGTCGCGTCGCCGGGCAATTGCGGCGGCGAGACTTCGGCCGCAAGTTCGGCTTGGGTGGCGGTCAGCCGCCGAGGCGCGCTTTCGGTCGCCGCATCAAAAGCGGCTTTGCGATCGCGTTCGGTTTGCAAGGTCCGCAGCGATTCGGCGCTTGACCGCAGGGATGTCAGCAACCGTGTTTTGGCCGTTTCAACAAGCGTCGGATCAGCGGTGACGGAATCGATCTGTTGTTGGATCGATTCCGCGGTCGGCAAGTTTTGGTTGATCAGCGCTAGCGAGGCGTTTGCCGATTGTGCGTCTGCGGTTGCTGGTGGTGGCTGTTCCTGGGCGAAGGCAGACGAAAGGACGAGCATCGACCAAGCGATCGCTGGAAAGCAAAGTAGCGTCGGTGCGGTGCGGAACGGCGAAAACATACAGTAAAATCGGTTCGTAAAAATCGGTCGCAACAGAAAGCTTGATGCCGGGCGGCTTTGGGAAAAGCGACCCGGCATCGATCATGACGTGTTGGTTGGGGCGTCGGCAATCATGCGATCACCGACCAGGCGATCGATTATCGGCCTTTAACTTGCAAGCATCGGATTGTTGCTGGCTGTGCCATCAGCAACCCGGAACTGCGAAACCATGGTTTGCATTTGCGACGCCAGGCGACTGAGTTCTTCGCCGGCGGTTTGGCTTTCGTTGGCCCCGGCGGTCGTTTTGGCCAAGTTCTGGTCGACGCGTGCAATGCTTTGGGTGATCTCGCGGCTGGCCATCGCCGTTTCGTTGATACCATAGGCCACACTTTCGGCTGCCGCCACCGTTTTCGAGATGTCCGCAGCAATTTGGCGGGTGGTTTGCTTTTGGTTATCAACGGCGTGGGCGATTTCGCGGCTGAGCGTGTTGACGCGAGTGATCACTTGCGAGATTTCCTGCATCGAGTCGACCGCTTCGGAAGTGCTCGCTTGCATCGTTTCGATACGCTGGCGGATGTCATCGGTCGCCATCGCGGTTTGTTTTGCCAAGTCTTTGACTTCGGTCGCGACCACGGCGAAACCTTTACCGGCTTCGCCCGCCCGCGCCGCTTCGATGGTCGCGTTCAAGGCCAACAGGTTTGTCTGTTCGGCGATCGCTTGGATCATGTTGATCACGTTGCCGATTTCGTTCGCCGCGACGCCCATCGCGTCGATTCGACCGCTGTTGGTTTGCACGATCTCGGTCGCTTGTTCGGCGACGACGGCGCTTTGGCTGGCGCTGGCGGCGACGCGTTCGATCGAGCTTTCCATCTCATTAACGGCGGAAGAAATCTTCGCGACTTTCTCAGACATCTCATTCGTGCTTTGAGCGACATTTGTCAAGTTGATCGACATTTCTTCGGCTGCGGCCGAAACCATTGCCGATTGCGACTTGGACTCTTCGGCACCGAGGCTCAGTCCGGCTGCGTTCTCACGCACTGCTTGGCTAGCATCGCCCAGCGTTGACGCTCCGCCGGCGATTTGGCGAACCACGCCTTCGATTCGTCCGACGAACTTATTGAACCATTTTGCTAATTCACCCAGTTCGTCGCCACGATCGGAATGCAGGCGGCGAGTCAAATCGCCTTCGCCTTGAGCGATATCTTTGAGCGTTTCGACTGTTTCGAGAATCGGGCGAACGACCACGCGATTGATCAGCCATGTCATGACGAACAGGCAAGGGATCAACACGACGATTGTCATGATCATGCCGTTGGAGGCGAAACTTTGGGCCCGCTGGTCGGACTCGTCCATCGACTGGATCACTTCAAAGGCACCGTGCAAGTCGTTGACCGCATAGCCTTCCATCATGTGGCCCGTGGGGTCCATGCCATCGGTATTGTTCCATAGTTTTTCCGATCGCTTGGGGTCACCGTGGCAGATCATGCACTCGCTGGCCAAGCGAATCGGTCGAAAATAACGGACGGAGTTCGTCTTTTCGTCGAAAATCGTGTATTCGTTCAACTGGGGCGATGCCTCGAAAGCGTTCAGCGCTTCGGCTTCCATTGCATCGGGTTTATTGCTCGGATTGCGAGGGTTGAACTTGGGCGTTTTGAAGGTGTAACCGCCCTCGTTCGCCTTGGCCATTACGGCTTCCCAGGCGGTAACGATGGGAACCGAGGCGAGCACTTTGTCGACATGGCCATCGGCGGCCCAAGCGGCCAAGGTCTCTTCCGAAAAAATCCCCTGTTTCCACTTCTTCGACATTTCTTCGCGGATCGATTCGGCACTGGCGATGACTCTTCTTGCTTGCGCGACCGCATCCTTTTGTGAGGTCGTCCGCGACTGCGACAGCAAGAAGACGACGAAACAGGCTGACAGAACGAGTGCTTGCAGAGTGACCAAGACGATCAGTTTCTGGCCGACTTTAAGATTTGAGAAGTGACGCATGAACGAAAATTAACTCCGAGTAACACTGGCTAATGTTTGTTGTTGCTTGTGCATGAATTGAGACGTGATCGCGGGCAGACACCTACTCAATTCAATCCTGCCGAACTATGGGCCAAGCTTTGGTGCACAAGCTGGTGTAGATTGTGCAAAAATTAATTTTTCTTCGAATTAACATCTCTAGGGCGGAGAAACTGGGCGGATTCGCTCGCTTGGCTGGTTCAGTTGTCGCCGCCGTGGTGGCTGTTAAGTGAGTGCCCTGCCCACATTCGGTTGAAGTGGTAAACTAGCGACGTTTTGGCTGTTTAAGCCGTGATGGGCGATTGGCTGGCCATCGAATTGCTGGCTGTGGGATAGCGGGCGGCAGTGGCCGGAAGGTGGCGACTTCGAGTCGTTTCCGCCAACTGTTCAGAACGATACGAGACATTTTATGACGCCTGTGCCTGGTTCGTCCGGCTCCCCGTGGAACGTCCCCAACCTGCTGACATCGGCACGGTTTGTGCTGGCGATTGCCGTGATTTTGCTGATCCAGTTCAAGTTGTTCTTGGCCGCGATGATCCTGTTTATCATTGCGGCCAGTACCGACTGGATGGATGGCTATTGGGCGCGGAAGTACGGTCAGGTGACCAAGTTTGGTCGTATTTTTGACCCTTTCGTCGACAAAATCATTATTTGTGGCACCTTCATCGCCTTGGTTGCGGTTCCTGATTCAGGGATTCAGCCCTGGATGGCTGTCTTGGTTGTCGGCCGCGAGTTGCTGGTGACCAGTTTACGCGGGATGATCGAGGGGGCGGGAAAAGACTTTTCAGCGACCGCAATCGGAAAGTGGAAAATGGTTTTTCAGTGTGTCGCGGTGGTCGCGTCGTTGCTGTATCTGATTTCGCCAGAACCTGCGATTTGGCTAATTTGGACCCTGCGAATATCCGTTTGGCTGGCGGTCGGATTAACCCTCTATTCAGGATACGTGTACGTTATGGCGGCTGGGCGTGTAATGCGAACAGATGACGGTGTGGCTGAATGACAAACACGCTGATAACCCTGATCGACTGGACCTTTATTGCCATATCGGTGGCCAGTCTTGGCGCTTGGATTTGGATGCTGAGCCGATACTTTCAATCGGGCATCCAACCCGTTCAGCCGCGCTCCCGACCCGAGCCGATCTGGACGCTGGCAGAGTTCTTTCTGATGTTTGGGCTATGGATGGTCTGCACGGCAGCGGCTGCGGTAACGGCGCAGCGGTACTGGGGCCCAGCGGACGATTCGACATCGATGTCCGCTGAGTTGGAAAAAGCCGGATCGATGCCCCAAAGCGTTGAATCGCTGACCGCGGTATCTGTGGCAATAGCGATCGCAAACATAGTCGTGGTTATTTGCATGATGGTGCACATGGGGTTGACAGATAAGCACTCTCTTAGCCGTAGCGGACTATTGCCAAAATGGGATGACGTCCGCTTAGGCCTGTTGGGATCATTTCTCATACTGCCACCAGTGCTTTGGTTGGCGACCTTATTACAAAACTTTGTTGAATATGAACACAAGGTATTTGATCTGATTGAAAGCAATCCTGTGCCGAGTGTGTTTTGGGCGATGGCGCTGAGCGTGGTCGCCGTGACGCCGATCGTTGAAGAGTTTATGTTTCGCATGCTGCTGCAGGGCGGGTGTGATCGCGTGGTCCGTCGATCGCCCGGTGCAAGCGGTCGGGAATCTTTGGCCCAAGACGACCTTACAGCACCGGACCAGATCAGCGCCAACGAGATCGCTGGTTGGTCGTGGTGGCCGGTCGTGATCTCAAGCCTTGCGTTTTCGATGCTTCACTTGGGTCAAGGTGCGGCACCGATCGCCTTGTTTTTCTTTGCACTAGCGGTTGGGTATCTTTATCGCCAAACCGGTCGTTTGTGGCCGTGTATTATCGTTCACTTGGTTCTAAACGGCATTTCATTGTCCGGCTTCATCTTGCAAGTGCTTTCAAAAGGCGAAGCGTCGTAAGCGGCAATCGATTAAGTTTGTAGTACCGATCGCCAGCCGTGCTTAGCAATCGACAGCGCGGCTGATGGAGATTTTGCCGCCGAAGCAGACGTCGATATCCGTACCCGGCGACTTGGGGCGATTGTGGAAATCCGATTCGACGTGGTAGCTCTGTGCCGATTCGACATCGATTTCACCGGCAACTTTTGCTGGTAGATATCGCAGCGGAATCGGTGTGCGATCGACCGGACAGATTACCCATTGAGGCGTTTGACCGGGTGCCAAGGTTGCCGGCTCGATCGCCGGCAGGTTGACGTTCCAGAGGGACCGATCGCCTTTAAGAATTTGGTTGATCAGTTCACGCAGCGGGATGCTTAACCACTGAGGTGCGTGATCCCAAGATCTTGGAACGTTAGGGTGCCGATACTGTGAAATCGCGATCGCGGGAACCCCACGGCTATAAGCTTCGCGGGCGGCGGCGAACGTGCCGCTGACCATCAGATCGGTCCCCAGATTTGCTCCCGCATTGATCCCCGACAACACAAGATCGACGTCGGGACAGACGTTCGCCAGTGCGAAGCGAATACAATCCGCGGGCGTGCCGCTTGCCGACCAGGCGTCGGCACCGGTTTCGACGATTCTCAAGGGTTTGCCGGACGAAACGCCGTGGCCACATTCGCTGCGCTGGCAATCGGGCGCGACGGTATAAACCTGAGTCACCAGATCGCCCAGCACTTCATCAACTGTCGTGCGAAGCGCCTGCAATCCTGGTGCGTCGAATCCGTCATCGTTGGTCAATAAGACTCTCAGCGGAACAATCCTTATATAATCACTTAGGTTGCTCAACCCATGAGGCTGAGGATGCTTCTGTAAAGGTGTATCAGAACTTCGGCCAGTTGGTCGATCCCCGAGTCGTCGGCGGCTAGGACGCGGTGATCGATTAACCAACTGTGGGCGGCGATCTGCTGGGCATGCTGAGTCGATTCGACACGTCCGCGTGAAGGTGCGATTCGTCCGGGGATGCGAAACGGTTGGCCGGCCGGAATCTTCAGTGCATTGGCTAGGTCGATGATTTGTCCTGTCGTTACGCCAGCGCCGACGAGCGCTGAATCGACAGTGACCGGGATTTTGTAGAACACTGGCCAGTGGCCGTTATTGTTTGTGGCGGGAAACTTCCAACCGGGGGTTTGATCGGCGATTGCTGCTACCAGTCGCGACAGTCTTTGGCTTTGTGATGGTGCCAGGTCGGCAAGCAATGACCACTGGGGCAGCAGCGCAGCGGCTTGCAGCGGGCTCAGTGGGTAGGCGTCGCTGGGACGATCGGCATAAGACGCCAGCCGCTGGGCGATGCGGGCATCGTTGGTTGTGATTGCACCGCCGCAGCCGGCTGTCAGCGGTTTCGAGCCGCCAAAGCTCCAGGCGGCAACGTGTCCGAATGTTCCCAGCGGTTTGTCACCGATGCGGCCGCCGGGCATTTGGCAAACGTCTTCCAGCAAAATCCATCCGTTTTGATCACAAATCTCGCGCAGCCGAGCGATTGGGGCGATTTCACCGTAGAGGTGCGACGCGATCACGGCGACCGTGCGGGGTGTGGCGGCGGCGAGCACGGCGGCTGGATCGATCGTCCATTGCGATTGGGAATTATCGACCAGAACGGGAACGGCACCGATCAACCGCACGGCGCGGGCGTTGCCTGGGTAGTCAAAAGCGGGGCAAATCACCTCTACGGTTGGGTGTATGCTGTTATCTTGGGCCGTGGCTTGGGTCGCTTGTAGCTTGGGGTTGATTACTGCAGCGCGAAGTGCCAATTCGACGGCTGCTGAACCGCTGGACACCAGGCGAACATGCTTACACGTTAAAAATTCTGCGATCGCCAAGCGGAGTCGATCGAGCACTTCGGGTTGGTACTTGGCCCAGTCGCCGCTGGAAATCAGCAACCCCAACTCTGTGAATACGGCATCCCGCGCCGGCGGCCAACCGGGGCATTGGAAGGTTATGGCGGGGTCTGGACTGGGCTGGGCTTGTGACGATTTTTTTGAAGACATATTATGCCGCATTCTTGCTAGCGACTTTCGCCAGCCGATTTTCCCTTTTTTTTACCCCGTGAACGTTTGCCGCTAATGCCTACGCCGCATCATTTTGTAAGCGTTTTGCTTGGGCATAGCGATGTGTCGGTTCGCTTGTTGGCTCAGGCTGACCCTGCCCAGCAACCCGCTTTATCGCCGATCCAGCAGATTCTCAGCAGCCCCTTTTTGTTGCTGGGCAGTCTAATGGCTCTATTTTATTTTATTGTGCTCGTTCCCGAGCGGCGGCGGAAAGTGACCGAAATGCATCGTTTGGCTGGAATAAAAAAGAACGATCGGATCGTAACAATCGGCGGTATCCACGGCGTCGTTTCGGCGGTGAATGAGGGCGATACGTTAACCATCCGGTTAGACGAAAGCGGTAACAGCAAGATGAAAATTGACCGAAAGGCGGTCGCTCGAGTGATCAGCGACAAACCTGAAACTGAATAAATACGTATCTGTCCGATCGCTAGCGATTTACTTCTGCAACACGATTGGCCAGGTTTTCCCGGCGTTTTAAACGAAACACCCGCATTTTAATCCTCTCATTTGAACTCCGATCAAGACCATGGATTGTCTGACTCTCCCTTTGGCTGAAGCCGCATTCTCGTTGCTGGCCCAGGTCTCGACGGAACCACCGGCGACCGCTAACGACGGTATTTCGACGGACCAGTGGATCGCGTTGGCGATCTCCGCTGCGGTCCTGATTTTACCGTTTGTAATCGCTGGTCCGATTGCTCGATCGCTGAAGATGCCCGATTACGCGACTCGAATCGGGTTTATTTTGCTGGCCGTTGCTGCGTCGGCGACCGTGCTGGCTTTCGGCAAAATCGGCTTAGGTGTCGACCTTCGTGGCGGCACGATCCTGGTTTATGAAATCGATCCGACGAAAAGCTTTGCGGCCACATCGGATGGCGAACAGACCGATTCACGGATCGGCAGCAGCCAATTGATTCCATCGTTGATCAAGCGAATTAACCCCAGCGGCACTCAGGAAATCGTGATTCGCCCCTATGGTGAAAGCCAAATCGAAATCATCATTCCTGAAGTCGACCAATTGGAAGTCGACCGGATCAAGCGGATTATCGAGCAAGCGGGGATTTTGCGATTCGCGATTTTGGCGAATGGCCGCGATCACCAACGGTTGATTGAAATCGCTCGCACACAGGCAGGCGAAGCGTCACAGCGAGTGCGATTGAGCACCAGTTTGTTTGAAGAAGACGGGAAAACGCCGATCGGTTTTTGGGCCGCAGTCGATCGCGAAAAGCAAGAGAACCGTGTTGGCATTCGACCGCTGCGGGTCGATGTTTCAAGCTCAATTTTGCGAAACCCAGCCGACGGTCGATTGATCGAATTGCCGCCAACGGCTGCGGGTGTCGATGGCACGGCGAAGTGGATGAAAGACAACGGATTGGAAAACATCCAAGTCCTGATGTCGGTCGATCCGGATTTAGACGTAACCGGCGAAGACATCGCTTTTTCAAGCACCGGATACGACCGGGACGGCAGCCCGCTGGTGCGGTTCAAGTTGACCGATCAAGGTTCGGGAATCTTTCTCGCGCTGACCACCAACAACGCTCCCGATGGCCAGCATCGTCGCCAACTTGGCATCGTGCTGGACAATATGTTGTTGTCCGCTCCGGCCATTCAGTCGCCGATTTCGGGTGATGGTCAGATCAGCGGCAATTTCACCACCGAAGAAGTCGAACAATTGGTTCAGATTCTCGAAGCTGGTGCTTTGCCTGCGGCGCTAACGAAGGCACCGATCGCTGAAAATCAAATCGATGCAACCCTTGGGGAAGACACGATTCGCAAGGGCTTAATCGCGATCAGTGTTGCCTTGGGGATGGTGTTGGTCTTTATGCTGTTCTATTACCGATTCATAGGCATCATTGCCTGTTTAGCACTTGTCTTGAACTTGGTGATGACACTGGCGGTGATGATTTTGATCAATCAACCGCTGAGTTTGCCAGGTTTGGCCGGTTTGGTTTTGACAGTCGGTATGTCGGTCGACGCTAACGTGTTGATTTTCGAACGTATTCGCGAGGAATTGAACAAGGGTGCGGCGGCGCGGATGTCGATTCGAAATGGCTTTGCTCGAGCAACGACAACGATTATTGACGCNNGCGGTGACGTTGATCTTGGGCATTCTGTTCAGCATGTTCACGGCAATTTACATGTCGCGAACCTTGTTTGACATCGCCGAACGCCGCAGCCTGTTGTCGTTGTCGATGAGCGACATGGTCAATAGATTCAGAAGTGCGGTTTTTGGTGCCAGCGGATATGACTTCATGCGGCTCGGACCGATGGCACTGACAATGTCAGGGTTGTTGATGGTCGCCGGAATCGGAGCGATCGTGGCTCGCGGTGGGACGATCCTGGATATCGATTTCGCGGGCGGATCGTCGGTGACCTTCCGGCTACAAGAGCCCGCCGAATCAACGGATGCTGTGCGAGCGATTGTTGCCAAGAGCTTAGCGAGTGCAGATGCCGGCAAAGCTGAGTTCACGGTCAACAACGTGACCATGGAAACGGCTCCCAAGCTGACCGTTTTTAAAGTCGATTCGGCGATCGAAAGTGTCGAGACGCTGAAGGACTTGATCGGCGCCGGGTTCGAGGCCGATGGCACGCTGAAATTGGTAACCTATGAGATCGAAATCACACCGGCCGATAACGCTCAAAGCCGTTTGTCGGTCGGCCAAGCGACGATGTTGGTAGCCCTTCGGGCGCAGGACGATGCTCCGGCGGCCACAGCGCCGCCTGCTGAGGGTGACGCAGCCACGCCAACCGAATCGCCAGCGACGGAAACTGCTCCAGCCGAAGCCCCACCTGCTGCTGCGAATGCTCCGACGTCTGAAACGGCACCCTTTGCCCCACCCGCGAATCCACCTGAAGATGAACAGACATCCAGTTCAACGACACCACCGCCGGCGGCGGCGCGAGCGCCCGAGGTGATCAGCCGTGCACGCGTTAAGCTTGGAATTGAGGGCAGCACGGAAGACACCGCTCGCATCAACGCAAAATCATTGCTGGAAGGTATCGACCGAGCGGCAAAGATTGCCAATGTTTCGATCGACTTGCTGGGAGTTGAGTTATCGCCGCGAGGTGATCAGGCGGACCAGTGGAGTTCCGAGAGTGATCTGAGGTTCAGCGAGTGGGAGGTCGGATTGCCGATCGAGTTCGGACCAGCTGACGAAGTGATGGCCAGTTTGAAGCAAACTCTCGGCAGTGACCCGGTCTGGATCAGCAGCAGTAGCGTCGGCAGCCGAGTTGCCGGAGACATGATCAATCGTGCGCTCGGTGCGGTGTTTGCCAGTTTGCTGTGCATCGTTGGTTACATTTGGTTCCGATTCCAGCGAGTCTTTTACGGTCTAGCGGCTGTTGCGGCGTTGGTTCACGATGTCGTCGTTACCTTAGGAGCGATTGCGGTCAGTTACTGGTTGGCCGGTTTCCTCGGGTTTTTGCTCGTTGATCAATTTAAGATCAGTTTGACCGTGGTGGCCGCGTTGCTGACGGTGATCGGATATTCGTTGAACGACACGATTGTGGTGTTTGACCGGATTCGCGAAACGAAAGGCAAGAGCCCTCGTTTGACGAGTGAAATGGTTAACACCAGCATCAACTCGACGCTCAGCCGTACCCTGTTGACGTCATTGACGACATTGATTGTGGTCGTCTTGTTGTATTTCTTCGGCGGGGAAGGAATTCACGCGTTCGCCTTCAGTTTGGTCATTGGCGTCACCGTCGGAACGTACAGTTCGATTTTCGTCGCTAGTCCGATCCTGTTGTGGTTGGTCACCAAGTACCAGCCGGCTGCTCGTGCGAGCTGATTTTTAAGCCATTGCACGTTTGTCGCTATACGTAAAAAACGCGAGCCATCGGCTCGTGTTTTCTGGTGGCGATCTAATCTTTAACGTTCTAGTTACCCTGTCGGATAGCCGCTTATGGCACGACGGGACTCTTTCGGACGCCAAAAACCGAGGCGGTTTGAAGCTGCGAGATTTGTACAGCGGAACTTAGCGACCGAGGCTGGGTTGAACACCATGGCAATCGGACCGGTACAGTCAACAGAACATCGACTTCACCGAGTAATTTGATGGTCTAGTCGGTGCAACGAACTAACATGTGTCCACGCATCGCGAGTTTGCCTGGGAAACTGTGTTGCCGTGGGGGGCAGTGTTCGTCGGTTTGAGGGGTGGGACGATCGACGCTCACTGGTTTGAGGCCGAAATTCCGCTGGGCTGCTGCTTGCCCGGTTTTCAATTTCGTGTTTCTGATTGCTCCGGTGCCCAAACATTATTTTTCTTAGAGATTTTATAGCGTCGCTGGATAACTCACTCATGATCCGATTACCTGACCGCGTGTTCTCGTCGCAGATTTTCATTGCTGCGCTGTTGAGCCCGATGATTTTTGCGTCAGCGGTATTTGCGGCAGACGACACTCCGGTGCCTGCGATCGAGCAGGCCGTGCAAGTTGATCGTGATTCAAATGAGGCAACGATTGGCGGGGCTGCTGCTGTCAATCCGGTTGGCCAGGCGACACCAGTCGGTGCGGACGCGGTGGTTGACGCGGAAGTTTCGGTGCCGGCGAAGGTGTCAACTGTTGCCAGCGATATTTTGCAAAAGCCGCCAACAGATGTTGAACTCGTCTTCAACTTCAGTGGTGCCGATTGGCGGGACGTAATGCAGTGGATTGCTGACCAAGCCGGTTTGTCGTTGCAGGCCGACAGCTATCCAAAAGGCACGGTCAATTACGTCGATAACTCTCGAACCTATCGCTTGGGCGAAGCGATGGACGTGATCAATCGCTTGTTGCTGGATCGCGGCTTTTCGTTGGTTCGGCGTGGTCGTCAACTGATATTGATCGACCAAGAGTCAGACATGGCGCCTGGTTTGATCAGCGAATTGGCCGAATTAGTAACATCGGACGAACTCGATACGCGCGCCAATTCAGACATCGTTCGCTGTGTGTTTGCGTTGGGCAGTTTATCGGCCGAAGCGGCGAAGGTCGAAATCGGCCAATTGATCGGTCCGGCGGGCAAAGTGATCGTGCTTGAAAGCGCCAAGCAGGTAGTAGTTACGGAAACAGTGGGCCGATTGAAGGCGATCCGCGAATTGTTGGTCAACGCTTCAGCGGCCAGCAGCGATGTGACCGAGATTGTGTTGAAATACCGTGTCGCTGACGAATTGCTGGAAATCGCTCGGCCTTTGATCGGACTGGAGACCGGTGCCAATTCGAGCGACAAAATCCGGATCGCGACCGGTCTTTATGGCGATCGCTTGTACGCGACTGGCGATGCGGCGACTCGCGCACTGCTAGAACGAATCATCCAGCGGGCTGACACGCCGCTGCAGATGAACAACGCGGAATCGGGTGAAGCACAATCGTTGCCTAAGTTGGAAACCTATATCGTCAGCTCCGTAGCCCCTTCGACGGTGATTGATGTGTTGCAAACCTTGTTGGCCGGATTGCCCGACACGCGTTTGGCGGTTGACCCACAAGCGGGCGGAATCATCGCTTATGCGCGTCCCGAGACGCATGTGATGATCCAGCAAACGATCGACAAGCTGGAAGGACGTGGTTCGACCTTTGAAATCATCCAATTGCGTCGCTTGGAACCATCTCAAGCGTTGGCAACAATCAATAAGTTTTTTGGCGTGACCGATGGCAGCAAAAAAGACGCGCCGACGATCGACGGCGATCCGGCCACGGGTAGGTTATGGGTTCGAGGGACACCTGAGCAAATTGAGATGGTGCGGAACTTGATCGAAAAGCTTGAAGGTTCCGACTCGCTAGGTGAAATGGGCGATCGAATTCGCGTGTTACCTTATTCCGGTAGGACTGCCCAGGAAACGGTCGAGCAGTTACAGAACCTGTGGCAGGTGATGGGCAAAAAGAACAAGATTCGGATGGTAACTCCGGCGACGGGAGGTGGATCGGCGGCGATCAACACGTTTCCCCAGCGACGAGTCGGCGGATTGAATGGGGCTGCTAATGCGGAAGAATCATCAGACGCAATGCCAAACGCTGGTCGAAAAAATGAACCGGCACTGCAGGATGAAGCGAGACCGGAGAACGATACCGCTGGGTTTTCGAACCCGAATGAGTTGACGCTGGTGAGCGATACTGCGGGCTTATTAGAAACCGTTGCTGTGCGTGATGATCAAGCCGTCGACCAGCCTCAAGCTACGGAAAAACCCGCTGCGGCGCTAACCGCGCCGGTAAATAATACGGGCGAGAAAAAGCCAGATGGCAGCGGTGATATCGTCATCACCATGACACCAGGCGGCATGGTAATCGCCTCCGACGATCCGATCGCGCTGTCTGATTTCGAGCAGATGATGCGAACGCTGTCGGACCAAACGGCACTCTCAGCCGCGGAGCCGACCGTGTTTTGGCTGAAGTACACCAAGGCTCCCGAGGCCGCTGACTTGATCACCAAAATCCTGGGTGGTGATTCCGGCGGTTCGGGTGGTGGCGGTGGCGGGTTGGCCGGTTCAATTATGGGCGAACTTGGTGGCGGCATGCTTGGCGGACTGCTCGGTATCGGTGGCGACAGCGGTGGCTCCGGTACCTCAAGTTCGATTTTGACAACGACGGGATCGGTCAGCATCGTCGCCGATGGTCGCTTGAACGCGTTGATCGTCCAAGCGAACGCAGTCGATATGCAGACGATCGAAATGATTTTGGAAGTGATCGATCGCGAAGAAAGCCCGGAAGACGTGCGGACCACTTCTAAACCACAATTAATTCCGGTGATTTACCAGAGTGCCGCCGATGTCGCCAACATTGTTAAATCGGTTTATGCCGATCGTTCCGGCGAGCAGGGTGGCGGTCGCGGCGGACAACAGCAGATGTCGCCGCAAGATTTGATCAATGCGATCCGTGGCGGAGGCGGTGGACGTGGTGGTCGTGGTGGCGGAAACGAACAAGCAACCAAACCAGCACCGGTGATCATCGCCGTTGATACCCGCAGCAATTCGTTGATCGTGACTGCACCGCCCCAGGATGTCGAGGACATTCGCGAATTGGTCGAAGCGATCGATGCGGGTGGCATGCAATCCGAAGAAACGGTCGAAATCGTCTCGCTGAAAGGGAATGTTAAGGCGGAAGTGGTCCAGCAAGCTTTGGATTCGATTCTTGGCACCAAGGCGAAAACGACCGCGGCGGCTGCGGCAACTCCGTCAGGAAATCCTGCACAGGCCGCCGGTGGTGAAAATCCATCGACCGAAGAAATTCAGCGGCGAATTGATTTCTTCCGCCAAATGCGAGAACGTGGCGGTTTCGGGGGCGCGCCCGGTGGTGGCGGCCCACCGACCGGATTCGGCGGCGGAACCCGTGGCGGAACTAGCGGCGGTGATGCGGGACGGACTCGTGGCCGCGGTGGACGTTGAACCAACAGCCATGGCTGATCCGATCGGTTAAACTAGCAGGGCGAGGTCACTCGATCGACTCGCCCCTTCCCTCCCGCCTTTCATCATTCCCACCTAGAAATAAACGTTACCCAATATGATCATGCACGCCGGTGAAATCCTGCGACGACGTGGGTTGTTGTCCGACGAACAACTGCGTCAATCGATGTCTGACGACAGTGGCGGAGTGATCCAGTCAGCCGTCAATCTCGGTTATGTTGACGAAGTCGCTGCGCTGCAAGCGTTGGCCGAAGAAGCCGGACTGGAGTATGTCGACCTACGTGAGTTTGATGTCGACCTGTCGGCTCTGGTCGGATTTCCACAGAAGCTGATTTATCGCCACAGCCTCTTCCCGATCGCCCGTCGCGAAGGCTCGATCGTTGTCGCCACGGCCGATCCGCTGGACCTCTATCCGCTGGACGAAGCGAGCGCGGCGACCGGTCGGCACTTGATTCCCGTTGTGGCCGAGCGAGGCGAAATCGCACGCTTGGTCAAGCGACATCTCGGCGTCGGCAGCGAAACGGTCGAAGGCCTCGTCGCCGCTGCGGCGGATGAAGATGACGGTCTGGAATTGCTGGACGCGATCGAAAGCGACGGCAGCGAATTATCCGAAATGGCCCAAGAGGCGTCGGTGGTTCGGCTGGTTAACGAAATTTTGCTCGAGGCGATCGAGTCACGAGCGTCGGACATCCACGTCGAGTCGCAATCCGACGGACTGGTGATTCGGTACCGCATCGACGGGATTTTGCACCCGCAACCGGTGCCGCCCGAAATCAATCGTTTCCAAGCCGCGATCATCAGCCGTTTGAAGATCATGGCGCGGCTGAATATCGCTGAAAAACGGCTGCCCCAAGACGGCCGCATCAAGTTGCGAGTCCATTCGCGTGAAGTCGATATCCGCGTCAGCGTGATCCCGATGATTCACGGCGAAGGTTTGGTCATGCGTATCCTTGATAAAGGGAGCATGGTCTTTGAACTGCGCGGCCTTGGGATGGCGGATGACGTTTATAACACGTTCCACGATTTGATCCGCATGCCGCACGGGATCATTCTGGTGACCGGCCCGACCGGTAGCGGAAAGACGACGACGTTGTACAGCAGCTTGCTGGAAATCCGTGGACCAGATAACAAAATCATCACCACCGAAGACCCCGTCGAATACCAGCTTGATGGGATCAACCAGATTCAGGTGCACCCGAAGATCGGGTTGACGTTTGCGGCCAGTTTGCGAGCCATTTTGCGTCACGACCCGGATGTTGTGCTGGTCGGCGAAATTCGAGATTTCGAAACCGCCGAAAACGCGATTCAAG
>DIUH01000329.1:0-1179 GCA_002428205.1 Planctomycetaceae bacterium UBA6163
TTCGAGCCGCATGTGATCGTCGGCAAACAACCGGCCGACAGCCCCTATGGTGTCGTCTTCACCCAGCCTCACGCCTTGACGCTTGCCGACATCAACGGCGACGGCTTGCCCGATTTGGTGACCGGCAAACGTTGGTGGGCACATGGTCCTAAGGGTGACGCCGAACCGAACGCACCGGCTGTGGTCTATTGGTTTGAACTGCGTAGGCGCGCCGAAGGCGAACCAGGGCCACCTGCCGTCTTCATTCCGCATTTGGTGCACGACGACAGCGGCGTCGGCACCGATGTCCAAACCGCCGACCTGACCGGCAACGGCCGCCCCGACATCATCGTCGGAAACAAACGTGGCACATTCATTCACCGCCAAAGCGAAAAGCCGCTCGCGGCGGGCGAAGCGAGCCGGATCGAGCCGGTGGCAGGCTGGGACGCGGCGGTGCCAAAGAAAATGCCGCGTGGCGGAGCCGACTTTGGCGGTTTGACGCCCGAGGCAGCCCGTGACGCGATGACCGTTCCGCCCGGTTTTTCGGTCGACCTGGTCGCCGCCGAACCACGTATCCATCAACCGGTCGCGTTCACGTTCGATACCGAGGGAAGGATTTGGGTTGCCGAAGCGCACACATATCCGNNTCCGCGCGGCCGAAGGTGCCGGAGCCGACCGGATTGTGATCTTGGAAGATACGAACGCAGACGGCAATTTCGACTCCAGAAAAATCTTTATAGAAGGTTTGAATCTGGTCAGCGGCTTGGAAGTCGGCTTCGGCGGCGTTTGGGTCGGCGCCGCACCCAACTTATTATTCATCCCCGATCGCGATGGTGATGACGTGCCTGACAGCGCCCCAATCACTCTGCTGGACGGTTGGGGTTATCAAGATACTCACGAAACATTAAACGCTTTCAACTGGGGCCCCGACGGTTGGCTGTATGGTTGCCAAGGCGTTTTCACGCACAGCAAGATCGGCAAACCGGGCACCCCCGATGACCAGCGAACACCCTTCAACGCTGGCGTGTGGCGTTATCATCCGGTGCGTCACGAGTTCGAAGTTTTTGCCCACGGCACCAGCAACCCTTGGGGTGTCGACTTTGACGACCATGGCCAAGCGTTGATCACCGCCTGCGTGATCGCTCACTCGTTTCATATGGTTCAAGGCGGACGTTATCAACGCCAAGCGGGACGCCATTT
>DIUH01000329.1:1235-2244 GCA_002428205.1 Planctomycetaceae bacterium UBA6163
TGGGCGACAATTGGCCCAAGAGCTATCGAAACACATTGATGATGGCCAACATTCATGGCAATCGCATCAATCTCGACCACCCTCGCCGCGATGGCTCCAGCTTTATCCTTTCCCATGGCCGCGACGTGATCTTTGCAAACGATCCTTGGTTTCGCGGAATCAACTTGCGCTACGGTCCTGACGGGTCGGTTTACCTGATCGATTGGTATGATCCCAATGCCTGCCACCGCAGCAGTCCTGATATTTGGGATCGAACCAACGGCCGGCTATATCGAGTTCGTTATGGTGACATCAAGCCATCACAGATCGACTTAGCGGGCGAAGATGATGGTGCGTTGTTCGAATTACATGAACACGAAAACGATTGGTTTGTCCGTGCCGCGCGGCGTGTTTTGCAAGCACGCCATACCGTTTTGGAAGCGACACCCGATGCGAAAGGCGATTCCGGATCAAGTGCCAGTAAGGCATCGTTGCGATCGGGACTCTGGCGTGCGGCTGTCGATGCCAATCGCCCCAGCGATCGACGCCTGCGATACTTATGGACGGCGCACGTTATCAAGCCGATCAATGATCAAGAAGTCGTCCAATTGCTGGGCGACGTCGATCCGAACATTCGCGCCTGGGCGTTGCAGTTATCGACCGATCGACCTGTGGGAACCGGGCCAGCGGAAAAGTCGGTCGATGCAGCGGGCGGAATGTTGCTGGCACCAGAAGTCTTAGCAGCGGTTGTGCATTTGACGAACACCGAAAAATCGCCTCGAGTCCGTTTGTACTTAGCGTCGCTGTTGCAACGTGTCGCGATTGCCCAGCGATGGGAATTAGCCGAAGGAACGGTGCGCGATGCTGATAACGCGATCGACAAAAACATTCCACTGATGGTTTGGTATGGCATCGCTCCGCTGGTGGCTGAAGATCCCGCACGCGCGATCGACTTAGCCGCTGCGACTCAGATTCCTCTGGTTCGCCAATTCATCTATCGCCGCGCCGGAATGGACCCCAAACTGCTGGC
>DIUH01000329.1:2259-5338 GCA_002428205.1 Planctomycetaceae bacterium UBA6163
CCGCGATGGTCCGATGTGGTTGCCAAGCTGGCTTCGACAGAGGACGCAGACGTACGACAGTCCGTACGATTTTTGTCAATCACGTTCGGCGATGCATCGATTTTTCCGACGTTGCGAGCAACCGCTTTGGCAGGTGACCAACCGGTCGCTGTTCGCCGCGAATCGCTGGCCGCACTCGCGCAGGGCCGCGACCCTGAATTGCTTGGGCTGGCGATGTCGCTAGTCGACGATCCCGCGATCCGTGGCGATGCGATTCCGCTGCTGGCTCGATTCGATTCGGCACAGGTCGCTGACAAACTGCTGGCCGCGTATGCATCGTGGCCTGCGGAGAATCGACGGGCCGCGATCGATGTTCTGATCTCGCGTCCGCCACTCGCTCATCGCTTGCTCGACGCGATCGCCGACAAACAAGTTTCGGGCACCGAACTGACGGCGCTGCATGTCAGCCGCATCGGCGAATTGGGCGATGAAGGGTTGGTCGAGCGGCTGGGCCAGCTATGGGGCACCGTGCGTCCGACCAGTGAACAATTGCGTGGCGAGATCGAAAAATTGGCCAGCTCGTTAACGTCCGAGGTGATTCAAAAATCGGATAAGTATCATGGGCGTGAGCTTTATGCGAAATCTTGCGGCCAATGTCATATCCTGTTTGGTGAAGGTGGCAAACTCGGGCCCGATTTGACGGGTGCCGATCGCGGCAACATTCGTTATTGGTTAGAAAACATTCTCGACCCCAACGCGGTTGTCGGCAAAGATTATCAAACCTTGACGGCATTGACCGACGACGGACGTGTGATCACCGGATTGCTGCGCGAAGAAACCGATGTGGCGATCGTGCTGGAGGATGCCGAAAAGCGGGTCACTTTGCCTCGAAGCGAAATCGAATCGTTGGCTCCGACGTCCAAGTCGCTGATGCCCGAAGGGTTGCTGCAATCGTTGACGCCCGACCAAATCGCCAGCCTGGTCGCGTACTTGCAAAGCCCCGGTCAGGTGCCGCTGCCCGGCCAGGTCCCGCCGATCGATCCTAAGTCGGGTAAGGTGCCCGGAGCGATCGAAGGCGAAGCGGTTGAAGTGCTGGCGGTTTCCGGCGGCCGAACCAGTGCGCAGGGCATGGGTGGGTTTAAAGCCGATTCCTGGAGCGGCAATTCGCACCTCTGGTGGACCGATGGTAAACCGGGCGACCAGTTGACGGTCGGTTTTCCCGCCCCAGCGGCTGGCGATTACGAGATCATGGTGGTTTTGAGCAAGGCGGTCGATTACGGTGTTGTATCGACTCGCGTCAACGATTCCGAACCGACTGGGCCGATCGACCTGTTCAACAAGCCGGACGTAATCACCACCGGGCCACTGTCATTGGGTAAACACAAACTCGAATCAGGGACCAATCGCCTGCAGTTCATTCTCGGTTCGCCCAATCCAGCGGCGATACCACGAAACATGGTCGGCATCGATTACATTTACCTGATTCCCGTTGCTCAATAACCTTAAATCACACCTCTCATTTTCCTACCATCCATTTCCCGCCACCTTCGCTTTTGGAGAACAACTTACGATGACACGTCCATCACTCGATCGCCGTCGGTTTATAACCAGTTCGCTCGCCGCATCGACCGCCGCACTCGGTGGCGTTCACGTCAATATCGGTCGCACGCTGGCCGCTGATTCACCGAACGAAAAATTGAATCTGGTCGCTTGTGGTGCAACGGCCCGTGCCGGAGCGAACATCGCTGGTTGCAAATCTGAAAACATCATCGCGATCGCTGACGTCGATTCGGCGTTATTAGAAAAAGGTGCGGCGGATTATAAGGGTGCGCGACTTTATGCCGACTTCCGCGTGATGCTGGAAAAGGAAGGCGATAAGATCGACGGGGTGATTGTCGGCACGCCTGACCACACTCACGCACCGGCCGCAGCGATGGCGCTGCGGATGAAGAAGCCGGTTTATTGTGAGAAACCGCTCGCCCATACGGTTTATGAAACTCGCGTGTTGTCAGACCTGGCCAAGGCCAACAACTTGGTCACACAGATGGGGACTCAGATTCATGCCGGTGCGAACTATCGCCGCGTTGTCGAATTGATTCGTGCCGGCGCGATCGGCCCTGTGACCGAGGCACACGCCTGGGCTTCGGCCGACTATTCTGGCGGCAAGTTTACAACCAACACCAAAGCACCAGCCAGTCTCGATTGGGACTTGTGGTTAGGCCCAGCGATCGAGCGACCTTATTCCGAAGGCGTCCATCCGTTCAACTGGCGTCGCTTTTGGGATTATGGGACCGGCGGATTGGGCGATTTCGGTTGCCATTTCATGGACTTGGTGCACTGGGCACTCGACCTGCGTGCCCCGACGACGATCCAGGCCCGCGGTCCCGAAGTCGATCCGGTTTCGCCACCGTCGTGGTGCATCGTCGATTATCAATATCCCCAGCGCGGCGAGTTGCCGCCAGTGAAGCTGACTTGGTATGACGGCGGCAAACGTCCCGAACTGTTGTCGACTTTGAAAGACCCGCAAGGCAAACCTTATGATTGGCGAGGCGGGCAATTGTTCGTCGGTCGCGAAGGTATGATCCTGTCGGATTACGGCCGCCATGTCTTGTTGCCGGTCGATAAGTTCGTCGACTATACCCGACCCGAACCGTCGATTCCCGATTCGATCGGCCATCACCAAGAGTGGCTCGCCGCGATTCGCACCGGCAGCCCCACGACCTGCAACTTCGATTATTCCGGAGCATTAACCGAAGCGGTGATGTTGGGCGTGGTCGCTTATCGATCTGGCGAGAAGATTCAGTGGGACGCCAAGAACCTGAAGGTCACCAATTCCGAAGCCGCCCAGCATTTCGTCAGCAAAGAGTATCGCAAGGGCTGGGAACTATAAGCGATCGGCTTCGCTGGGCGACGGTCGGGTTTGCCCGACAATGTCGCAACCGGTTTGGCGTGTTAGGTTAAAATATTCGGATCCAGCCTGAAAGTCCCCAACGATTTCAGGCCAAAAGAATGGGGACAAGAGAATACCCGGCACAGTCGTTCTAGATATTCTTCTGTTTCCATTCTTTTGGCGTTCAAGCCGCGACAGTGGACAGTAGAT
>DIUH01000306.1:0-4940 GCA_002428205.1 Planctomycetaceae bacterium UBA6163
GCGGCCACCAGTTTGCCTCGGGATCGGGTGCAAACAACGACGAAGATGATTGCCCACCGCCGGTCGATTGTGACTGGGCGTTGTAGCCCTGTGAACCGCCACCGCTTTGGCTCTGCGACTGGAACGAGCCGCTGGGCATGAACAGTTGGTCGTTGGCAAGCGAGTTCGAAATGTCGCTGCAAATGTTATCGACCCGTGCTTTCAGGTGCGAATTGAACAAGTCGCTGACCATCGTCATCCCACCCCGCATCCACTGGCCCGAGCCGCCGAACTCAGGGTGCGAAAATTGGGCCATGGTGCCGTTGCCGTTATAAACGGCGATCAGCATGTGAGTGGCTGCGTCGGTCGAAACGCCATGTCTTTGTGCCAGATCTTGAACGAGTTGGTTGCCGGCGGGGGAAAGGTTTCGCACGTTTTATTTTAATATGAAGTGGTTGGAATCGTTTGCTTCAGCCTGGGTCGCACTGAAAAAACGTCTCTGATTGGCGGGGCTAAAGGTCATTTACGCTGTAGGGCAAACACGGTGCCAAAGCTCAGCCTTCGCTAAAGATTGCTTGTCGTCGACTCTACAGTTTACCACCATCGAACGCACCGCCCAAACCATTGACGGTTAAAAAAGGCTAGCGGTCGATAAACGGCCTCTTGCGCTGCTGCGGTATCGGACCACGCAATCTCATCGCCAATCGGAATTATGGGAAAAGAAACAGAGCGACCAGCGGCTTCGACCGGTTCGACGAACCTGTGGGATGCGGGGCCAGTTTATTGCGATCAACGGGCTTAATGGTTTACGGATCACTCTGGCACCACATTCTAGCATAGGGCGATTCAAGAAAAGTAGGAAGAGGTCCAAATTAAGGAACTGTTCGCGAAAGTGCGTCGAGTTGCCGGTCGCAGATCGGCATCACGTTGGCGACGGACGAAGTAGCGAAAGGAGAATGGGGGCAACTTTGCCTTTACAAATCGGCTTTCATCCGCTTTTATTGACAAACAGTGAGGTCCGGTAAAGGAAAGGCCTTTGGAGGCAACACCATTTGGCAGCCAGTTCGACCAGTTCGATCAGTCTGATTGAGCCCTCGGCAGAGGTTATGCCTCGGACTTCGAACTCGATAACAACGAGTTGATATCAATTGAAACTGCTCGTTCTCTCGGATTCCTGGAGCACAAGTTCGGGGCCGCGTTCACGTTAAGCGGTTTGGTTCTGCTCGGTTTCGTGTTTCGTTCGTGGGGCGCGATTTTGATTTCGTTTAAGTGCGGAACGTCTGCGCGAACGTGAACTGAAGTGTGGTCGCATTTCGGGTACATACTTCTACCGAAGTTCAAGCTCTTTTTCCGGTTTGTGCCTCCTTCGCCCCGTTGCGAGCCATCGATGAACGGGGTGCCGGGCTCCCTCAGCCACTCATCTGGCTGGGTTTAACCCAACGATTTCAAGCCTTTTGAATGCTTTCAAGGCCGGGCTGATTTTGCAAACGCCGACGCTGATCCCGGTCCTATCGCGAGTCTTAATCACTCTTTCGTCAAAACGATTTTTTTTACTAAAGTTCCTTCGGTACCTAGCCGGTATGGGCAGGAAGCCGATTGATCGAACGTTTCTGGTTGAGGCCACCCCATTGTTCAGCTTTCGCCCCCCTGTCGGCCACACATTCGTTCTCCAGGCATTTCTCTTGGTGGCGTTCGCTCAATCCGTCTTCGCGCAAGCATCACCGTCGGTTCCCCAGGCGATCGAAATTCTGACACCCCAGCCCCAAGCGGTGGTTGTTCCTCCCGACTCATTGAACTTCATTGCCGGCGGGCCAGAGAAGTGGACTAGCCCCGAAGGTCTGTCCAGCAGTCTGCAGATCGTTTTGCTGTTGACCGTGCTGAGCCTTGCGCCAGCGGTGTTGTTGATGACGACCTGTTATGTTCGCATCATCATTGTGCTTGGGTTACTGAGACAGGCGATCGGGTTGCAATCGTTACCTCCCAGCCAGGTCCTGACCAGCGTCGCACTTTTCATGACCCTGTTCGTAATGGCACCGGTTTGGATGCGGGTTTATGACGATGCGATTGTTCCGTATACCGATCCGGCTGTCCCGATGACGTTGGAAGAAGCTTATGATGCGGGGGCCGCGCCGATTCGTGATTTCATGGCTCGTCAAATTGATGTTGCGGGCAATCACGACGACGTTCATTTGTTTTACGGGTACATGAGGCCTGATGGGCCACTGCCTTCAACTTTTGATGAAGTTCCGATTCGTGTTCTGCTTCCTGCTTACATCCTAAGCGAATTGAAGACCGCATTTTTAATGGGTTTCCAAATCTATTTGCCGTTCTTGATCGTTGACCTTGTTGTCGCCAGTGTCACGATTTCAATGGGTATGCTGATGCTTCCTCCGGCGGTGATCTCATTGCCGTTCAAGTTGTTGTTGTTCGTTTTGGTTGATGGTTGGCGGTTGGTTGTTCAGATGTTAATGGATTCGTTCGGGACCATTGGCACTTAAATACTCTTATATGGGCGATGAAAAAATCGCTAGTAGTATCCATGGATTCACAAAATGCTATCGACCTCTGTCGGGACGCTTTACTGGCGGCCTTAATCATCGGCGCGCCGATGTTGTTGGTCGGTATGGCTGCAGGTTTAGCGATCGGCTTGATTCAAGCACTGACACAGATTCAGGACCAGACCGTTTCGTTCGTTCCCAAATTGTTGGCAATGGCCGCGGTGATGGTCGCCTGTTTGCCATGGTTGATGACTCGTTTGGTTGATTTCACCCGCGAAGTCTTTACGAACGCGGCGATGCATTGATGGTGAGTCAGCGATGGTAGCGGAACTGACTAATCTTCTGGAGCAGAACCTGTTGTTGATTGTATTGGTGCTGACCCGGTTAAGCACACTGCTGATGAGTCTGCCGGCGATCGGTGTTGGCGTTCCGGTAAAGGTTAGAGCTCTATTAGCTTTGGCGCTGACGTTGCTTACCGTACCTACGGTCGCTGCGATTGACCCCAATTATGCACCTCAGGCGGCGCATCTGATTGACCTTGCCATCATGATCGCGCGTGAGGCGCTGGTCGGTCTGTTGATCGGCGCGACGATCCAGATTCTTATAACCGGAGTCCAAGCAGCCGGCGAAATTATGTCCGGAACCGGTGGCCTGCAGTTGGGCGATTCGGTCGATCCGTCCACACGCAGTGCCATGCCGACGCTCGCACAATTGGTCGGACTGTTGGTCGTCGCAACCATGGTCACCATCGGCGGCCATCGGCTTGTCCTCAGTTCCCTGATCGACAGTTTTGTCGCTCTGCCAGCCGGTGATGTAAGCTTTCACGAGCCGATGCTTGAATTGCTGATCACCCAATTATCCGGTTCGCTCGGTGCCGGTATTCGGGTTGCCGCGCCGGTTATCGCCGCGATGCTGTTGTGCAATCTGATTACCGGTTTGATCAGTCGAACACTTCCTCAATTGAACGTGTTGGCGATCGGCTTGAGCCTCAATGCGATCGCTCTGTTAGCCGTTGCCGCTTTGACGATCGGGTCTGCCAGTTATCTGTTTCGCGACGATTTTGCGACGACGCTCGATCGGCTTGCCACGCTTTGGTCAGTCGACCCATAAGGAGGCGTTTAGGTGGCGGGAGATCAAGGAGATAAGAAGCACTTTGCGACCGATCGGCGTCGCGAAAAGGCACGTGAGGAAGGACAGGTCACCAAGAGTGCCGACCTTTCATCAGCGGCTATGCTGATCATCGCCCTGCTTTGCCTTCGCTGGCTTGGCCCTCAACTCTGTGAACGCGTCGCATCGGGCATGATCGGTTCCCTTTCAGGTGACGTCACGATTTCTTGGACCATCCAAGACGCCACGAACCGTTTGCTCAATTACTCGGCACTGCTCGCTTTTGCAACGTTACCCGTCCTGTCGGTCATGTTCATTGCGGGTATCGTTGTCAATGTCGGTCAGACCGGGTTGCTGCTAACGCCAACCGCTGTGCAGCCCAAACTGAGTAACGTCAGCCTTATTTCAGGGGCAAAGCGAATTCTATCGGTCCGAGGGCTGATGCGTTTGGGGTTTGGTGTTTTCAAAGTAATCACCATCAGCGTTGTCGCTTATGTCGCAGTTCGCGTAAGACTCGACGCGATTATGACGATGTGGTCTGAACCAGTGCCGGTTCTCGCTCGTGCACTGTTCGAGCACCTTTTCGATATCTGTCTTTGGATCGCGGTCGCACTATTGGTATTAGGGATTGTCGAGTACGCATTCCAAAAGTGGCGTCATGAGGAAGATCTGAAGATGACCGACCAGGAAATGCGAGACGAAATGAAAGAGTCTCAAGGCGACCCGCAAATGCAAGCTAAGCGTAAGCAGATGCAGCGCCAGATGATGATGCAGCGAATCAACGCCGACGTCCCCGGCGCGGACGTTGTGGTAACCAATCCGACAGAGCTAGCGATCGCAATTTCATATAAACCGCAGGAAATGATCGCACCGGTGGTGATCGCCAAAGGGGCCGGCGCGGTGGCTCAGAAAATTCGTAAGATCGCGCTGGAGAACGGCGTTCCGGTCGTTGAACGCAAACCGCTTGCCCAGTTCCTCTACAAATCGGTTGACGTCGGTGCGGCCGTACCGGCGGAACAGTACCAGGCGGTCGCTGAAGTCCTTCGCTATGTCTATCAATTGAAGGGCAAGAAACTGCCCAAGGCCGGGTGATGACGGTACGCAGGTTGCCAATGTCGCACGATACCCAGCGGTTGAAAAAGCGGGTATGATCTGGCCCGATTGTGAACGATTTTTGATGGCCAGAGATGAAAGGTGATGTCCCGTGACTGCTTGGTATGAAATCGCAAATGCAGATGCCGTCGAATCGCCGTCGTTGCTGATTTATCCCGATCGAGTGGAGAAGAATCTGGCAGAGATGATTCGATTCGCTGGTGATCCGAGCCGGTTGCGGCCGCATGTGAAAACGCACAAGTT
>DIUH01000306.1:5042-10275 GCA_002428205.1 Planctomycetaceae bacterium UBA6163
CCCGGCACGTTGGCCGAGTTGTCTGCCGCAGCGGTTGCGGCCGGTGTCACTATGGAATTGGTGGTCGATTTGAATGTGGGGATGAATCGAACAGGTATCGTTCCGGGACCAGAGGCCGTCGCTTTATATAAGTTGCTTTTCCAAACACCCGCGATCGTCGCCGGCGGATTGCATGCTTATGACGGCCACCTTCATAACCCCGACCATGACACCGTCGGTCGATCGGTCAAACAGATGTGCGATGCGCTAGATGTTTTGATCGCCGAGATTCAAGACGCGGGTCATCCGGCACCAAGGATCATCGCTGGCGGTACACCCACTTCACCACTGTTGGTTCGTTATCCCGGGATCGAAGTCGGCGCCGGAACGACCGTGTTGTGGGATTTTGGACAAGCGACGACGACACCGTATCTTTCCTGCATCAACGCCGCAGTGTTGATGTCTCGTGTGATCAGTCGCCCGACGGCAGATCGCATTTGCCTTGACCTTGGGTACAAATCAGTCGCTTGCGAAAGTCCACAGCCAAGGGTCCGATTCTTCGGCTTGGAAGATGCAGAAATCGTTTTGCAAAACGAGGAGCATCTCGTGATGCAGACTCCTCGCGCCGCGGAGTATCCTGTCGGTACGGTGTTGTATGGTATACCCCGCCACATTTGTCCCACGGTCGCTATGCATAGTTATGTTTGGCAGGTGAAGGATGGAAACGCGGTTGAACGTTGGCCCGTGGTTGCGCGAACACGCCGAATCACCGTTTGATCACGTTTGTGGCCACGGCGGGGAGGTCGCAATCACCGCAGATTTTCGTTTGCCGTGCGAGGCTGAACGCGTATGCCCGAGCGAACATTGTCGCCGGGATATTCAATAACCGTTTCTCCCACGATTGCCCCGTCGATTAATTCCGCTTCGCGGTCATTCATCTGGCCAATTTTGACTTCCCGTTGAATTGCCAATCCATCACGGACAAAGAATGCAGCCCATTTGTCGCCGACTCGAAACAATGAGTGTGTTGGAATTCTTAATACCGATTCTGCCTGCCACAGGGTGATCTCCGCTTCGACACGGTATGCATCACCGAGCGATTGCCTGTTGTCTGCGGCTTCAATTAGATCAATTACGACGTTGACACGTTGTTCTTCAACGCCCAATGCCGAGAACTTTGTGAATCCCGAAGGTTCGACATACCGGACGGATCCATGCAGGGGCGCGTCGCCGCCCCAGCGGAGGATTCGGACCGATGCGCCTGGTTTAATGCGCACCGCGTCTCGCGAAAGGACGTCAACTAGAATCTCTAGATCTTGTGGGTCACCGATTTCCATCAATACCGTTCCGGCAGGAACAACCGCGGTGTTCTCATGCAAGATTCGCAGGATACGACCATTGATCGGTGCGCGGATTTCCAGCTCCATATTCGCTACCGCGGTCGATCCATCGGCTTTGGTCAACAGCAGTGCCGAACGTTCGAGTTCGAGTTCGTAGTCGGCGATTTCGATCGCATACTCGGCGGTTCGTTGTGCGTCGGATTTCAGCCGGGCTGCTAAAGTCGCTTCGTTCAATTCGGTTTCGGATACGGCGTCTTGATTTCGCAGTTGATAGATTCGAACGCGTTCGGTTTCGGCATGCTCGGCTTCCGCTTTCGCGGTCTCCAACTGCAGCCTTGCGATTTCCAATCGCCGCTGTGCTGCCATGACGCGGGCTTGCGCTTGTGCGACCGCCCTGGGGTCGAGCAGATCGGGGTGTGTCGGTTCCATTCTCGCTAGGATTGTTTCATCCGCCGTTACCGAATCACCAACATTCAGTGTGAGTCTTAAAACCCGACCGGCCAGCGGTGTTGAAACTTCATATCGCTCGCGAATCCTGGTTATCCCATCTTCGCTTGCCGTTACGACCAAGGGGCCCGCTGAAATGCTTGCCACGTCAACGGGCAACGGTGCCGGACGCAAAAAGAACCACGCCAAAGCGATGGCAAAAACGCTGATCACAAGCATGGCGATTCGACGCAGTAACTTGCTCACCATCGAGTCTTCCTAATTGGTTTCGGCAACAAACGATCATCCATGGCTTTTCAATACTTCGACAAGATTGACCTGGTCGAGAGAACGTCTGACGATCAGCCCGCTGGTAACCGCGGCAACGAGCGTGATCGCGGCCGAGATGAATAAATTTTCACGAGTGATAATCAGCGGTATCCGGTAGAGTTCGGACTCAAAGCCTTTTACCGTTGAGTAGCAAAGGCCGACTCCGACCAGCCAGCCGAGTGGGATTGCCAACGACGCAACGATCATCAACTCACCCAGAAACATTAACGAAACTTCCATCCGCGTGAACCCGAGCACTTGCAATGTTGCAAGATCGCGCTGCTGCTCTGCCATGGTGATTCTCGCCATGTTGTAGACTACGCCCAGGGCGATGATAGCTGCAAAGATTGTATTAAAGCTTTGCATGATCACTTGGTTCTGTTTGATCGTCTGGCGGATAGAGTTCAATGCCGCCGCTTTGATCGAAACGCCAGCGGTTCGTGGTGTTTGCTGAAGGAAATCATAAATCGCCCGACTTTTTAGGCTGTCGATCCGCAGAAACGCACCGCTGATCCTGCGATCTTCTTTTAATAGCCGATGAAGCGCATCGCGATCCATGTAAGCATTCGTTCCGGAAAACTCGGTCGTAATGCCGGCGACCGCGACGACAACTTTCTGGCGTCGATCTTCCAAAACTTCGATGGTCAAATCATCACCCATCGATACGCCTAGCAGTTCGGCCAGTTTGTCCGACAGGACGATCCCCGATAGTGGTAAATCGACGGTACTGGAATCACTGTTGAGTAACCGATAAAAGTTTCTTTGCTGGCCCAACCCGAGGATGCCGGTTCGATGATTCAAGTGTCCATTGCTTAATCGCACCGCGACGGATCGAAACGGTTCAATGCCCAGAACTCCGTCGATGTTTGCAAGTTCATGAATCGATGACGCTGCGGTGGCGTATTCGAAGGTCACCTGGATGTCTTGGCGCTGGGCGACTGTGAATTGGAAATCGATCATTGCGTCGATCGCGTCGAGGGCAAAATTGCTGACCATCAACACCGCCGTTGCCAGTCCGATCCCGACCATGGAAATCGCCGTTGTGATCGGGCGACGCCGAAGTCGTCGAAGGATCATCACAACCGTTGGCGGCAGATGAAGAGTCGTCCATAGTTGGTCGATCCAGTTATGAACATACTTGGCCGGTGATGGCGGGCGCAACGCTTCGGCGGGTTCCATTTTCATGACCCGCGCTACGGCCATGGTTCCGCCAATCGAACCACTGGCGATGCTGATCATGCCGGCAAGGGCCATTACAGGGGGATTCGGTTGGAAGTCAAAACTCGGAAAACGAAAGAAGTGGGAATACATTTCGCACAGCTCGTGTGCCATCCAGGTTCCTGCAACGCAGCCGATCACCGCGCCGGTGCCTGAGATCAATAAGGCATACTTAAGGTAATGCCATGCGACGCCGCTTCCGCTATAACCGAACGCCTTTAGAGTCGCGATCGCCTCGCGCTGGAGTTCGATTCTTCTGGCGAGCACGACATTTAACAGGAATGCTGCGACGGCTAGGAAAATGACCGGTATGACTAATCCGGTCGCCCGCAGTTGTTTGATTTCATCATCCAGGAATCGGGCGGAAATTTGTTCGGTGCGATCGTATGCGCCGATGCCGCCGAAAGGTTCCAGAACTTGATCGATCCGACTGATCACCGCACGATGCGATGTGCCACGCATGATTCGCACGGACAGATCGTTGAACGCACCTTTCATATCAAAGGCCGCTTCCAGGTGTTGCCTGGAAGTCCAAAATACGCCAAAACGACGATCATCTGGTAAAAAGTCGCCGGGGCGAATCTGAAACACAAATTCCGGCGACAGTGCAACACCGACGATTCGCATCTCTTGCAGTCGCCCGTTCAACAGTCCCTTGATGGTGCTGCCGAGGGTCAGCCGGTTGGCGATAAAAAATGCTTCGCTGGCAACGATCTCGTCCGCAGCGTCCCAGGACGGCAGCCTTCCCCTTGTCAAATGAATCGCGTTCAGACCCGCAGGTTTTGAATCACGATCGAGCGATTGCCAGGCCAACGACACCAATCTTCCCGACGCGGGTTCGTCCAAACCCGGAACGGTGATCGTGATGTCGGCAACGACGCGTGTCGCGACGATCGCGACGCCAGGGATCTTGGCGATGTCATCGCGGATGTGATTCGGTACGCGGTTGGCCGTGGCGAATATGTCAGCGAATCGGTGTCGATCGTAGTAGGTTTGTCGAGTGTGGCTTAAGAAGTTTAACGTGCTGAGAGCCATTACGAAAACTGCAACGCCCGCAGCGATCACAATCGCAATCGCTGATGAGGCTCCGGCGGATGAGCGTAGTTCGCGAAATAGTTTCCGATCGAGTGTTGATTTCATAACGGATCGGTGTCACCACTGCAGTTCTCGTGGCGACAATTTTTGCTGATTCCGCCGATCCTCTGCGATACGTCCATCTCGCATGGTAACCACGCGGTCAGCCATCTGGCCGATTGATACGTTGTGGGTAATTACAATCGTTGTCGTACCCAAGGCCTGATTCACCGCTGAGATCGCTTCCAGCACTCCGGCACCAGTACCGATGTCGAGCGCACCTGTCGGCTCATCGCATAATAGGACGTCGGGGCGTTTTGCGATTGCCCGAGCGATCGCGACCCGCTGCTGTTGGCCACCAGACAATTGCGACGGAAAGCTATTCGCTCGGTCGGCCAGGTCGACCATTCGCAGCGCTTCAAGCGGTGTCATGGCAGAGTCGCTGATGTCGGTGACCAGTGCGATGTTCTCGCCCGCAGTAAGACTGGGTATCAGATTGTAAAATTGGAAAACGAATCCGACACTTTGTCGCCGGTACATCGTTAATTCCTTTGCGGTGGAATGGGTCAGATCTTGGTCCCGGTAAAAAATCGCTCCGCTGGTGGGTGTGTCAAGGCCACCGAGCATGTTGAGGAGCGTTGATTTGCCGCTGCCACTGGCCCCCAGCATCACGGTAAAGTCTCCTTTGCGTATTTCCAGATCGACGCCGCGAAGTGCATGAACCGATACTTCGCCTAGGGAATAAACCTTGCAAAGCGATTGGACCCGAAAGACGATCGGCTGATCTTTCATCATAGAATCTTAATCGGATCATTCCGGTTCGGCCCAGGCGCGGACGTCATCGTCATCGATGTAGACTCGAATGA
>DIUH01000110.1:0-8401 GCA_002428205.1 Planctomycetaceae bacterium UBA6163
CTAAGAATCTGCAAGGCCCAATCGCGATCGTCACTCGCCAAGCCCGCCAGATGGCCGAACTGTTAGACGACTTGCTGGATGTCAGCCGGATCACAACCGGAAAAATCAAGCTTGAAAAAGCGCCCGTCGAGTTGTCCCAAATTGCGGACGAGGCGGTCGAGTCACAGCAATCGCTGGCGGCATCGAGGGGCCAGCGTTTGGCGGTAACCTACTGCGATGAACCACTGCAAGTTTTCGGTGACCGCAGCAGGTTGGTTCAGGTTGTCGTCAATTTGCTGAATAATGCGATCAAGTACACCGGCGACGGCGGGACCATTTCGGTGTTGTTGGAAAAGCATGGCCGTGTCGGACGGATCCGCGTCAAGGATAACGGTGTCGGTTTAGAACCCGAGCAGATCGAATCATTGTTTGAGATGTTTGCGCAAAAAGACGCCACTCTCGACCGCTCCGGTGGCGGCATGGGGCTGGGACTGCACTTAGTCCGCAAGTTAGTCGACTTCCATTCGGGACGCGTCATTGGGCAAAGCGAAGGACTGGGCAAAGGCAGCGAGTTTATTGTCGAACTGCCCCTTTCGGCACGCAAATTGGCCGAGCCACGCACGCCCCGCTTGACCAAAGTCTCGCCTCAACGTTCTAAACTAAAACGAATCGTTGTGGTTGAGGACATCGATGATGCACGAAAGATGTTGGTGGCACTGCTGGAAGCGGATAACTATCAAGTTTTCGCCGCTGCCGATGGCGAAGCAGGGCTGGCAATGATCTTGCGTGAACGCCCAGACTTGGCAATCGTCGATATTGGCCTGCCGAAGTTGGATGGTTACGAGGTTGCCAGACGAGTGCGACAGCAGATTCCCGCAAGTGAATTGCGACTGGTCGCGTTAACCGGTTACGGGCAAGACTCGGACCACGAGAACGTGATGAGTGCTGGGTTTGATACACACTTAGTCAAACCGCTGAACCACACACGATTAGAAAAGATCCTCGCCGGGATGTGATCCCGACGAGGGTCCAAGGATTGAGACACGGACAAAGACATTGCTATCGCGACTTGTTCCCTGGCATTAACCAGTGGTAGGGAAACATCGAATCACTAGACGTCTAACAATACGGTCGCTGACGTTTTGCCAACCGAAATCTCTTACAAAACCGCTATGAGCGGGAAGACTGACTAATAGTCGCGATCGCGGTCGCGGTCACGACCTCCGCCACCACCACCGCCTCGGTATCCACCACCACCACCTCCGCCGCCGCGGTATCCACCGCCACCGCCACCGCCGCCACCACGACGCTCCTCGCGGGGCCGTGCTTCATTCACGGTCAACGTACGACCGGATAATTCGCGACCATTGAGTGCCGCGATCGCTTCATCGGCTCCGCTGTCCATTTCAACAAATGCGAAACCTCGACTGCGACCGGTTTCTCGGTCGGAAACGACCGATGCGTTGGAAACCTCACCAAACTCGCCGAACGTATCGCGAAGATCGTCCGACGTGGTGCTGAATGAAAGGTTACCGACGTAAATTCTCTTGCCCATCTCTCAATCCTTGGGCCCAATGATTGGCCCATTACCAAAGGTCTAACTCACGGCAGCCGAACGAAACAATCAGCCGGTTGCCGCCGCCACAGAATCAACACTCCTGTCGAAACAATACCGCGTTCATCTGGGCTTGAGCAGCGATTGACGACACTGAAACGTGCAGCGACAAAGGCACTTTGGGCTTGAGCAATGACTGCTTCAAAGCCGAGTCAGAAAATCCTACGAAGACAAAAACGGGGCCGACCAAAAGCTTGGAAAACGGGCAACCCGGAAAGCCCTCGGCGAAAAACCGAGACGGCAATGAGTTGAAGGCGATAACGTTCTCGGAAGTATCTTTCCCCGGCGAGTAAATGCGATGGTGGCACAAGCCACCGTGAAGAAGTGTACACAATTCTTTTCCAGAGGTACTAGACAATTTTTCGCAAACGACCCGTTTACAAAAGTTAACCATTTGTCAATCGCTTTCATTACGCAATTTTCCGTAATCGCATTTCCGACCTGCGTTTCGAGATCGCATCGCCAGTTTCCTTTTGAACTTCCCCAGCACCCCACTTTCCACCGACGGCGTCGCCCCCGCATGACCCAAGAAGCGGCTTTCCGGTGTCGAAAAGTCGCTTAAATAGCCGTGCCAGTGGCGTTTTTTTCTCGCTTGAAAAATCTGATTTGCCCGAACATCGCCGCCGAGTATCCTGACGCCTGCGGTGATGTATGATGTGCGCTTGCCCCAGCGATTCGGTTGACGCTGAAACGCCGGTTGGCTGCTTGCTTCGTTTAACTTTTCACAGACTTTTCGATGATCTTTTTGTTTTTTTAGCGTTTCATGGATGCGTGAGGAGCGTTCGTTATGTGGCCGACTAGCGATGGAAATCGAACGTTACGCGGAGCCGAGGCCATTTTGTTGGCCAATACCATCGACGTTATGATCGACCAATTGGCTGACTACATCGACCTCGATGACGAAACACAATCACCTGTCAATGCCGCCGTTTGCCAAACAGGCATTTCGGTTTTCGATTCACTGACCATCACCCAGCGAATCGCCGTGTTGCATCATGCCGCGATGCAGCTGTTAACCGACGCGCCATTCCCGAACGATTGCCTCTCGGCGATCGATGATGCGACCATCGCGGCCATCTATGCCGAGGTCCGCGATCAGATCGAAATCGAAATCGACTTTTATCGTTACGACCTTCCCAATCCCGCCGGCGCCGCGATTTCCGCCGGATCAGATGGTGGTGAACTTGCACCAACCTCGGCAGACGTACATTGGCGTCGCTCGGTTCACAATGCTTGCCTGGAAGTGCTGGACCAAGATGGCAGTTGGTGTGACGTATCGACGGATCGACAACTTGCACAGGTCGAATTAGGCGAATGGGAATTGTGGGTCGATTGTTTGGCTTCAGCAATCCTCTGGGACCGCGACTTTGAGTTCGCGGAGACCTTTCTGGACGCCGATCCCGAGTCGGCTCGCCAACGTCGCAAAACGTTGGGAATTACCGATGATTACTTCGTTGTGCCTGCACCAGATCCCAGCTCAGACCAAATCGACCACTTGATCCACACGACACGCGAACTGGTGCGCAGCGTCTACTTGGACGGCGATGACGATCAGTGTCCCGCCGTGGAAGACCCCGACGTGCCCTTCTAGTCCGCAACTCGAAAACAGATTTGCCGGCCTCGAAGAAAAAAACGAGAATCAGACCTAATCACTTAAACGCCCCACACGGCGCTGCCCAGGTTGTATCGCGATGGAAACCGGCCCACCATTAAGTGGCGATTGGTAAACCCTAAGGCGGCATTAAACGATATCTGGCCAAGCCGTTAAGCCCAAACGTGCTTCTCGTGTGCGGGTGTGTATGATGGGGGCTCGCCGGGCGTCGCTCACTCGCCCCGGCCGCCGCTTTCAGGTTCGTATCCGGTCGATTCCCACCGTTGTTGCACATCATGTTTCGAAGCTCACACCTTCTGTTTGCTCCGCTTGCATCCTGCTTGCTGATTGCCATCTTATTGGAACCAAAAGTCGCTTTTGGCCAAACACTCGATCCCGCGACCACTCATCCTGCAGAAGGTATCCGAGAACCATCGGCCACGCTCTACGCACTGCAGGACGCTCGCGTCGTGATTGCACCGGGCGAAGTTATTCCGCGTGCCACCGTGGTCATTCAACGCGATTCGATTCGTATCGTCGGTGCGGACGCCGCTATCCCAGCGGGTGCCGAAGTGATTTCGATGCAGGGGAAAACGATTTACGCTGGCTTAGTCGATACCGGCGGAGAAGCCGATCCGGCGGCTTCGACGAATGTAAACCCGCATTGGAATCGCCTGGTCACTCCCAGCCATTATCCGTCGGTTCCTGCCGCTGCGTCGGGTGGTCAATCGAGTAATGTCGACACATCGTTCCCTGCTGCGTCATCGCTTCGCGCTCAAGGAATCACCACGCAACTGATCGCCCCGGCCGGTGGCATATTCAGCGGCGAAAGCCATGCCGTTTTGACGGGAGGCCCGATTTGGATGTCACCAATTCTGAAAGACTCTGTCGCTCAGCACCTTCAATTGACGGTTCCGCGTCGTGGTGGCGGTTCCGATTTCCCAAGGTCGCCAATGGGCGCTGTGGCACTTGTGCGACAAACCATGATCGATGCCGATTGGTATCGTCAGGCAACGCTCGCAGACCAATCAGATCGAAAGACCGGTGCACCAGTCTATGACCCAACTCTGCAGAAGATTGCCAACGCGATCGAGTCGCAATTCTTTGTCGTCGACTGCCCCAATGAACGTTTTGTGGACCGCGCCGATAAGGTCGCTCGTGAGTTCTCGTTCAATGTCGTATTGAAGGGCTCCGGTCGCGAGTACCGACTGCTTGAAAACGTTGTCGCCGCAGACCGTACGCTGTTGTTGCCAGTCGCGTTTCCCAAACCGCCAAATGTTTCCACGGCTCAGGCTGCCGACGAAGTGACTCTAACCGAATTGATGCATTGGCATTTGGCCCCGGAAAACCCAGCGAAACTTGCTGCGGCCGGCGTGCGATTTACGATCACGACAGCCGGACTGGAAAAAACGGCCGATTTTTTGCCCGCGATTCGCAAAGCCGTAAAGCGAGGCCTGTCGCAGGACCAAGCACTCGCCTCACTGACAACCATCCCTGCAGAATTGATCGGACTTGAACAACGCATCGGTACCGTCACGGCCGGCAAATTAGCAAACTTAATCGTGACTGATGGTGATCTGTTTGATGATGAAACGAAAATCATGGAAACATGGATCGCCGGACGCAGGTATCGTCATGTGACCGAAGTGACGCCAAGCGATCGGCTCGAGTCATTAGGCGGCAAGTGGACTGTCAAACTGTCGCCACCAAAAGGTGGTTTGTCGCAATTCGACATGTCCGTCGACTATAAGCCTGGGGAGAAAGGCAAGTCGGCTCGTCTGGATGCTTCATTCTCAATCGAAGCGCCACCGAAA
This sequence comes from Planctomycetaceae bacterium UBA6163, assembly GCA_002428205.1. Taxonomy (GTDB): domain Bacteria; phylum Planctomycetota; class Planctomycetia; order Pirellulales; family Pirellulaceae; genus UBA6163. The sequence continues at coordinate 5,000 of DIUH01000110.1, forward strand.
CCTAGCGACAGCGAAACAGCGACAGACGATTCGAAAAAGGATGACGCTGCCGAAGAAAAGTCGAGTGATGAGAAAGCCAAGCCAGAAGTCGACCAAGCGAAATCTGATAAAGAAAAAACAGATCGACAAATCGCTAAGTTAGAAGACTTGGTCGCCCAGCGTGACCGCTTAACGGCTACGATCGATGTCGCCAAACTGTCGCCCGACTTGCCGAGCGGTTTCGCACCGGTAACCATCCTAATCACGCCCCAAGGAACACAAAAGAGCGACGTTTCAATCCGTTTGGATGGTGAAATTGTGTGGCCAGATGGAGATATCAGCCGACTGACCGTCACGCCCGCTAAGTCACCTATGAAAGATTCATCGCAAGACGATTCAGCCACAAAAGACGAAATCAAGAACGAAAAAACGTCCGATGGTGAAAAGACGGAATCTGATAAAAAGCAGACGGATGAAAAAGGCTCCGGCAAAGACGCCGATTCATCCGAAACGCCACTCGATTTTCCGATTCCACGTCCGCTCGGTGCCAGCGGCGTCACCGCAGTCCCAGCGCAACCCGCCGATGTGATCTTTGCCGGTGCGACGCTATGGACTTGTGGTCCAGATGGGATACTTGAAAAAACCGACATCCGCGTCAAGGCCGGGAAAATCGTTGAGATCGGTTCAGGTTTGGCGAAAAAATACGCGGGCAATAAAGATTCCGTTGTCGAGGTGATCGACGCCAGCGGCATGCACATCACGCCAGGCTTGATCGATTGCCACTCGCACATCGCCACTGACGGCGGAGTAAATGAGGCTTCGCGTGCCGTCACTGCAGATGTTCGTATCAGCGACTTTATCGACCACACAGACATCGCCATCTATCGCCAACTCGCCGGCGGATTGACAACTTCCAGCATTTTACATGGTTCGGCAAACCCGATTGGCGGCCAAAACCAAGTGATCAAGTTGCGTTGGGGCAGCGACCCCGAAGGGCTGAAGTTCGAGTCGGCACCGCTAGGCGTAAAGTTCGCATTGGGCGAAAATGTTAAGCGAGATTCATGGCGTGATGGTTCGGGATCGCGGTATCCGCAATCACGAATGGGGGTCGAACAACTGTTGCGTGATCGTTTTATCGCGGCACGTGAATACGATCAAAAATGGCGGGACTGGCGTTCGGGCGATCGTACCGAATTACCACCACGCCGCGATTTACGTCTGGAAGCGCTCGCCGAAGTCTTACGTGGCGAACGTTGGATCCATTGCCACAGCTATCGCCAAGACGAAATCGCAGCATTATTGGGTGTCTTGCAAGAGTTTAATGTTCGCATCGGTACGCTGCAGCACATTTTGGAAGGTTATAAGGTTGCTGAAGTGTTGGCAGAAAGCCAAGCGATGGCGTCAACCTTCGCCGATTGGTGGGCTTATAAGGTCGAAGTCTATGACGCGATTCCCTACAACGCATCGTTGCTGAAAGGTCGCGGAGTCGTCGTATCAATGAACAGCGACGATGCGGAATTGGGACGACATCTCAACACCGAGGCCGCCAAGGCGATCAAGTATGGCGGTTCAAGCGATGAAGATGCACTGAAAATGGTGACACTCAATCCCGCAAAACAACTTCGGATCGAGGATCGCGTCGGGTCGATCGAAATCGGCAAGGACGCGGATTTGGTGCTCTGGAGCGGACGGCCGATGTCGACGACATCGCGGTGCGAGCAGACTTGGATCGACGGACGCCCTTACTTTACTCGCCAAGCCGATGCCCAGCGGCGAGAAGCGGAGTCGCAATTGCGGGCGAAGTTGATCCAAGCGGTTTTTGCGGCTAAGAAAAAGCCGACCGGCGCTGACGCAAAATCGACGAATCAATCTGATAAGGGCGAAGCGTCGACTGATTATCAGGCTACGTTCTCCCAACGCTTAATCGCTGAAGAAGACCGCTGGGACCGGATCGACATTTATTGCGCGGCCCGTGGAGGACGATTGACCCAGGCGGCGTCTCGCAATCAATCCAACGCCGGCGAAGCTGGCGAAACGACCAGCAACACACAGAAATGATTGGATGATTTTTGTGTGATTGATTGAGTGGTTACCCAGATCAATTGAAACCCCGCTTGTTACAAAACATCAAAACAGCTCCGCGATGAAAACCTTACCCTATCAACTATTTGTAGTCGCAACACGCCTTGGTTTTTGTGGCGTCTTATCGTTGCTTGCCGTGCGCGGTCCGATCGCTGCGGCGAATGACCAGATTCCGGGCCAATTACCCGCTGGGCCAGTGGCGATCGTTGGTGGCGACGTCTATCCGATTGATGCGGAGGTCATTCGTGGCGGGGTGGTGGTGGTTGAAGACGGAAAAATCAAGGCGGTCGGTAAGTCGCCGGCGGTTACCATTCCTGAGAACGCCCAACGAATCGATGCGGCTGGGATGAACGTTTACCCCGGCTTGATCAATGCGTATTCGGACATCGGACTTCGCGAAATCGATTCGGTGAATGAAACGATCGATCGGGAGGAATCGGGGCGATTGAATCCGAATGTCCGATCTTGGGTAGCGATCAATCCCGACAGCGAGCTTATTCCGGTCGCCCGCGCCGGAGGAGTTTTGACAAGTCTGGTCGCGCCCGGTGGACCGTATATCGCTGGCCAAGCGGCAGTCGTTCGCATGGACGGATGGACTTGGAAAGATATGTTGATGGTCGGGCCGGCGGCGATGATCGTATCGTGGGAAGCGATGGAACCTCGTGGAGATTCGATCGCGGAAGTCGCTAAGGTTCGCGGCGAACGTTATGACCAACTCGACGCTTTGTTCGATGACGCCAAACGCTACGAACAACGTCGCTCGGATAATCCTAGCGCACAACCAATCGATCTGCGATTGGAAGCGCTGGTCGCAGTGGCTAAGGGCGAATTGCCAATCATCGCCAGCGCCGATCGGCGTACGACGATCGAAGCGGCCGTTTTGTATGCCAGCCAGCGAAAGTTGAAACTCGTGATCTATGGCGGCTACGACGCGGGATTGTGCAGCGACTTGTTGAAGCGCGAGAAGGTTGCCGTGATTCTGCCAGGTACGTATCGATTACCGATTCGTCGCGACGATGCCTATGACGCCCCTTACACACTGCCGGCTAGGCTTCATCGCGCTGGCGTGACGTTCTGTATCGCAGCGGAACAGACGGGATACCCGGGCGGGGCGTCCAATGCCCGCAACTTGCCCTACCACGCTGGAAACGCCATCGCCTATGGACTTGATCCCGAAGTCGCTTTACGAAGCGTTACCTTATCGGCAGCCGAAATCCTGGGAGTTGACGATATCGTTGGCTCTCTAACAGTTGGCAAAGAAGCGACCTTGATGGTGGTTCAGGGTGATCCACTGTTGGTTGAATCACAGGTCAATTATGCCATGATCCACGGCCGCCCCGT
>DIUH01000110.1:8462-10585 GCA_002428205.1 Planctomycetaceae bacterium UBA6163
TAATGGAAACGCGTCCGGCAAGCCATTGACGACGTAACCACGGCTACAATTTCGGACTATCTGGACGCCGGAAATCACGATGCCTACGTCAAAATTTCGGTTATGACTTTTGCACCTTCAACACCCGTCAACTTCGCGTCGAGCCCCTGGAACTTGACGCTGAATGCATCGTGACGAATCCCTAATTGGTGCAGCATCGTTGCGTGCAGATCGTGCACGGTACAGACACTCTCAATCGCCGCATATCCGAGCTCGTCGGTCGCACCGTGGACCATACCGCCACGAATCCCGGCGCCAGCGAGCCAAACGGTCATCGCTTTGTTGTGATGATCGCGACCACTTCCGCCTTGCGACATCGGTGTGCGACCGAACTCACCGGCCCACACGACCAGTGTCTCTTCGAACATTCCGCGTTGCTTCAAATCGGTGATCAATGCCATACAGGCACGATCGATTTCTTCGGCCTTCAGCTTCACGCCATCTTTCACTCCGCCATGATGGTCCCAATCTTTATGATAAAGCTGGATGAACCGCACCCCGCGTTCAGCCAAGCGACGAGCCAGAAGGCAGTTCGCCGCGAACGATCCATCGCCCGGCTGGCAACCATACAAGGCTAACGTTTCAGCGGTCTCGTTTTTGACATCCATCAAATCCGGAACGCTGGCTTGCATTTGGAACGCCATTTCATACTGTGCGATCCGAGTCGCGATCTCAGGATCATCAACCAATTCGGCATGATGGGCGTTGATTCGGTTGATAGCGGCGATGTCAGCGTCTTGCTGGTCTCTTGAAATGCCGCCGGGGCTGGTCAAATACAACACCGGATCGCCTTTGGATCGCAGCTGCACACCTTGGTAACGGCTCGGCAGAAACCCGCTGCTCCATTGTCTTCCCGCGATCGGCTGGTTTTGGCCACCACGGCCCAGCGATGTCAAAACGACAAAACCGGGCAAGTCGCTCGATTCGGCACCCAAACCATACGTGACCCAAGACCCCATGCTCGGCCGGCCCGCGATCTGTGAACCGGTATTCATAAACATGTGCGCCGGGTCGTGATTGATCGCATCGGTTGTCATCGACCGGATCAAACACATGTCGTCAATCACCGAACCGATATGAGGAAACAACGAACAGATCTCGATGTTGTTTTTACCGAATGTCGCAAACGGATGTTGCGGGGCAAAGCAGGTCAATTTCTGGCCTTGTAACTGTGCCAGTTGCTGTCCCTTGGTCAAACTTTCCGGCATCGGTTCGCCGTGCAATTCACCGAGCTTTGGCTTGGGATCAAAGGTTTCCAATTGCGACGGCCCGCCAGCCATCGTCAACCAAATGACTCGCTTTGCCTTTTGCGGCAGCGGTGTGCCAGCGGCAAAGATTCCACGTGATGGTGCAGCGGTCGCGAAGGCGGGGGCGACCAGTGACGATAGCGCCACCGCGCTCAAACCTTGCGAAGCGCGGCCGAGAAAGCTGCGTCTGGTTTCGGAGTTGAATCCGCTCGGTTTCATGTTCATCCTCATCCGCCTTGGGAATAAATCGTGTGATTGTGATCGTAGGAATGGGAACGGTGTTTAGATTAAAATTTCGTCGATAACTCGGGCCCCTTCGACCCCAGTCAGTTTGGCATCCAGGCCTTGGAACTTGACGCTGAACGCATCATGTCNNTAACCGAGTTCGTCGGTCGCCCCGAAAACGATCCCCGGCTTGATCCCGGCACCGGCCAACCACATCGACATCGCTTGGTTATGATGATCACGGCCAACAGAGCCTTTGTTGGATTGTGACATTGGCGTACGGCCAAACTCGCCGGTCCAAACGATCAAGGTATCTTCAAACATTCCGCGTCGCTTCAGGTCGTTGATCAAAGCGGCGCAAGCTTGATCGACTTCACCAGCTCGCAGCGGCAATTCTTCGCGCAGCAAACTGTGATGATCCCAGTCACGATGATAAAGCTGGATGAATCGCACACCACGCTCGGCCAATCGTCGGGCCAACAGGCAATTACTGGCAAACGATCCGTCACCCGGTTGGCAACCATACATCTGGACCGTCGACGCGTCTTCGCTGCTAAGGTCCATCAGTTCAGGGACACTGGCCTGCATCTGAAACGCCATCTCATATTGTGA
>DIUH01000110.1:10704-12364 GCA_002428205.1 Planctomycetaceae bacterium UBA6163
CCTGTGGAAACGAGCACGACGAAACCGGGCAGGTCTTCGGATTCGCTTCCCAGGCCATAAGTCACCCATGCCCCCATGCTGGGCCGACCCGCAATCTGTGAACCGGTATTCATAAACATATGCGCCGGATCGTGATTGATCGCATCAGTGGTCATCGAACGGATGACGCAGATCTCGTCGGCAACCGAGCCGATGTGAGGAAACAGCGAACTGATCTCTGTCTGGCATTGGCCAAACTTTTTGAACGGGAACATGGGCCCAAGACAGAACAGTTTCTGGCCCTGCAACTGGGCAAGCTGTTGCCCCTGAGTCATGCTCTCGGGCATCGGCTTGCCATTGAATTCGGCAAGTTTCGGTTTGTAATCGAACGTTTCAAATTGTGATGGTCCGCCAGCCATCGTCAACCAAATAATGCGTTTGGCTTTTTGTGCGATTGTCGAACCGGTCAACACACCAGATGTCGGCGCGGCATGCAACAGCGATGGCGATGCCAACGATGCCAGCGCGATTGTCCCGAGCCCTTGCGCACCGCGACCGAGCAGGACGCGGCGGGTCAGTAGTTGTTTGTCGAACGAAGTCATGGCGATACCTCTTATGGACGCGTGATCGATTCATGCAAGTTCAGCAAAACCCTCGCGACGTGAGTCCACGTCGCCACCTGCACCTTATCAATCCCTTCGGGCAGTTTTGTTTGCCCAACGGCCAGTAACGAATCGGCGGCAGCCGGACTTTCTTGATAAATCTTTGAATGCTGGGCGACCAAGTCTAACGCGACCTTCATTTCTTCTTCTCGCGGATCACGCTGCAACGCCTGTTGCCATGCCCAAGCGATTCGCTGGGAATCATCTCCCTGGCACTCGGTCACGATACGAGTCGCAAACACGCGCGCCGCTTCGACATAAGATGGATCGTTTAACAACACGAGAGCTTGTTGGGGAATGTTAGAACGATTCCGTTCGGCGACACATTCTTCGCGGCTCGGCGCGTCGAATGCCAACATGCTCGGGTGCAAGAACGATCGTTGCCACCAAGTGTATAGGCCACGTCGGTACTGCGCCGGGCCACCATCGGCGACATATTGCCGAACCGGGAAGTTCAGGTTTTCCCAATACCCATCGGGTTGATAAGGTTTGACACTCGCACCACCGATTTTGTTGTCCAACAATCCAGAAACCGAAAGGGCAAAGTCGCGAATCAATTCGGCATCCAACCGGAATGGGCTTTGACGCCCGGCTAGTCGGTTATCAGGATCAACGGCTTTCAGTTCCGTCGACGCGGTCGAAACTTGCTTATAAGTTTCGCTGGTGACGATTCCGCGAACCATATGTTTCATGTTCCAACCGCTGTCCATAAACTCGACCGCCAACCAATCGAGCAATTCGGGATTCACCGGTGGTTCGCCTTGCGCCCCCAGATCGTCAAGTACTTTGCTGAGCCCGGTACCGAACAGTTGCTTCCAAAGGCGGTTCATCACCGTACGGGCCGTCAGCGGGTTGTCACGCGAAACAAGCCAATTTGCCAAATCGAGACGCGTCAGTTCGCGATCGCCGAAATCGGGTTGAGGCAGAAAGTGTGGCAATGCCGGCTTAACGACCTCGCCCGATTCGTTCATCCAATCGCCGCGCGGCAACATGCGCACGGCTCGGCGGTTGGAAGTACT
>DIUH01000259.1:0-1404 GCA_002428205.1 Planctomycetaceae bacterium UBA6163
CGGCCGCAAATGATGCCGCCGGTTGGGAAGTCCGGCCCCGGAACGATCTCCATCAGTTCTTCGATCGACACATCCGGATTGTCGACCAAGCGAATCAACGCGTTACAGATTTCTGTCGGGTTGTGTGGCGGAATGCTGGTCGCCATCCCGACCGCAATGCCGCTGGCCCCGTTGATCATCAAGTTTGGGAACTTGCTGGGCAACACCGTCGGTTCGGTGCGCACTTCGTCATAGGTCGGAATGTAATCGACCGTATCGAGCTTCAGGTCGTCCAGCATGGTTGCCGCGACGGCACTCAATCTCGCTTCGGTATATCGCATCGCCGCTGGCGGCAAGCCGGCGATACTGCCAAAGTTCCCTTGTTTGTCGATCAGTAGGCTGCGCATGTTCCATTCTTGGGCCATGCGGACGAGCGTCGGATAGATGACCGATTCTCCGTGCGGGTGGTAGTTACCCGACGTATCGCCTGAAATCTTGGCACACTTGACCCGTTTCGCACCCGGGCCAAGGTTCAGGTCGTTCATCGCGACCAAGATTCGGCGTTGGCTTGGCTTCAGTCCGTCGCGCACATCGGGCAAAGCACGGCTAACGATCACGCTCATCGCGTAAGTCAGATAGCTGTCTCGCAGCTCGTCCTCGATCGGCAATTCGAGCATTCGCAGTGCCCCGGCACCGCGATACGGTCGCTCACTGCCGTCTCCTTCGCTGCCTGGCAACGGCAGATCGGGAACTGGTGGATCATTCGAGTTGCCGTTATTTTCGCCGTCAGATGACAAGGACGTTTCCTCGGTTTACGTGGGGCTCCGGCGCGGCATTGCTGCCCGCATTTAACCAATACAGTTTAACCGTTTATGGGTTATCCCACAACGGGCCGCCCCTCCCGTGACGATTGCGCAAGATACCAAAAATAAACGACTTGCGGGCGATGGCCTTATTGTCGCGCGGCGGCTTACCGGCGGAAACGGATTCTTGAAAAACTTGTGGCAAGCCGACCGAAGCCCGCTTTCCGGTCGTCGCAACGTCACTACCGAGGGCCCTCCTTTGGCGTGCGAGTGCTCAGTTAAGATTTTTAGCAAAAAATGGCGAACATCTGCGGCGAATCAATCCCTTGCAGTTTGCCACCTGGGCAGAAAATTGCTTTGCCAATGTGCCGGATCATTTGTTAAGTGAAAGGCAACGTGCCTAGCCCGAATTTCAACACCATCGCATTTGTGTCACTTCTATGACGGTTCTTTGTTCATAGCCGCTTTAATGTAGGGCATCAAAGACTTCGGAAGGCTTCCGTTTTTGGGAGCAGGCCAGGGAAAAGAGTGTTTGTAGGGCGTAAATGCTTTGATCGCCTGGAAATCCCATTCGTGTCGCTCCAGCATTAAAATCGCATGCCGTTCGTTGTTTGCTGCGCGG
>DIUH01000259.1:1442-6274 GCA_002428205.1 Planctomycetaceae bacterium UBA6163
GGCAAGGAAAAACCAATCTGGAATTAATTCCGAATCGACCTTCAGTGCCTGGTCAGCAATCTCGATCGCAGCGGTGGGCTCTTTTGCGAGCCCCTTTATTGCTTCCCATTGAAAGGCGTTGTCGAGTGGATCGTTGTCATAGAAATCGCTCCGGTTTTTAAAAGCTTCATCGGTATTCTTAAAAAAGATTCTCAGAGCAGCATAGTCGCGATTTGCAGCTAATTCCCGGACTTTAAAAAGCTGTCGCACACCCCAGTTCTGGCGCTGGGGCAACGAGGTTGGTTGATTGGGTGCCTCGAATATAGGTTGTCTGCTGTCGGTGTGCAAAACACCCAATGCCTCAATTTCGGATGCAATATTTTTCAAGTCGTCTAATTGGCCGGCTCGGTCGTAAAGATAAAACAACAGTAAAGGCGTTACTTCATGGTGCCCGTTGCAATATCTTTCCGCAAAAAGGCTTTCAGCAATCGCGTTTAAAGCGGCATCGCAGTCCTTCAGGGCAAGGTAGCATGCCGCAATCTGCATGCGTTGGTTTTCGCTTGGGTCAACGTGATATGCTCCGCAAAACATAAATGGCGGCCTCCACATCTTCCAAGCACCGACTGCGTCTTCAAACTGTTGGCTAGCCATAAAGAAGTGGGCTACTTCGGTTGTGATATATCGGTCGGTGCTGGTAAGCTCGCCCGCATTTCCGAGGTCAACGAATGTTTTTGCCACCTTTTCCATTTCCACAGCTTTTCCAAGTTGTTTGTAGATGCGAAAAGCATTAGTCAGGATATCAAGGCGAATCTGTTTATCCACGGGTTTGTTGATAAGCGGAGCAATCAAACGCTCTGTGTTCCTGAATATTTCATCGGTTTGAGGATTCCCAAGGTCCGTTGCAACGTCATTTAGCATCATCGTAATGACTGAATTCTTAAGTTCGGCGTGCCCATTTTCGTTTAAGTCCAGTATAGGAGTGTATTCGTCAATTGTTTGAAGTGCCGCATCACTTCCCTGTAAGTCAAATACTGAACTGAGCAAAGTTGAGAATGCCGTATTTACAGACTCCGTTTCCGCATATCGTTTGATGAAGATAGGAAATTGTTGAATAATTATCTCTGGGCTGCTCGAGTTGGGCGAACCGCGGGTAAATGCGCGCCAAATTAAAGCGGCGGCTTCTTCATCGTTTGCCAGGTGGCGCAATGCGTCCAGCGCAATTTCATGACTAAACTCATTCGCCTTCGAATTCATCAAGAAATACGCCAGTTTGATTTTGTGCTCCGGCGCGACACACGCTTCTGAAAGCCTCCTTACATCGATCTGGTCGTTTTTACTTTGCTGGCAAATCCGTCTGAGAAGATAGAATGGAGTTACGTCATCAGGATTTTTCTGAAGAATGTCTAATGCGCGTTCAAAAAGCGTGTTGAAGGTTTCGTCTGAGATCTGTTCTGATTGGTCAAGAGTCTCGATAAGCAACCTTGCCGTTTCAACGCTAAGGATCGATGGTTGATTGGGATCTTCGAATTCATCTTTTAGAGCCAAATAATCCGAAACGATCGGCTCAATCGGCCGTGGGGCTTGGCAATATCCGTGCTGGAGATAAAGACGCAATAGCCGATGGCGTAAAATCGCTTTCGCGCTCGCTTGGTCGTCCGCAACGGCTTCCGTGGAGAGGTCTTCCCAGAGTCTGTCGATATCTCTGGCATCGCCATAACTGGCATTCCGGATCAACGCAGCAACTTGTTTATGTTTATCCTCTTTTAAAAGGTTCGCTACGGCGCGGCCAAATTCCAGGTCAGGGGCTATGACATATGGATCTGCAGCGGCGGCGGGCGTGAGATACGTCAGGAATGAAACGATAAATAGAACGCTTATGTATCGCATTTGAAAAGCATGAATCACATCGCACCTGTCGGTTTGCGTGTTGCGTGTTGCGTGCTGAGCGGGTGTTGCGTGGTGTGCCTGTGCCTGTGCCTGTGCCTGTGCCTACGGCTGTACCAATGCCGGTTGGTGCCCCATAGTTTACGGTCGCGAACCGGCTATGTGGAGGTGCGGATTGATGGAAATCGCAACTTCGTAAGGTAATAAAGAAGTTTCGGCGTGTTCTACAAAAGCAGCAGTTGACTTAATCCATTGGCTCAGTCGAAGTATTATGTCAGCATGTGTTGGCGATTATTTTCAGAACCAGCCCTAATCCCCATGTCGCCGTTAGTCTGGTCGGGCGTTGCAAGACAGGATGTCAAACATCCCGTCGGTCGCGATCATGTCTTTTTGGGGACTGAATGCCAAGCCTTCGCCGAAAATGTAGCGCGGGCCGATATTCGCGATCTTTTGTGGTAGACCAACAGCGATCGACCAGGGTTCGGTGTCGATCAGCGCTCGGCCAGAAACGCCAATCCGTCAGGCGATGCTCGGCACGCTGGAATAGTTGTTCCCGTAGCCGACAGGTTGGACGCAAGCGGTTTGGTGAGTGTGCCCAAACGTTCAAACCTTACCTGGCCTGGTCAATCATGCCGTCAAGCATTTGGCGGTGAGTGCAAAGATGCACCTAACGCCAAAGACGTTTAAGCCAGACGTTTTTAAGGCGGCACCGCTGGTGTACCGTTCACTTCGTTGCGACCATCATCCCAAAGTTCACTCGACTCGCTTCGATGAACGTGAAACGGATGTCGGTCAGACCGCGTTGCTTCAACAGCGATTGCAATTCTTCGATCGATTGCATTCGCCCTTGGCCGGTTCCGCCTGTGCCGGCGTGAACCCGCAACGCTTCGATCGTCTCGGTCAGTCCCGGCTTGGTCGGCCCGCGAAACAGGTCGATCACAACCACGCGGCCGCCCGGGGCGAGCGAATCGTAAGCCTTGTCGATCAGCGACTTGCGGCCCTTATCGGTCGTCGCGTGCAACCGCTGGGCGATCACAACCAGCCCGAAGTCGGCGTCGCCCAAATCGATCGTTTCGGGATCGCCGACACGCGTTTCAAAACGCTCGTTTAACTGTATCGCAGCAGCGGTGCTGGTCGCCGCAGCGAGCGGCGCGGCATCGTCAACCGCCACGATCGTCGCTAGGCCGTCACGATACGCCATCGCACAACTCCAAACCGCCGATCCGCAACCGAGATCGAGAATCCGCAGCGGCTCTGGCAGGCCGTCATCGCCTAATTTGCCCATCGGTCCGGTCGGGCCGCCCATGTCCAGCATTTCCGCCGCCTGCATCGCCGCCGGCGTGTGAATCCACTGCGTCGCGGCAAGACTATCTAGATAAGCTCGACCCGACGCACCGCCCCCTTCACCTTGGATCAATGGCAGTAAACGTTGCCAGCTCGCATCGCCCAAATCGCCGTCATACTGGCAAAGCAATTGCATCACGGGCGCAAGCGCGTGGTCATCCTCATAACGTTCGATCACATTCAGCGTGATCAAACATTCGAGCAACAAGTCGAGCCCCGAACGATCGATCCGCAGCGTTTCAGCCAATTGCTCCGCCGTCTTTTGGCCGCTTCGCAATTGGTCAAACAATCCGACTTGTCGAGCGGTGCGCAAAACGTGGCTAGCAGCATTGATCTGCATCAATTCTTGGTAACGATCGAGAGTACGATTCTGCGGGCTCATGGGACGGAAGTTTTTAGTTGGCAGTTGGCAGTTGGCAGTCTCAAATCTGAAATCTGAAATCTGAAATCTAAAATCCCGACGAAGTGGTGAACTCGGCGTAATCGTCGAACTCGCTATGGCGATCGGGGGCTCGGTCAAGGAACCGCGTAAACTCACCTTCCCAGGATAATGGCACTTCACCGATCGGGCCGTTACGCTGTTTCGCGATGATGATTTCCGCTTGACCGGCGAATTGTGCCTTATCTTCGCCGCGGTGATAATACTCCTCGCGGTGGACAAACATCACCACGTCGGCGTCCTGCTCGATCGCGCCCGACTCGCGCAAATGGCTCAGCTTTGGTCGGTGGTCCTTGCTGTCTTCGGCTTGGCGATTCAACTGAGACAAACACAACACCGGAACCTTCAATTCTCGCGCCAAACCTTTCAGACGCCGAGCGATTTTGGCGACCTGCTCTTGTCGCGGGTCGCGTGAATTATCCGGTTCGATCAGTTGCAAGTAATCGATCACGATCAAGTTCAAACCGCCCGTGCGACGGAGAATGCGCCGCGCCGCCGCCGCGATTTCGCTGACCGTGCGGCTGGGCGAATCGTCAACAAACAGCGGCGACTCGCTGATCTGGTTCGCCTTTTCGACCAATCGGTTGCGGTCGTCACTGCTGATCGTGCCGTTACGCAACCGGTGGCCGTTGACCCGAGCGAGCGAACAGAGCATTCGGTCGGCCAATTCGATGCCCGACATTTCCAGGCTGACGAACAGTGTTGGCTGTTGATTCTGCAGCGCGACGTTCTCGCTGATGTTCATCGCCAGCGCCGTTTTGCCCATCGACGGACGAGCCGCCAAGATGATCAATTCGCCGTTGTGCAGCCCGCCGGTCATGTTGTCAAAGTCGGTAAACCCGGTCTCCGCACCGCCGTCGACGTGGGTCCCGGCCAACCGCGCCTCCATCCGGTCCATCGACTGGTGCAGGATGTCCTTGATGCTGGAGGCATGCTGGGCCGATCGACCGTCCATGATCGCGAACACTTTCTGTTCGGCCTGGGCGACCAATTCTCGCGGTTCGCCATTTTGGTCGTAAGCGTCGCGCAGAATCTCGGTGCTCGCCTCGATCAACTTCCTCAGCGTCGCTTTTTCCGCGACGATCTGGCCATAAAACGCGGCGTGCGCGGCATTGGGAACCGCAATGCTCAGCTTGCCCAGATAGGCCACTCCGCCGATCTTGTCGATATCGCCGGCGGTCTTCAG
>DIUH01000259.1:6310-6675 GCA_002428205.1 Planctomycetaceae bacterium UBA6163
GGGCGGATGACCGACGCGATGTCGTCGCAAACTTCGGGCAGTAGCAGGATACTGCCCAGCACGCCCATTTCCGCTTCGAGGTCAAACGGCGGTTGCCGAGCGAGCAATTCGCTGGGTGTGGTTTTGCGTGGTTTGCGCCGCTTGCCCCGCCCGTCATCGTCCGGTCCGCCAAAGCTGTCGTCGAAGTCTTTTGCCATGGTCGCCTCCGGTGCGAAAACGTCAGTTTCAGGAACGTCAGAAGGGAAAACGGGAAAGTGGTTTGATTAGCAGAGCGGGTCGTCCAGCGAACAGCCGACGATTGCCAGGGTACCCTACGGGCACTTGATCGCCAAGCGACACCGCGACGCGTAGTGCTTTGTCAACTT
>DIUH01000259.1:6792-7525 GCA_002428205.1 Planctomycetaceae bacterium UBA6163
GGGAATTCTGGCGAATCCCACTACTCTAAAACTTGTCTTTGACAACGCACTAACCGATTCGCAACAGGTTCTCGACCGCGGCGATCGCTTCTTGAACTTTCATGTTTTTGGGGCCGCGGCCGCCGACGCTCTGGTCGCTCTTGATCCAATCTTCGACGCGTCGATGAGCGGCAATTACTGTGCTGTGGTTGCGGTCGCCGTAGTAGCGTCCGATTTCCGAAAAGGCGGCTGTGGTGTGTTGGCGTGACAGATACATCGCCAAAATCCGTGGCTGGCTGACGTTTCGCGACTTCGAATCGCTGCGCAATTCGCCGGTCGACAATCCGAACGCGGTACAGATTGCCTTTTCGACGTCGGCAAGCGCGACGACTTTGGGACCACGTTGCAGCAGGTCGCCGGCGTGCGAGGTGATTTCCTGGGCCGTCGGCATGCGACGATACATCCGCTGCAACATCGAAACCAATTGTGAAATCCCTTGAATCACGCGACCATCGCCCGTAGCCCGCTGGGCCAGCATTTCGATCGTTTCGTCGTCCCAAGGCATGTAGCTTTGCGTGGCATAACGGCGGAACAGGTCGCGGCGCAATTCCAATTCCATCGGGTTGATGCCGCAAACCAAGCCGCTGGACATTCGCCCGGCCAAGTCGGCGGTCAAACCGTCAATTTCCAGCGGTTGGCGATCAGCGGCCAAAATTAATGGGCGGCGTCGCGACAGGACGGTATCGACCGTGTA
>DIUH01000032.1 GCA_002428205.1 Planctomycetaceae bacterium UBA6163
AAAACCGCTTCCAACTCTGTCGGTGAACCGATTTCGCAAAGTAAATCCTCTGCTGTTAGGAGCGCGCCGCGATTTCGCTCGGAAAGTGGTGATCCGCTCCAACCGGGCAAGCGTCCGTCGCCGCCCTGGGATTCTTTCTCCGGTGGCGGAATGACAATACCGTCTCGTTTCGCGACGACCACCAAGCGACTGATTTCTTCGCGCGTCCGATCCTGCAATTGACGAAGTGACTGAATCAATTCGACCTGCGTTTCCAGTTGTGCCTTGAGCGTCTCGTCCGCACGGGAACGAAGTTGCAGGTTACGCAGTTTTGCTTCGGCTTCCTTTTCTTGGCCGATTAACTCAGTCAACCGCAGATTCAAATCGAGGTTCTGCAACACCGCCAATTCGTCGCCCACACTAACCAGTGTGCCCGCTTTGACGGTGCGGATGATTTGGCCGGGAACACCTGCATAAACCGATCCGGCACGCGTTGGCCGAATCTCAAATGGGGTGTGTATGCGATGCGGCAACGGGATATAGATTACCGCGGCAAGCACTGCCGCCAAGATTCCCAGCGAAGTAAACAGAGGGCGACGTTTCACTTTGGCAAGCCTTCCAGGAGTACGGATGAACTTCCAGGTTTGAATAACAGGTTGAGCGATTAGGCCGGCAAATCCGGCGACGGCGAACATACGACCAAGCGACTGCAAGCCATAGGGTTCAAGCACTTTGATCAAAAACCAACAGATCGAAAATACGACCACCCAACGATAAATCACGCTGGCGACCGTGTAGATGGCGAACAATGCCTGATTGCGTTTGGGCAAGAAAGGATCGTCCTGTAATTCCAAGCCGAGACAAGTCTTTTGGAACCAGCGTTTTAAAACTTCCGTCGCCTTCTGGCGCAAGTTGGGAATTTCTAGGGCATCCATTAAGATGTAGTAGCCGTCGAACCGCAACAGCGGGTTGCCATTTACTAAAATCGTACTGACCAAGTTCAAGAACATCATGTTCAAGCACAGGTCATTCAACAAACCGGGTTCGGAGAAATACCAGATGTACGCGGCGAACGCGGCGAGAATCAATTCGACATAAATACCCGCCGCGCCGATCCAGACCCGCTTCCACTTATTGGGCAACATCCACGAGTCGGACACATTGCAATAGAGGCATGGTGTGAAGACCAGCAGCATCGCACCGATCTCGTGACATTCGCCACCAAACTTTTTACAACTCAGCCCGTGCCCAAACTCGTGCAATACCTTTACAACCGCCATGGTTAAGCCAAGATACAACCACCGGTCAGCGGCAAAAAACTGGTGGAACGAAGGCAGTCGAGCATAGACGGTATCGTACTGGGAACCGAGCAGGAGCGCGGCCGACAGGAAGAACAGCGAAAAGCAAATCAGCGCCGGTACGGTGAATAACCAACCGAACCAAGGGAGCAAGAAGTTTAAGATCCGTTCGGGGTCAAAACCGCGAAAACGGATCGCAAAAATATTGGTGAACTTGCCGACTAACTCTTTTCGCTTCTTGGTTTGACCGCGAACCTTCAGCGCCTTGCCTTGGCCTGGTGCATTGCTGATCACCAAACCGCTGCGGTGCAGCATGCCGATGAATTGCTGCAGGTCGCCAAAGGTAATTTTTTGTGGGGCAAACCGTTGCTCAAATCCGTCCTTGATCTGTTGCAAACTGACGTGACCGTCCAGCAGTCCGAGAATGAAATACTCTTCGTCATGAAAACGAAAATACTGCAACCCGACCGGCTCCTTCACCACCCAATAGCCCGTGCCTTGGTAATGGTGACGACTGGCGGTTAAGTCGGGGCGTTTTCGGACCGTCAGAGGTCGCGACGAACTGCTGACAAGCGACTCGGCAAGTGTGGCCATAACCTAACTTAATTTACGACGCCTGACGGAAAGATTTGGATATCGGCTTCCATGCCAGGCTTGAATACCCATTCGTCACCGACTTGTTGGTTTTCGACTTCGACCCAAATTCGATAACGATGGTTGAGATCGATTTCGCTGCTGACAAAACCGATCTTGGCGTCAACCGTGATGGCATCAGCAGCGGTTTCACCGCGCCGGCTATTTGCGTAGATCATCACCTTAACAGGTGTTCCACGGGTTACTTTTCCTGGGTAACGCAGCGCATCGACATCGCCTTCGACACGCAATTTATCAAGCTGTACCAATTGCACGATCGGCGAACCCGCCTGCACCCATTCACCTAATTGTGCCATGCGGTTTTCAATAAATCCGCTAAACGGGGCTAATACCTGCCGGCGAGTCAATTCATATTCTGCTAACGCCCGTTCCGATCGTTTGGCAATGTATTGAACCTTTGCTACGTTTTGCTGCAATTCTGCCAATTCGATTCTTAAAGTGGCTCGATCGGCTTCCAGGATCTTTTTCTCCATTTCCCAGTACGGCACCGCACCTTGACGGCGAAGTTCCTTATAAGCTTCTGCTTCCGCCTTCGCTGAACGTTCACTATTTTCAGCATCGCGATAATTGACATCGTTAAGCGCGTTCAGTTCCGCCTCGCGTTCCTCAGCTTTCCGCAAGTCTAACGCCAGTTTCGCTTGGGTATCGTCCAGCACGGCTAGCAGATCGCCTTTCGCGATGTTAGCCCCCTCAACGGCCAACATTTCTGTGATCTGGCCTTCGGCGATCGCGGGAACGCGGACGCTTTGGATCGTTTTGACGATACAGTTCTCGGCACGCAGTTCGATCCCATTTTGCTTGGGCGGTTGTGCGAAAACCCAGTCTCCCACCAAAGTGGCGGAGACAAGCAAGGTAATCGAAGTGACTTTGGATATGCGTCGCATCGTAAGGCTCCAGGGCAGTGGCCCAGCATGGTTTATAAAGATTGTGAGCAGTGGCAACGGAAAATTAAACTTAAAACAGGAACTTACAGAGCCATTCATAAACTTCGTGGAACAGGACAAAACCTGCTGCACGCTTACCACACTGGACGTTCGCGATCACCTTCGCACCGGGTCGCGGTGATCGCTTTTCAAGCTGTTCACGATCCGGAATCACTCGCATTTTGACGGTCGAACCCTGTTCGGCATCGACCTGGGCGCGAAGTTGGATCTCGGTTCGTGGCAATTCGGCCAACATCGGTTCGTCAGGGTGTGTCGCGAGGACGTAACGAACGGGCAAAGTCGGTTGGTCAAGCTCACGAATCCGCTTATCCAAATGCCCCATCCGCTTGTCGGGCATGTTCACTTCCAAGTGCAACGGTTGACTCAAGTCAGCGATCTCCATTAACACTTGGCCGGTCATAATAGGTCGGCTACGGAGCGTCTTTTCGACATCCCAACTCATCACCGTGCCTTTGATCGGCGAACGGATCGTTAATTGCTCTTCGCGTTCTCTTTGTAAGGCTAGTTTCTCTCGTAATGCCTCCAAACGAACACGAAACTCAAACTCTTCGCCCTGCAATTGCTTCTGTTCGTTGGGCTCCAGTGACCTTCGCTCGCCCAGCACTTTGCGGACTCTTTCAAACTCCGCAGTCGTTGTGCGAATTTGCCCTAACAACTCAGTCATCTCCATCTCGAGTTGTCGATTCCGAAGCTTTACCAGCGGCGTGCCCGCGTCGACCGTTGTTGAATGGTCGACTAACACTTCGATCACTTCACCATCGATCGGCGCGAATACCTCGCGGCGGGCATCAGGTTCCAGCTTTCCTTCGGCTTCCAGTTGCAATTCCAGTGGGACGAAAACCAAGCCGAGGCTGATGACAGCGAGCGCGGTCAATACGGCAATCGTTTTGGGCAGTGTGCGCCCACGAAATAAATTGGTCGTTTTTCCGAGCGTTTTCCAAACCGGCATCATGAACAGGTTGCTGTGCGAAAGCGAATTAGCGATCGCTCGCGTGCCGTGTTCGTATACCAGATCGACACGAGCCCGAAAAATCTCGGCCGGCAAGTCGCTCTCAATCTGTTCAACAATTAACGCACCAATCACTTCACCACGGTGTGCGTTGTCGCGATCGACCTGCCCGGCCGCGCCCTGTTCCTCCTGGCCACCACGATGGGGTTCCCTCAGTGGCAAGACAGCAATGTTTCGGCCATAAGATAAGTCAACGTATTCTTCTAACGCATCTTCGATCTGAGGCGGCAAATCTTCGGTCGTTCCGTCATGCCATAGCGGTTCGCCCGCCGCGACGACGCGTGTTGCAAGCGTGTTCAACGCCGAAACGATATTTGAACGATTCTCAATCGTGTCCTGGCCACTGATCGCCATCACGCGGCATTTGTTGCCACGCTTGATCGCGACACTGACCCGGTCACAACCGACCAACCGACGCCCTTCATTGGCGACGATATAGGCGGTCTCTTTGATGTCTAGCGATTCATGGGCAGCGCGCGCGAATGAGTCAGCCTGTTGCCACAAAACCTGCCGGTCGGTAAATAGCCGCAACTTTTGGCTTCGCAACCAGTCGGCCGCCAACTCGCACATCTGCTGGAGAAACCGTACATAGCCCTTTTGCGTCTCGGGCGCTGTATCGGGTCGTTGGAAAACTTCGATCAATCCGTCCGCATTGCCGTCATGTTTCAGCGGCGCAAGCACCAACAAGTAGCGGGTTGGGTTCCCTTCGGCGTCGCCATCGGTGGTGCCCGAATAGGGCGGCACCAATAACGATTGGCCTGTTTGGGCGACTCGGCGAATCAACCGAGAATGCCGCATCGAGTCTTCACCATCGCCAGCCAAGACAGTCGGTTCGGCATTGATCTGGTACTGCAAACGCAATTGCCGATCTTCGTCCAACAGCCAAACAGCACCACCGGCAGCGGCCAGCGCTGTCACGATCCGCTGCAAAAACTCCGGGTAAAACTCTTCCGCTGTCGCGCCGCTTTTGGCTAGCGCCGCTATCTCATTGACCAAACCGCGGATCTGTTGTTTGGTTTCTTCGACCGTTTGCTGATTGACCGTCATCGGCGTTTCACGAGTGGGGCAAGGACCATGACAGACTTCGATATTGCGGAAACTTTCCGCACGAAAGCGTTACCGTACAAAAGGTGGCCGCAAAAGTGCCACTTCAATTGGGCCGCAACGTGCAAGTTCACGAAACGGTGCCCATCGAAACGGCAAAATCGGCAACTTCTTGACTAGAAATCTATTTATACACAATGTATAAATAAGTCGGCAAGGTTTTTTTGTTCGAATCTGGATTTTTCTCCGTTTCTTTGACACCGGCGCTAGGCTGACACGTTGATCGACGAATACGCAAACCCGGCCAACGATCCAGACAAAGCAACCGCGCAGGCTCAGGCGCCTACGGCAAGAGCTTCTCATCTAGACAGGCCTGGCGAGCTGAATGAGCGGGAAGCGGCAATCAAAAATGCCCAGCAGAGGCAAGCTACTGCGGATGCCGCAGCGAAAATCGAATCGCTCAAGCAACAGATCAATCGCTTGCAGCGGGCCGTGCGACTAGCGATCGAAAGTGAATTGGCCGATTGGACAGGACGGACTTACGGTTCGCTGGCGGCCAACCAAGACGTGGTGCGGATGATCCATGAAATGATTGACGGACACGGACTGCGACTGAAGTGCCCCGAGTGTGGTCACCCGGCAATCCTGCGATGCAGTTCGCGCCCTGGAATCGCTGATGGCGTCTTCGTTTTCGATCATCAAGTCGATGGCCGCCGGACCTTCCATGGCGGCGGTGTCGTGCTGCCATCGCTGAGGCTAGTCGCCAAGCCGCCTCGTCGCCGAAAAGCGGACCAGTCATGAGGGTTATGGTTCAGACGTAACGAAAGGTCAGCGGCGCGTCGATATCGGGATGCAGGCTGGCATGGACTGGGCACTTATTGGCCGCGGCCTCTAGGCGACCACGATCACTCGGTTCGGGAACAGCCGAGGCTGGCACAACAATCTCAGTGGCCAACGACGCGATGCGGCGAACCGGCTTTTGTGTCATTTCCTTGATAACCCGCACCGTCATGCCTGACAGGTCAATATCGTGTCGTGCCGCTACCAATCCCATCGTTGTTAAAACACATGTCCCCAGAGCCGTTGCTACCAAATCGGTCGGCGAAAACTCCGCGCCGCTACCGCCGTTATCAACCGGCGCATCGGTCGCTACCTTCGCCATGCTCGGGCCATGCGTAGCCACACAACGCAGCTTGCCTTCATAAACCGCCGCTAATTCAACGCCCATGCCCTATTGCCTTTGTTGTTGGTCAGATTTTGCGATCCGCACTCTGAGTTCCGACTGCCACGCAGTGTTGCCGTTCTTCCGGCGAACGGACCGCCCAGACAAACGCTTCAATTGCGGACTAAAAGATGTCACTTATAGGGAAAATGAATTGCCGGAGCAAGCGAGCGGTCGATTTGGAAGCCGTTAATCCCTAAATCGTTGCACCGAAGAATCTCGCCCGGTCGTTTCAACTGCTTGGGGACACAGCTTTTAACAGAAACTCGTCTCGCAAACGGAGCATTTAAAAGGCAGTGTCCCCGTTAGCTCGCGTTGGTGCCCGTGGATGACAAGCGTCAAGATGACAATCGCCAAACGCTTCAGTGGCGTCGATTTGATGTTAAGGAGATTGAGCAAAGCGTCAATGACGGAAAAAATCGTATTGGTCTTTGGAAATCCTTTGTATCACTTAGAAGGTAAAACTCTGAAGGAATTTTTCTCCGCACCAGACGTCGCCAAAGCGCTCGTAAATACTAACGCGGATCTCTTTTACCATGAATATCATGGCTGGTACGACGAAGGTGTTGACGCCTTATTCGAGCTAACCCGCCGAATAAAAGCGCCAATCGTCGTCTTTATGAAAAAAGGACAGCAGCCCCGATACTTTGATGCAGCTACACGAGGCGCGATACTCACTTTCGCTGCCGCAAACAAATGAGATTGCCAGTGCCGGACAAATGGCACTTGCGATTAAGGGGCATCAAGACGGGGCGTGGCACGAATGGCTTCCGAAAATCCGTGCCCCTGTTGCACAATTGCAGTGTAATGCCAACAACATACGCCGTCGGCGTCAAAACCGACACCGATGTCAGGCCAAAAGAATGGAAACAAGAGAATACTTGCTCCAGTCTTACTAGATATTCTCTTGTCCCCATTCTTTTGGCATGCACGCCCCGTCAAAGGGCAATTGACAGGTGGCACAAAACTTTTTTACGACGGCTATGCAAGAATCCCTTTGACCACTTCACCGTGAATGTCGGTTAAGCGGAAGTCGCGGCCTTGATATCGGTAAGTCAATCGCGTGTGGTCGATCCCTAGCTGGTGCATGATGGTGGCGTTGAGATCATGCCAGTGCACGGGATCCCCGACGATGTTGTAACAGTATTCGTCGGTTTCGCCGTATGTCATACCAGGCTTGATGCCCGCGCCCGCCATCAATACGGTGAAGCATCGCGGATGGTGGTCGCGACCGTAATTGTCGGCGGTGATCGCACCTTGCGAATAAATCGTCCGCCCAAACTCGCCGCCCCAAACGATTAACGTATCATCCAACAAACCGTGCTGCTTTAAGTCCTTGATCAAAGCCGCGGTCGCTTGATCGGTGTCTTTACACTGGCCGCGAATCGCTTTGGGTAATCCACCATGGTGGTCCCAACCCATATGGAACAACTGGACAAACCGAACATCACGCTGGGCCAGCCTGCGGGCCAGCAAGCAGTTGGCCGCATACGAACCAGGACGTTTGACGTCGGGACCGTACATATCAAGAACGGATTGGGATTCCGATGAAATGTCCAACAGATCAGGAACACTGGTTTGCATTCGAAACGCCATCTCATATTGCGCGATTCTCGCTTGAATCTCAGCATCAGCCACTTGTTGATGACGCATTTCGTTTAGCTGTCGCAACCGATCGAGCGTGCTGCGACGGGTTGCGGTATCGACACCTGGAGGGTTCGATAAGTACAGGACCGCATCACCCGAATTGCGAAACTTAACTCCTTGGTGTTCGGTTGGTAAAAAACCCGCCCCCCACAATCGATCATACAACGGTTGATCATCGGGACGACCGGAACCGAACGAGGTCAGCACAACGTAGGCCGGCAGGTCTTGGTTTTCGCTGCCCAAGCCATAGCTGAGCCAAGAACCAATGCTCGGCCGCCCGGCTAACTGCGACCCGGTTTGGCAAAATGTGATCGCCGGATCATGGTTAATCGCTTCGGTATGGACCGATCGAATCATGCACAAGTCGTCTGCAACCGTCGACATGTGAGGCAACAGTTCGCTCATCCACATCCCCGACTGGCCATGCTGTGCGAACTTGAAGATCGATGGCGCAACAGGAAAGGTCGACTGCCCCGATGTCATGGTGGTCAGACGCTGGCCTTGGCGGATCGATTCAGGCAGGTTCTCGCCACTGCGCGGGATCATCGAGGGCTTGGGGTCGAAAAGGTCCATCTGCGACGGAGCACCCGACTGAAACAGATAGATGATTCGCTTTGCCTTGGGCGGAAAATGTGGCAAGCCCGGCAAACCGANNTGTGCCCCCAACAGGGTCGCCAGCGCCATCCCACCAAGACCAGTCGAGTTGTGTTGTAAGAACGATCGTCGATTCAAAGCGTCGATCAGGTCTGTTGGTAGAGGCATCACTTTGACTCCGCTGCGGACAAGGGTTGTGCTTTTCTTGGTGCTGGCGGTTGCAACTGGCTGAGCGATACTCGCTGTTGCAGCACCACGTCACCGGTTGCATCGCGAACCTGCATTCG
>DIUH01000265.1:0-3862 GCA_002428205.1 Planctomycetaceae bacterium UBA6163
GGAGGGCCGGGATAAGTGGGGCAATGCGAACGTAAGCGGCTTTGATTTTGAAAGGTTAAAATCGCGGTGCGTGAGTTTCTTAACCAAACCTACCGCGAAATGCGTTGTTTGGTCGCAATACTTCGCGGTCTAAACTGAGCCACCTTCACATGGTAGCCGCTAGCGACTACCGTTCTAAGGGAGTGTACCTTTAGGCGATTTTTTTCGACAATCTTGTGTCGATTCTGAAAAGATGGGCGACAGCGGAGTCGCCTCCGCTTACCCCAACCTCCAAAAAACTTCTGAAGAGAACTGATGCGAAGCGGAAAAGAGCTTTTAATCGCTAGCAAGGTGTACGCTCAAGAGCATCGCTGGACGAGTTGGTGGCATTTTTGGTCGACATTGACAGTGGCAACCGCGTTGCTGGTGATCGCATGTCTTGATTTGCCCTGGTATGTATGCGTAACGAGCAGCTTGGTCGCCAGCTTGGTACTCGTTCGTGTCTTTATCCTTTATCACGACTATATGCACGGTGCGATTTTGAGCGGTTCACTGGTTGCCGGCGTCGTCTTAAAGCTTTTTGGGACATTGGTGTTAAGCCCGCCACGCACTTGGAAGCACTCACACGATGATCATCATAAGAATAATGCGAGGCATTACGGCCCAACTCTGGGAACGTTTCCTGTCATGACAACGGCCGAATATGCCGAGGGGTCGCGATGGACCAAGTTTCATTATTTGATCAGTCGCCATCCGCTGACTTTCTTGTTCGGTTACTTCACCGTTTTTTTGTGGGAAATGTGCCTGATAGCATTTATTGATAATCCCAAAAAAAATTATGAAGCTGGGTTGGCGATATTGCTGCACGTGGGACTGATTGTTGGATTAAGCTTTGTTTCGACCCAAGCGTTGGTGCTGGGGCTGTTGTTGCCGATGGCGATCACCACTTGTCTGGGGTCTTATTTGTTTTACGCCCAGCATAATTTTCCGGGCGTCATCCGGCGAGATGGTGGGGAATGGGATCACGTCCACGCAGCTCTCTATTCATCAAGTTTTATGAAAATGGGACCGGTGATGAATTGGTTTACCGGTAACATCGGCTATCACCATGTTCATCATTTGAACGCCAAGATTCCATTTTATCGATTGCCCGAAGCAATGGCTGGTCTGGAAGAATTACAGACGCCTGTTGTAACCACCCTGACCTTGCGCGACATTTTTGCATGCTTGCGACTGAAACTGTGGGACCCGGATCAGAGCAAATTGGTTACGTTTCGCGAAGCGGCACATTTCGTCACTTAGGCCCGTCACCATTGTCGATAGCGACGGCAACGATCGACCAACGGGTGCACCATCTATTCGACTGGCCTTGTTGGCAAAGTCCGTAACAACCAGTCGCTTGCGCCAAAGCGAAATTGGTCGCGGCGACGATCGATCTGGCGATTCAAGCGGTCGGTGATTTTAATTTGCTGTTTGGGCAAGTATTCATCACGAATGATTCGTTCTGCCAAATCGCCGAAAGCTTCTGCTGCCTCGCCACCAATCTTACTAATGCGATCGACGTTTAAGCTGACTAAGGATATTTGGGTCGATTCAATGTTGGGGTCGGCAATCACATCCGGTGGAATGCGAGTAAGGTCAAATGCAAAGCCGACGTCGCCGGTGACGATCATCCTGATCGCGGCGTCGCCCTTTACCGAAACGCTGAACAATCGCGTGCCGAGGTTCCAACGTTCTTGTTGGATCCGCAGATCGACTCGCGTGTCAATTTGGGCTTCGAAGCGGATGCGGCGGTCGGGGCCAATTTCGGCTTTAGTGATTTGAATATTCAATCGATCCGGCGAGGTGGGGTCGCCCAAGTCGATGTCGTATCGAATCCAGCGGCCGTGGCCGACGTCGACCCAGCGTCGCTTGGTCGACAAACGCCCATCATGCTTGGTGAACCGAACACCGGCGTATAAACGCGTCTGTTTGCCCCAATCTTTGTCGCCGTGATAGGTTGACGGCAACGCTTGTCGAACCCAATCCGCAGCCCACTGAAGCACTCGCTGTGCCTCTTCGGGCGGCAGCATGGCAAGCGGGTCGTTGGCCGGCAGCGGCGATGGCGGTGAGTCGGGTGATGGCGTTGACTGGGCGGTTGCCAGCGACGCCAGTGTAAGTGTTAGCATTCCGATCAAACTGGCCAAGCGACGAGGATTAAGGACATTCATCTAGCAGGCCGATCGAGTTACTTTTGCGTGGGCTATCGATATCGCCAGAAGAATGATGCTAGCAACCCGGCGACATAGCTTAAGTCATCTGGGTTTTCTGCCAAAAGGTGATCGGCCCCGTCCAGTGCAACTAGGCTGGTGGCTGAAGGTTTTGCGTTGTCACGGCGACTCGAAGCGAGCTGCATGATCCGCAGCGCATGGTCAAAGCCGACGGTCCGATCGACGGGGGAATGGAGTAACATCAGTGGCAAGGATAGGTTGCCGATCAACCGGTCCAGCTGGTGGCTGCGGAAATCGTCCAGCATTTCGCGACGAATCGTCCAGCGCCGACCGCCGATTTCAACTTCGCCCGCTCCCTCAGTTTGAATTGCCGGATTCATCTTGAGCATCAGCGCCGCGAGGTGCTGGGTGTCGCTGGGAGCCGCAAGTGCCGCAACCGCTCTGAGCGATGGTGGCAATCCCGTGGGATGGCCTGCGACAGCTAACGAAGCGGCGCCGCCAAAACTGTGCCCCAGTAAACCGGTGACTGGACCAAGTTCGCCAGCCGCAAAATCGATCGCCGCACGAAGGTCGGCGAGATTGGTGGTGAAGTTCGTGCGAGAGAAATCGCCGTCGCTGTTGCCTAGCCCTGTCATGTCGTATCGCAACACAGCAATCCCCTCACCGGCCAACGCACGGCCCAATCGAACGATCGCCTTAAGGTCCTTGTTGCAAGTGAAGCAGTGCGAAAAAACGACTACCGGCGGTTGGTGCGGGGGAATGTCAACAGCAACGGCCTCTTCACGCGGCGTATCGCCATCGCCGACGAACTCATGCGGCCCGGCGGTCGGCAGATCGACGATTCCGGCCAAATCAAAACCGTTGCCTCCGGTAAAGCGGACGCGGCGTGAGCGGCGAGATTCAACGAGCAAAGGACGATCGGGCATCGCATCAAACATCGTGGTAAGTGGTTTCAAAATCTGTAAATCGGCGGGTTGGTGTTCGTAACAAGACGACAAACCACGCGGCAAAATTTGTTGGCAATCCAATGCCAATCATGTGTCTTAAATCACTATCAGGAAACTGACAAGTGCTTAGCCACCAGACCTGAGCCAAACAAGACAAGCTTGTACCGGGCCAATGCAATTCTTCTACCGGAGTATCTGGACGCATTTCCACAGCATCCTTGGGTGGTGGAAAAAGCTTTTCCAGTGATTGCCTTTCAGGGTATTAGAAAGTCGGCCATCGCGATGCAAGTATCCGTACCATTCACCGTGCTGGGAATCGGCGAAATGGCGAAAGCTCCAGTCGTGAACCAAGCGGTGCCATTCGGAATAGAGCTGATTGCCGGTCAAACGCCAAGCCATTAGCGTGGCAATAATCGCTTCATTGTGCGGCCACCAAAACTTCATATCGTGCCAATATTCCTGCACCGGCCGGTGGTCGACGTCACGGAAGTAAAACAACCCGCCAAACTCGTTGTCCCATCCGCGCTGCCAACTGTACTGCAGCATTTTGCAGCCGAGTTCGATCAAGCGTTTGTCTTTACGGAAATTGCCTTCGTCCATTACAAACCAAGCGGCTTCGATCGCATGGCCCGGTGTCAACATACGACCATCAAAATGGTCTGAGATTTCGCCATCGGGCGTCACCATTTCCATCACGGCTTGACGATCGTGTTTGACAAATAACGA
>DIUH01000265.1:3897-8014 GCA_002428205.1 Planctomycetaceae bacterium UBA6163
CAAAGCTAATTGGCGCCACTGCTGGTCGCCGGTTGCGCGAAACAGTGCGGCGCAGGCGATCGCCAAAAAAGACTCGCTGTACGCATAACGTCGCTTGCGGATCGGACGACCATCGCGCGTTACGGTAAAGAACATCCGTCCGTCGGTGTCAAAGCCGTGCCGCAGCAAGAATTCGATCCCTTGCCGCCCCCAGTGAAGCCAGTCATCGCGTGGTTCCCAAGTGTTGTGCAACGTCAGCAGCATCCACGCCATTCGCCCCTGCGCCCAGACCGATTTGTCCGTATCAATGATCGTGGCGTCGGCATCCATGCAGTGCAAGAAACCGCCATATTGATTGTCAATTGAGCGGGGAAACCAGAACGGAACGACATCATCGAGCAACGTCGTTCGGTAAAAGTCGATGAGCGATTGTGTGTCTTGGGTCAGAGGTGTATCCGAAACGGTCAATCTATTTCTCCCATCAAACATCGGGGAAACAAAAATTTCACCCGTTCATGAATCGACTCGCTTCATGCGATAAACTGGAGCGGTAGGTTATATAAGAATCACTGGTCGTGCGAGCGGCTGTGTATCCAGAGGGACTGAACTTTGTTAAACAAAATCTATGTCGTCGTTGCATTGGTCATGCTGTCGGCGCCCAATTCGCAGAATGTGATTGCTTTGGCGGGCGAGACGGATTCGGCGAGCCGCGGCACGGGATTCGAGCAGGCGGTTGCCGGTAGTTTCGATCGGGTACAAACCGAACTGGGGACATGGAGGGCGACGACGGGACAACTGATCATCGACGATAAGCATGCGAAAACCGGCAAGCAATGCCTTTGGTTGCCGGGACCGCATTCGGTAGTCGAACTTGAGGTCGCCAGCGGCATTTCCGCTGGCGATCAATTGTTCTTCGCCGCTGAGCGTTGGACATCGCGAAGCCCGTTCAAGTTCAGGATCGAAAAGCTGGTCGGGACAACTTGGACCGAAGTTTTCAGTGGCGATAACCAGATCCGTGTGGGACGTCCGTTTCTATCAAGTGTAAAAGTACCGCTGGGCGAGACGACCTCCAGTCGACTGCGGTTCAGCGTGATCAGCCCACCGGACACGGGAATCCTGGTCGACGATGTTGGCATCGCCAAGGCGCGGCCGCAAATGATTGTGGATGTTAAAGCGGTACCGACGACCTTTCCTCTGCTGGTGGGCAACGCGGCATGCCCTTTGGTGAAATTGCGGATCGAGACGAGCGGCAATTCGAATCCGATCGGTATAAGGTCACTTGAACTGGGTCTGCAGGGAACCAGCGATTTGTCCGATATCGATTCGGTGCAAGTGATTGGCACGGGGCAAAGTGAGGCATTCGTCTGGCGTGACGCGGCCATGGTGACCGACCCGATAATGGTTACCAGTGAAACGCAATCTTTGGCCTGTGAGCCATCGTTTTTCATGTTGGAAGAAGGTGTTAATTTTGTGTGGATCGCCGGTAAGTTGAACGCGACTGCCGATATCGATAATCGTGTTGGTGCAACGTGCAAGTCGATTACGTTTTCCAGCGGCGAGACATTCGGCTTGGAGTCTGAACCGAATATCCAGCGTATGGGAATCGCACTGCGTAACGGTGGCGACGATGATGTACATACTTATCGAATTCCCGGTCTTATAACAACCAACCAGGGAACGCTGGTTGCGGTTTATGATGTTCGATATCGCAATGGTGGTGATTTGCCCGGCGATATTGATGTTGGGATGTCGCGGTCGGTCGATGGTGGGCGCAGTTGGGAACCGATGAAGATCATCATGGACATGGGCGACGATCCCGCACATCGATATGATGGTGTGGGTGATCCTGCGATTTTGGTGGACCGCGNNCAAGGTTTAACGCCAGACGAAACCGGCCAAATGTTGCTTGCTCGCAGTGACGATGATGGCGTCACTTGGTCGGCACCTATCAATATTACCTCGCAAGTAAAAGATTCTCAGTGGTGTCTTATCCTACAAGGCCCAGGCAAGGGGATCACCATGCAAGATGGAACGCTGGTCTTTGCCGCTCAGTATCAGGACCCGCCGGAAAAGGGACGGTTGCCCTATTCAACGATCATCTACTCGACCGATCGTGGTAGAACTTGGCAAGTTGGCTCCGGCGCGTTTGGCGACACGACCGAAGCGCAAGTGGTTGAATCGCAACCGGGCGTACTGATGTTAAACTGTCGTTATAACCGTGCGCCCTGGCGAGTGGTGATGACTTCTAGCGACTTTGGAAAGACTTGGCAAAAGCATTCCACATCTGAAAATACCTTGATTGAACCCGGCGCGTGTATGGCGAGTTTGATCGACATCGGGCGAAGAACCGACAAGGCGAGCGGTTGGTTACTGTTTTCAAATCCTGACAGCAAAAGCCAGCGGCAGCGAATCACGATTAAGGGCTCGCCCGATCGAGGACTCACGTGGCCTCAGGCAAACCAGTTATTGCTGGATGAAGGGCGATGTGCCGGTTATTCATGCATGACTATGATTGATGCAAATACGGTCGGCATTGTTTATGAGGGCAGCCAATCGCATATGAGTTTTCAGCGCATCGCGTTGGATGAGATTATTGCACCCTTGTTTTTGCGAGACGGTCGGTGAGGGTCAGACCCCTATTCAGACAGAGCCTAGTTTCAACGGCGTTGAAGTCAGTAACCAGGATTCAGAAACGCCATTCCAGTCGGCCATCGGCAACGATTAGTTGACCGCGCCGTTAGCATCACTGATGCGGCCTGCACGAAAAGCTTCGGCCATGGCTTGTGGAACTTCAGCTTCGGCCAAAACGAGCGCGGCGCGATTGCTGGCAACAAGCGCTTTCATTTCTTGCTCATGCGCGATCGCTTCGGCCAGTCGGCGTTCGGCGGTTGCGCGAGCCACGCGTGTATCGGCTTCGGCTTGGTCTGTTTGCAAACGCGCGCCGATGTTTTCTCCGACATCGATGTCAGCAATGTCGATCGAGACGATTTCGAAGGCTGTCTGCGAGTCCAGTGCGCGGCTGAGCACGGCGCGGGTGATCATGTCGGGGTTCTCAAGCACTTCGAAGTGAGATTGGGCCGAACCGATTGAACTGATGATCGACTCGCCGACTCGGGCAATGATGGTGTCTTCGGTCGCTCCGCCGATCAATTGCGCTAGGTTGGTTCGGACAGTAACTCGGGCCCGAACGCGAAGTTCGATGCCATTGCGAGTGATGGCGCTGAGCGTGGTTTTGCCGCTGCGTCGCGGATCGGGACAGTCGATCACCTTGGGATAAACGCTGGTCTGGACGGCGTCTAAAACGTCACGGCCGGCTAGGTCGATCGCAGAAGCCTGGTCAAAATCGAGCGGAATGCTGGCCCGTTGGGCGGCAATGATCGCGTGGATTACGTTTTTTACGTTGCCATTGGCGAGGTAATGTGACTCCAGGCGTCGGGTGCTGATGCCTGTATCACGATCGATGCTCAGGCCAGCCTGGGCCGCCATGACCTTACCCTGAACGATCACGCTCGGATCGACTTTGGTGAAGTGCATCCGAATTAGGCTCATCAAACTGACATCGGCCCGCGACATGATCGCTTGAATCCACAGTTTGCCGTATCGCACGGAAAATATGAACAAAAATCCGAGGAATCCGATGCCGAGCACGACGCCGACCAAAACCAAGACTTGGGTGGTGGCTTGTCCGATCATCGATGTCATGGCGAGGGCCGGAAGGCTTGATAAACCGAGTAGATTCATACCGATCATGGCGATTGCTCTGGATCCGAAGTGGTTCAAATGGTGAAAAACGCGTTCATATTGCGATAGACGCGGCACCCGGGCAAGCTAGTATACCAATAGCGGTAGTGTCGGGGGCGTTGGATTGACAAATCCTGGCGGTTGCAGTGGCGAGTCTGAGTGGCGAGTCTAAGGGCGGCTGCATTTGGGGCAATGCGATCGGTATATGAAGCGGGGGCAAAGTGTTCTTTAAGCGAGATTGGAAACCAGGCGATTGGGTTATTTATCGGCTCAGCAAGCATGGGCGGTCGCCAGGCCAGCGTGCCCACCAGGTGTCGGCGACACCCAAGGGAGAATCCTACAATTACGTTGTCGATAAGTTCTGGGTTGTCGAACGAGCCACCCCGGAGGGGATGTT
>DIUH01000265.1:8094-16175 GCA_002428205.1 Planctomycetaceae bacterium UBA6163
GGGAAATTTGTAGCGGAAGTCGCGTAGACTTCTAGTGATTTGCCAAGCAATCCGGAACTCTTGGCGGGTTCCGCTGCGCTGAATCCACGCCATCGGGGCCCATCTGGGGAGCTCAGACCAGTTTTTTCAGGGCTTCGGCGATCAAGGCAGGGTCATCCTGTTCTCGCAAATGTTTGACTTGGTCAGGGTGAATGCCGGCCTTTTCGAGGTTGCTCATCAAACGTTGCCAAACCGTTTCTCGCTTCTTTCCTTCGCTCAAATACAGTTCCGAAACCTGTTCCATCGCTTTTTGCAGTGCGATGGCGTCGAGGTTGCGGTAGTAGTTCTTGATGATCTTTTCTTGGTACTTCGTTCTTGGTTGGGTCATGGAAGTCGTCCTTGAGCGGGCTTGGTTTGAGTTGGCCTGCGAGCGATCGGCCGCAGATGCGAGTATCGCAGATCTTGCGAACTCGTCTATAGTAAGCGGGTACGGTGGTCAGGGTGCAATGGAATCTGGCCTGCAGTGACAAGACAAGCCCGGGGCGAGAACCAGTCGGACGAGGTTTCGTTCGCAGTTTTGGCTGGAGCCGAAATTGGCTGCGGCTGAAGTCGATCGTAGCCTGATGGCAGAACGATGTGTGTGTCAAACAATTGATTGTGTTTGGTCGTTGGCTTGTGAAACCGGAAGACCCGCGCCGTGCCGCTCAAAAGCTCCCCCCTCTCTACCCGCAAATTTCAGAATCGGAAATGTCGCTTCCCGCCCGATCGCCTCAGTCGCCCGAAACCAATTCGCTTTCCTCAGACTCGTCGGCTGGCCCAATGTTTTGCCGCGGCGTGCGTGGGGCGACGACCGTCGAGACCGATTCGCGCGACGAAATCTTGACAGCGACCCGTCAATTGCTGGCATTGATGATTCGTCGCAACGAAATCGAGTCGACTGATGTGGCTAGCACCATCTTTACTGTGACCAAGGATTTAACCGCCGAGTTTCCGGCTCTGGCCGCTCGTCAGCTTGGCTGGATCGACGTGCCATTGCTGTGCGGTTATGAGGTTTCGGTGCCTGGGTCTTTACCGCGTTGCATTCGGATCCTGGTTCACTGGAACACGCGGAAACTGCAACACGAGATCCAGCACACCTACATGCGTGAAGCGACGATTTTGCGACCGGATTTGACAAAGTATCCGCCGGTCGATTTCGACGAACTGGAAGCTTGGATTCGTCGCCAGATGGGCGAGTTGTCATGACACGGATTCGTTGGGAGATTGGCGACAAACTGTCACCACTGCATGCCGCGCGGTGCTGGGCCACCGGTGCGTCGGGGATCGATGCGGCGCTGGCGACAAAGATCGCTGAACCGCTTGCCGAACTGACCAAACGCCTAGCTGCGGCGGAGCTCGATTTAGAATCTTTCTGGAGCCGTTTGATCGCCGCGAGTGCATCAGGGTCGAGTGATCAGGATGCTTGCCGAACCGCCTTGTTGGCAGCAGGAATTGGTGAACTGGGGCTGGACGCGTGTGCCTCAGCGATCCTGACCTGCTTGGCCGATGCACGTCTGGTGTATCGGGAGCGATTTCCCAAGTCGACACAACAATTGTCGTTGCGAGCTAGGCCGATCCGCGAGCAGTGGGATGGTTATGGAGCGGGTCTACTGCGGCGGATCGCCAAGAAAACCCACGAATCGTTTATTCCGAAATCTGCCGTGTGTGTACTGCTTTCGCCGTATCGAGGTGGCGACGGTGACTGCGATCCGGCGACGTCGACGCTGTGGATCGAAGCGGTTTTGACGAACCCGGTTCCTTCGGTTCCCGAAGTCCTGCGGGTGACTTGGTTGCTGACGCGAATTGGCATGGGGGCGATGGTCTTGCCGGCTCAAGCCGCCGAGGAAAACGAAGACCGCGCACGTGCATCCATGGTCGTGGCATTGGCCGGTTTACCGGTGGTTCTTGACGCGGCATGCTATCTGGAACTGATTCCATCGCCGGGAGTAACCGCTGGGCTGATCGATAACGCGATGCAAACTTGGTTTGGACCGATGGAAGCGGCGGTGGTCGAGATTCTTGATAAGTGGTGGTCTCAATCCGAAGAACTGAAGCCACCGTTTCCTATCGCGCTGAAGGCGCTGGATCGAATGTTGCCGGGTAAACCGAGTCTGCAATTGGGAGTTCCGCGGTGATGACAACAACACCCTGGACAAGCCGGCTTTATGCCCGTTTGGTGTTCTATCCCACCTTGTTTTGGAACTCATTGCTGGGACGTTGGCTGAGGATCCGAAATTGGTGGGATCCGATCGATCCGCTGGTGCTTTTAGGCGGCTATCCTTTCGCTGTTGATGCCCAGCGGTTGTACGACCTCGGCGTTCGAGCCGTGGTAAATACTTGCGAGGAGTATTGTGGCCCGCTGGCACATTACACGCGTCTGGGGATCGATCAGTTTCACATGCCGACCACCGACTTCACACACCCGAGTTTGCATGACGTGACGGCGGCGGTCGAGTTTGTGCAGGATCATGTTGATCGCGGTGAAATGGTGTACATCCATTGCAAGGCAGGACGGGCGCGCAGCGCAACGGTCGCGATGTGTTGGTTGATCAAGTATCGCGGTATGAGTGCAGCCGAAGCACAATCGCACTTGCTTGCCGCCAGACCGCATGTCAATCCGCATGTCGACCAACGTCCCGTCGTAAAGCAATTTGTCGATCGGCTAAAGCCAAATGCATAATGGCTTTTCTTCAAACACGACTGCCCACTTCGGCGTCGCAAGTAAATAAATCACCGGATATTTGATTTCTAGTTGGAAGTATTTGGCAATTCCAATATTTCTGAACCGCAAGCGCTCGCGCAAACCGTCGAGGTTGCTTGCAGAGGATGGGTGGCACCAATTGACGCGATCAGTGATGTCGGCATTCCGATCGGTTGCGACTCGGTGTTATTCCAAAGGTTTGCATATCAACGGCTCGTCGCCGCTCACATCGTTCTCGTAAACCCCGGGTTACGCTTGACTCGCGGAGCTCGTCTTGGCTTACCCGGGGCTACAATCTTTCACCGCTTCGCGGTTCCGGAATCAAATGCCTTGTGCAAACCAGCCGAGCTGCATGCATTCAATGGATGGCACCAATAGACGCGATCCGCTTGACTGTTGCCCACTGGCGATATTGGCTGCGTTAGGCAAGCTTTAGAATGGTCGCTTGATTGTGTCCGACGGTGTAGATCGTGTCAGGCGATTGTCCAAACGCGAAATCGTGAACATGGCTGCCGACTTTCTCTTGAGCGGCCAGCTTGCCGTCGTCCATCCGATAGATCGTTACAAATCCCGAATTGTCGCCGCCGGCTGCCGCCAGCCAAGCATCGCCTGGGCCGAAGCGCAACGCTTCGACTAATCCTTTTAATTTGTTGTCCTCAATCTCATACAGTCGCACCTTTTCTTGCCAACGAAAAACTTCCACACGCGAGGAGCCTTCTAAGTGGTCGATGTTGCCGACTTTGCCCATGCCACCGACGGCCAGCAGCGTCGAATCGCTTGAGAAGGCCAGCGATCGGATTCCGCCGATTGAATGACGCCGTGCTTTGGGGTCCCATGTATACATGATTGGTGTTTCGAGTCGCGCCGCGATCTCGCCGGTGGCTAGATCGCGCACCAGCACGATTCCAGTCTTGTCGCCGGTGGCTAACCAACGGCCATCGGGTGAAATCGTAACGGCATACAGCATCGAAGGAAAATCGTGTGGCGTTTTAGTTTCGTAATCGCCCCAGGTCGCAACAAGATCGCCACTGGACGCGTCCCACAGTCGCGTAGTCATGTCATCGGCGACGCTCGCAATGCGACTGGCATCGGGCGATACGGCCAACATCCGCACCCATTTCGAATGTGCCGATTCGACTCGGCGAATGACTTCGCCGCTAGCCATATTCCACCAAATCAGCGCGCCGTCATAACCGCCGGAAACGAGGTTATCGCCGGCGCGAACCAGCCCCGTCACATAACTGCTGTGACGTTCTTGGCCGATCGGAACGGCTTCGATCTTTTCTGCCGCCAGGTCGATTCGGTGGACCGCGAAGTCCGACATACCGGCGAACAGAGTCGTCGCGGCTTCGCCTTGCGTGACGCAAAAACCGATCGCGGGCAGGCCGAAAGTCTTTTCGACCTTCACCGACTGTGGCATCGCTGGGGGAGCGGCGACTTGTGGCTCGGCGGCAGATTCATCACTGGGCATCATGGCGAACACTCGACGATAAGGATGCGATTGAAAGGGTGTTGAAAACGTTGCTTAAGCCAGCACGTCGCGGATCGGGTTGGTGCCGAAATCGGCCAGTGGAATCGGACGCGATCCCAGCATGTATTCGTGCTGGTGGTCGATCCCAAGGGCCGCAAGAATCGTCGCGAACAGGTCGCCAGCGCTCGCTTCGCCTTCAACCACTCGCTGCCCTTCGTCATCGGTCTTGCCATAGGCGACACCGCCACGGATGCCCGCACCCGAAAGGCTGCAACTCCACGCACTGGCAAAGTGATCGCGACCAAGGCTGGCGTTGATACCCGGAGTGCGGCCGAACTCGCCCAGCGTGATCACCAGCGTGTGCTCCAGCAGTCCCCGCTCTGACAAATCGTCCAACAGCACCGACATCGAATGGTCCAGGTCGGCACAAAGCTCTTGGTGCGTTTCGAAGTTCTGGCCGTGGCTGTCCCACCAGGCGCGAGCGACTTTGACGAACGGCACGTCGGCTTCGACCAATCGCCGCGCGATCAAGCATTGCTGGGCAAATTGGGATGAGCCATAACGATTGCGAACGCTTTCGGGTTCACGCTCGATATCAAACAAGTCGGCGCTGGCCATCAAACCATGCACGCGTTGATAGGCTGACATATGGCTGTCGACGGCCTGATTGCGACGCGCTGTGGTAAAGCGTTTTGCCAACACATCGCGAAGTGCTGCTCGATCGTGGTGGTCAATTTCCGAAATGATGTCGGGCCGCACAATGTTCGGCGGCGTCATGCTTTCGCTGAGGAACATCGGCGAGTAACGGGCGCCCAGAAAACCGCTCGTCCCTTTGCGTCTCCCTTCGGTCGATGTGTACAGCGAAACGTAATCGGGAACCTTGCTTTCCAGTCGTCCGAGTTCACGAGCGACGACGGCACCGATGTCAGGATATTTGACACCCGGGTCGCCAACGCGGCCGCATTCCATCAGCGCGGCACCGGTGCCGTGGTCAGCGATCTTGGTGTTCAGCGATCGGATGATCGCGGTATGCTGCATCCGCTTGGCCAGTTCGGGCAACAATTCGCTGATGTGGATCCCGGTCACATTTGTCGGAATCGCACGGAACGGGCCGCCCGTTTTCGCTCCCGGTTTTGGATCCCACGTTTCGAACTGACTGGCGCCGCCGGCAAGCCACAACAAGATCACTCGCTTGTTCTGTTTCTTCAGCTCGCTGGCCAAGGCTTCGCTGCGCAGCCCGTGAATGGCCGTCATGTCAGCGACCGAACCGGCCGTGACCCCTGCCGCCGCTGCGGACAAAAATCGACGTCGCGACAAACCGTTTTTTTGCGGCCCCAAGCCGCTGATGTTCGATGCCATGATGTTACGTTCTCCGCTCTTTGGGAAATGAATTTCCGGTATCTCGGTTAGTGATTGAATCTAAGTTCGGGGCTGGCTAGTAACGCCCAAGTGAGCGACCGCAGCGACTCGACGCGATCGATGTTTTCACGCTCGATCCAATCGGTCGCCGTCTGTATTTCCTCATCCGACGGCTTGCGGTTAAGCACCGTGACCCACAATTGATCGACCGCCTGCGAATTATCCTCGATCGACTTCAACTTGCCGACGATGCGGTCGCCACCGTCGCGCAGCAAATCTTTCGTGATCCGATCGTTGTTGCTGAAGAAGAGTGCTTCGTCGACAGCGATTTGAAAGTTCTCGCCCGGTTGTTCGAATTCGCGGGTCCAACCGCCGGCTTGATTTTCCAGATCGTTTCGCAACTTGTTCCACGCGACCGAATCTTCCGGCGATGGCCAATTGTCCGGCGAGCGGATGACAACCATCAACGAAGCGGCCAGCTGGCGAGGCGTGAGCGCTTTGGTCGTGGCAAAGGCATAAGTCGACGCGGCAGGCGGCGTTTCGTCGGCGGGCCACTCGCTCGATCGGGCATACGCTTGGCTGAGCGCAATGCCACGAATCAGGCGTCGCAGGTCATATCCACTAGCGACAAAGTCGCGGGTCAACCAATCGAGCAATTCGGGATGGCTGGCGGGGTTTGCCTCATGCATTTGATCTGGCGGGTCAACCAATCCCAAGCCCATCAATCGCAACCACGTTCGATTGACAATGTTCTTTGCTAAGAATCGTTCCTTGTCATCACGGATCGCAAGTTCGGCCAATTCGCGTCGAGGGCTAAAGCTGGCGGAAATCACATAACCGGCGTTCTCATCCCGCTCAAGCTTTTGAATCTGCTGTTCCAGTTGTTTGCGTTCATCGTCAGCAAACTTCGGCGTTTTATCTTCGGCGACCGATCCGTTGAGGAACATCAGTGTCGCCGATTTCTCTTCACCCTCGGTCGTCTTGAACTTCACTTCGCCGAACGGTTTCTCAGAAATCACATTCTTGCGAGTAATGAATGTTCGTTTAAAGAATGCCTGCATGCCATAGAAGTGATCTTGCTTCCAAGCTTCCACCAACGGATGGTCGTGACACTTCGCACAACTGACGTTCACGCCAAAGAACAGCATCGCCGTGTCGTTGGTCAAATCGTCCAAATCGCGGACGCGCGAGGAAACGAATTGCACCGCTCCTTTTTCGGCGCCATCGGCTTGCCGAGCGGTCAACATGTCGCGAAACATCTGGTCCCAAGGACGTTTCTGGCGAACGGCCCACAGCAGGTACTCCCGGAACTCGCCGTCATTGGGTCGATTGGCCAGAAGCAGTTCATCCAAACTGTTCCGCAAGTGAAAGTCGAAGTCCGACGACTGCATCAAACGATCGACCAGCATGTCACGACGGACCGTTTCGGGCTGTTCAAAGTACCACTGGTATTCTTTCGCCGTTGGAACACGACCCGCTAAATCGAGCATCGTGCGTCGCAGGACAGTCGCGTCGTCAGCCACCGGCCTTGGTTCGATCGACCGCGATTGCAGCTTTTCGGCGATGTAGTGGTCAACGGCGACCGCGACTTCGGTGTTGGGCGACAGCAGTTCTTGAGCTTGAGCACCGGTAAATGCCAGGGAACTGACGGAGATAAAGGCAAATCGCAGCAGCAGATGCATGAGAGCAACACGCATGGGAAAGCCAGCAGGTGGGATGGGAGGCGGGGGAATCGACTAGGCAGGATTATGATTGTAACCGATTCGTCAGGGTAAAGTCATCAACAATTTTGGGAACTCTTGCCCGGTGTTCTCGGCTTTCCCGATCGCGTTTGGTGCTTCAACGATCGCAATTGGTCGGTCTGGTCCAATTGTTCAAACGGTTTTCAAGCGATTGGGGACAATCGCTCGACTACTCGCGACTGCGAGAAAATTAGAATTTGTCGGGGTCGGGCATGTGGGTTTCGGCGTGTTTGTAGTCGGCGACGCGGTTTAACCACGATGCGGCCGCTTCGTCGAGAATCGCGATCGCTTCGGGGTGCAGTTGCAAAGCGGAAGCGGTGTTTTGGCTGGTGATCGGCCCCTCGATCGCGCCGCGAATCGCCGCGGCCTTCTTCTCGCCTGTGGCCAGCAAGATGCAACGTCGCGAGTCGAGGATCGTGCCGACTCCCATCGTGATGGACAACTGCGGCACGTCGTCGACACTGCCAAAGAACCGCGCGTTGTCGCGCAGCGTTTGTTCGCACAGCGTCTTCAGTCGTGTGCGACTGGCTAGCGACGATCCCGGTTCGTTAAATCCGATGTGTCCATCGGTGCCGATTCCTAACAATTGCATGTCAATGCCGCCCGCGGCACGAATGCTTTCCTCATAGGATGAACAGAACCCGGCGATATCGCTGGTCATTCCATCAGGTATATGAATATTTGATTTTGGCAAGTTAATATGATTGAATAAATTCTCATCCATAAAAGTATGATAACTTTGCGGATGCTCCGCTGGCAGGCCGACGTATTCGTCCAGATTGAACGACGT
>DIUH01000231.1 GCA_002428205.1 Planctomycetaceae bacterium UBA6163
GGAATGGTCTTCCGATGCGAACTTGACGGCAGTGGCATGGAAGTTCTGGCACACAACTTTCGTAATAACTGGGAAACCGCGGTCGATTCTTTCGGAACGCTCTGGCAAAGCGATAACGACGACGACGGAAATCGCGGCACACGCATCAACTTTGTGATGGAACACGGCAATTATGGTTACCGCGATGAAATGACCGGCGCGGCATGGCAGGCGGAACGCATCAACATGGAAAGCGAGATCCCGCTTCGCCACTGGCACTTAAACGACCCGGGGGTCGTGCCGAATGTCTTACAAACCGGAGCTGGGTCGCCATCAGGAATCTGCGTCTATGAGGCTGATTTACTGCCCAAGCGGTTTCACAATCAAATGATTCACTGCGATCCAGGTCCGAATGTTGTGCGTGCCTATCCGGTGCAGTCCGACGGTGCGGGATACAGTGCGACGATTGAACCGTTGCTGACCGGAATAAAAGATAACTGGTTTCGCCCGGCCGACGTCTGCGTTGCGCCCGACGGTTCGTTGTTTGTGACCGACTGGTACGACCCGGGAGTCGGCGGACACCGTCAAGAAGATATCGATCGTGGGCGATTGTTTAGGATCGCGCCGCCAGGAATGAAATACTCGGTGCCGAAGTTTGACTATTCGACGGCCGAAGGTGCGGCCCGCGCGCTGCGAAGTCCGACGATGGCGGTTCGTTATAAAGCTTGGACCAGTTTGAATAAAATGGGCGCAGCGGCGACCGAAGCACTCGAAAAACTGTATGCCGATTCCGATCCGCGAATCCGTGCGCGAGCCCTTTGGTTGCTCGGCAAGATCGACGGTCGCGGTGAAGAAACCGTGCGTCGTGCCTTGAAAGACAGCGATGAAAACATTCGCATCACGGCGATTCGTTTGATGCGGCAACTCGATTTGGTGCCGTCAGAAGTCCTGGCCACCATCGCCGATGACCCTTCGCCAGCGGTGCGGCGCGAAGCCCTAGTGGCGTTACGATATGATACCAGCGACGAAATGCCGGCACTTTGGGCAAGATTGGCCAGTCGATATGACGGTAAAGATCGTTGGTATTTAGAAGCGATCGGAATCGCGGCGGATGTTCGCGCCAGCGAATGTTATCAAGCATTCTTAAGCAGTGTCGGTGACAAATGGAACCAACCAGCCAACGCTGATATCGTTTGGCGAATGCGTGCCGCTGAGGCGATTGAACAGATTGTCCAGTTGATCGCTGATCCGAGCATCAGCATTCAGGAAACCGATCGTTATTTCCGTGCGCTCGACTTTCATTCGCCCGAAAAGCGATCGCCAATTCTGAAGTCGAAGTTTGTCAATGCAGAGTATGCCAAGTCGGCCAAAGACGAAGCGACACGGGCGCGGAATGATCAAATCCTGATCCGTGCGCTTGAGCGAACGATTGGCAATCCAGTCGACCAACCCGCCGAAATTACTGAGGTGATCGCTCGTCATTTGCAACGATTGCGTGGAACCACCGATTTCATAAAGATGGTTGAGAAGTATGGGTATGGCAGTGTCAACGATGACCTGCTGGCGATGGCCTTGGCGATTGAGAACGATTCACTATCGGTCGACGCGGTTCGTGTGCTTGTAAAGAGCGATTCGGGCAAACGTTTAGTAGTCGATTCGATTCGTTCGATGCCTGAGGGGCAAGCGGTTCGGTTGACCCGTTTACTAGGTTTGCTGGCGACACAACCGGCCGTTGAGCTTCTGGCGGGATTGGTTCGAGACGGCGAAGTCGTATACCCCGTGCGATCGATTGCGGTACGCGGAATGTCGGGCAACGTGATGGGAGCGAAGCGGTTGTTGAAGTTAGCAGAAGAAGCCAAGCTGGCACCAGATACGCGTTTGCTGGCCGGTGGCTTGCTGGGACGTCACGAAAATCAAGAAATCCGTGCCGCAGCTTTAAGTATTTTGCCGCTGCCGACACAAGCCGATTCGGCGCCGGTTCCTGCGATCGATGAATTGGTGAAATTGACGGGCGATGTCCAGCGTGGGGAAGCGTTGTTCCGGGGTAAGGCAACGTGCAGCAATTGTCATATTGTGAATCAGTTCGGCAAGCAGGTCGGCCCGGACTTGTCTGAAATCGGCAGCAAACTGTCGGCCGAAGCGATGTATGTTTCGATCCTGGACCCCAGTGCGGGGATCAGCCACAACTACGAGACCTATATCGCGCTGCTGGACTCCGGACAGGTCATCAGTGGTATGTTGATTTCACAAACCGATGAACAGGTAATCTTGAGAACCGCCGAAGCGATTGACCGAACGCTCGCCGCTGGCGATATCGTCGAGATTAAGAAGAGCGAAAAGTCGATCATGCCCGAAGGATTGCACCAAGCGGTGGATCGGCAAGGACTGGTCGACGTTGTTCAATACATGACCACGTTGCGTAAGAAAGATTGACCGCGATTTCCGCAGTAAGCGCTGCGCCGATGATCGAAAATGCAACAAGCCGAGCGAACTCGTTCGGCTTGTTTCGTTTCAGTATGATCGGGAATGTCGCTTTAGACTTCTAACGCCCCAACGCGATCGAACGAGATAGTCGCGTGAAAATCGAAGCCCAAATCTTTTTGCCGGTTCGTGCCATCATCCCCAGGGGTGAAGCAGATCCCTTCGCCGATTCAGGATGCTCGTCTGCGACAACCGGGCCAAAGCTGGCGTTAAAGTTTTTGTCGTTCATTTCGGATGCCAGTTCGACCAACATCTGGCACAACTCATTCGCGTTGCCCCGACCAGATCTCGCGACCATCTGCACCAGCCTGGGGCTGATTCTTGGCACACCGAAACCGATCATGTTTTCCACTAACCTGACCGATTGCCGCTGGTCCAACGGTTTCAGCGAAATCGTTTTATCGGGTTTGCAATAAAGCGGCGTGGCTTCACTTCGCGAGATCGTAACCAACCCGAGCGATCCGTTGACTTCGGCCAGCAAACGGTTCAACAGATCGACACTGCTGCGATCGATCCACTGGAAATTATCGATGACCAGCATGACGGGGCCATACTCACATAAACGATTAAAGAGTTCTGTCATGCCGGTTAAAACATCGGCAGGACTGTCGCTGGGTAGGAATCGATCTGTAGGTGAAAGTTTGTAAGAATCGACATCCGCGACTCGATGCTTGGGATCGATAATGGATCGCAACGCCGG
This sequence comes from Planctomycetaceae bacterium UBA6163, assembly GCA_002428205.1. Lineage (GTDB taxonomy): Bacteria > Planctomycetota > Planctomycetia > Pirellulales > Pirellulaceae > UBA6163. The sequence continues at coordinate 3,161 of DIUH01000231.1, forward strand.
GAACAACCATGCCATCGAATTGGCGGCCATGGGCGACAGTTCGATCGCACCTCGGTCGTCACGGACGTAACGTCGGGCAACGATATCAACGATTTCGTCGAAGGTGCAAAATCCCTTTCGCGGAGTGGTTAAACAGCTTGCATCAAACACCTGAAACCACCGGTTGGAACTGACTCGCTTTCGCAATTCCGAACCGAACCAAGATTTCCCGCAACCATCGGCACCGTAAACATGCAACCATCCGGTCCCATAGCGGGCAACATCATGAAACCACTTTTCTGCGGCCTGCATTTCCAAGTCGCGTCCTAACAAGTCGGTTGGCCGAAAAGCGATCTGGTTATCGCCGCGAGACTCGGGCCGTCCACTGCCGATTCTGGCGACACTAGCCGCCAGCGGACGATTTTCGCTATTGGGGTCCAGCATGTCCCGGATCAGTTCTCGCAGCTCTTCCGGTGTGTCAACCGGAATGACTCGATCGATATTTCCGACCGTTTCACCGAGCGACATCCCCAATTGCGGCTCAGGTAACCTCGACGGATCGCCGACCAATTCCAGCAACACGCAACCCAGTGCATAGATATCGCAAGCAGGTGGATAACGTTGCGAACAAATCGATTCCGGTGCCATGTACCAAAAGCTGCCCGCCAGATAGCCGCGCCGCGCGTCTGGGTCGGCTTCGGGATCGTACGACCCGACCAATCCATAATCGATCAATCGGATTCGACCGGCAGTCTCGATCAACAAGTTGTCCGGTTTGATATCGCGATGGACCAAGCCTGAACCGTGCAACATCTGCAGCGCGCCGCCGATGTCAACCGCGACCCTTGCGGCAATGCGAAAGGCCAGGGCTCGATCGCCGCCGAGCGAACGGATCAATTCTGACAACGTAATCCCATCAACGCACTCCATCGCGATCGCCGGCATGCCGTCCAGCATGTGCATGCCATGAATCCGCACCAGCGACGGATGCACCAGCGGCATCACGCGGCGGTGCCCCAGGCGACTGGTGGTCAAAGATTCCTGTTCACGGACTCGCAGCAGCTTTAATGCTAGCTTTTTGCCGGTTGTCGCTTCGGCCACCCGGTAGACCGTGCTTGTCACACCCGATCCCAAAACCGAGTCGATGACGAAATCGCCAATCTGCTGGCCTGGAACCCATTCAGGGGGAGGAAGCGGAGCTTCGCCCAAATGAGACAATGTTTCGCGACAAGCGGATTGTCGGTAGACCGTTTCCACGCCGGGGTATATGGTGCGGTCAAGAAAGTCATCATAATGCATGGCGGACCAGCCCTAATGGGCTTCCCAATTGTGGATAACACTTCCCATGAAGTGCCATGGCGAACTTCGGGTCGAAGATGCCACCGCTGATGTGGTGCGACTTCACCAGCAAAGTGGGTGTTGTCGGCCAAGCGATGGCATTTATTCGCTAGTGTTTAAGAGCGGAGTTGGCCTTTTTTGGACACAAATTCCGACTCATTTTTTGTCCTTATTCCCTTTTCCGAGTTCCCGTTATGCCCATCGAGATGCAGTTGGCGCGGATCATCATCTCAGAGATCAGCGATAACCAAGTGATTTATCTCAAAGAGGTTGGTGGCGAACGCCAGTTTCCGATTTTGATCGGGATCTTCGAAGCGACCAACATTGATCGACGTGTCAAAGAGGGGTACCAACCACCACGCCCACTGACTCATGATTTGATCGTAACGGTCGCCGAGGCGCTCGGCGCGACAGTTGATAGTGTTATCATCAGCGAACTTTCGGACCACACTTATTTTGCGTCTCTGCGTTTGAAAAAGGATGGCGAAATCATCGAGATCGATTCACGTCCCAGCGACGCGATCGCGGTTGCAGTGACCTTCCACCCGCCGCTGCCGATCTACGTTAACGAGCAGGTTTTAAGGGATGCGATCGGAAGTGCTTGATAACGCTCTGCCACCCGAAGTGATCGCAAGTCCCGCCGATGCGACCGCTTGGACCAAACGTCGAATCGCTGCGGGACGGAAAGTTGCGTTCGTGCCCACCATGGGGGCGTTGCACGAGGGCCACCTGTCGCTGGTCAGACGAGGCCAATCGTTAGCCGATGACGTCGTGGTATCGATTTTTGTGAATCCGACCCAGTTTGGCCCCTCCGAAGACTTTTCACGCTACCCCAGAACTTTCCAACGCGACATCGAATTGCTGTCAACAGAAGGCGTGGCGATGGTTTTCGCCCCGTCGGCCGAGCAGATGTACGCCGAGCGATTCAGCACTTCAATTTCGCCGCCTGTGGTCGCCGCTCCGCTCGAAGGGCTGTTCCGTCCCGGCCATTTCAGCGGCGTATGCACCGTCGTTCTCAAGCTGTTTCAGATCGTTCCGGCACACGTCGCGGTCTTTGGCCAGAAAGATTTTCAACAGGCACGCGTGATTCAAGACATGGTCGCTGATCTGAATGTCGACATCGCGATCGATGTGCTAGCGACGGTCCGCGAAACCGACGGTCTGGCGATGAGCTCTCGCAATCGATACCTGTCGCCAGAAGACCGCAAACGTGCGTTGGGGCTGTCCGAGGCACTGAATCGCGTCCACCTCCTTCATCAGAACGGACAAGGCGACCCGTCCGCGCTCGAACACGAAATGCGCCGTGTGCTCGAACAGACCCCGGTCGATTCGATCGACTACGCCGCGATCGTTGATCCGGTCACGCTGATGTCGTTGCAATCGCCCCTGCCACCAGCGGCTCGACCGAACGGCCCCACTCGACCGGTGGACCGCCAACCGATCGCCGTCGCCCTCATTGCCGCCCACATTTCCGGCACCCGTTTGATCGACAATCGTCTACTTTTTGCTGCCGAATAGCCCCCAAAAGACGCGGCAAGCAAGGCCTTGGATGCTCAGCTTTTTCGGCAATACTCCGGCAGGGGAAGTCCATCAGACACAGAATCGACTATACTCGCGGATTCACGCCCTTAGTCGAAACGGCCTGCGGCTGAATCGGCTGCAACCGCCTCTTCGTTCCTCCCGCCAACACTTCACGGTTAACCATGTTTCGCTCGCTCGCAACGCGGCCATACCCGATCTTGTTTGCCATCGCTGTGCTGTTCTCGTGCATCGTGCCGATCCACAGCAGCGCCGACCAGCCCAAACGTCCCAATGTCGTCTTCATCGCGATCGACGACCAAAATGATTGGATCGGCGCGTTCGGTGGCCACCCGCTGGCCAAGACGCCCCACATCGACAGTTTGGCAAACCGAGGAACCCTATTTCTCAATGCACATTGCCAGGCACCGCTTTGCAATCCTTCACGCACCAGTTTGATGCTCGGTTTGCGAAGCACAACAACCGGTATCTATGGCTTGTCACCTTGGTTCCGAACGTTGCCACAGTGGCAAGACCGCGTGACGTTGCCCCAGCACTTCAAAGCGGCCGGATATCGAACCCTGTCAGCGGGAAAAATCTATCATGGTGGCGTTGGCGGGCCCCAAGCAAAAGCAAGAGAGTTTGATGTTTGGGGACCAGCCGGCGGTATCGGCGTCAAGCCTGATAAGAAATTGATCCCACCAACACCCATGGGAAATCACCCGTTGATGGACTGGGGCGTGTTCCCGCATCGTGATGAAGACAAAGGTGATTACCAAGTTGCCAGTTGGGCAGTCGATCAAATCAAGTCTGCTCCGACCGACCAGCCATTTTTTCTAGCGGCCGGTTTCTTCCTTCCGCACGTCCCCTGTTATGCCACGCAAAAATGGTTCGATCTCTATCCCGATGATGACTCGGTCTTGCCACCGATGACCGACAACGATCGCGCCGATACTCCCCGATTTTCTTGGTACCTCCACTGGAACCTTCCCGAACCTCGTTTGCAGTGGATCAAAGAAAACAACCAATGGCGAAACCTGGTCAGGTCATACCTTGCCTGCACCAGCTTCGTTGATGCACAAATCGGCCGCATCACCGCCGCACTCGAGGAAGCCGGTATCGCCGACAACACGATCATCGTGATTTGGGGTGACCACGGTTGGCACCTCGGCGAAAAAGATATCACCGGGAAAAATACGCTGTGGGATCGCAGCACCCGAATCCCTTTGGTCTTCGCAGGCCCAGGCATCGCCCATGGCGGACGCTCCAAACAGCC
>DIUH01000185.1:0-5415 GCA_002428205.1 Planctomycetaceae bacterium UBA6163
GTCTTATCACAAATGCCCGCAGCCGGACGATTGGTCGCTGGCGACATTTCCATTTCCGTTATGTTGCAAGGATTGCTGCTGGCGTTGGTATTAGGAATCTTAGGTGGCATTTATCCCGCATGGTCTGCCGCACGTCTCGCCCCGGTCGAAGGGCTGCGCCATGACTGATGCACCGCTGATCGAAGCGATTGGCGTATCGCGATTTTTCGCTGACGGAAACGTGACGGCATTGCAGGACGTTTCGTTGCAGATTCATAAAGGTGAATATGCGGCCCTGGTCGGCAAAAGCGGCAGCGGCAAGTCGACGCTCTTGAATCTGCTCGGCGGATTGGATCATCCCACCAGCGGCCAGATTCGCTTCAACGGACGCGACTTAACCGAATACGGCGACCCGGCCCACTTCCGCAGCACCCAACTCGGATTCGTCTTTCAATCCTTTCATTTGGTTTCTGTGCTGACCGCCGAACAGAATGTCCAACTGCCGATGTTCGAATCAAAGCTGACCGCATCGCAGCGGCAAACCAGAGCCCGTGAATTGCTTGAACTGGTCGGGATGTCTCACCGGATTCATCACCGCCCCCAAAAACTTTCCGTCGGCGAACGGCAACGCGTCGCCATCGCCCGGGCGCTTGCCAATCAGCCGTCGCTGCTGTTGGCCGACGAACCGACCGGAAATCTTGACAGCGCGACCGCCCACGCGATCTTCGAATTATTCGATTCCTTGCATGCCAGCGGCATGACCCTGTTGCTGGTCACCCACGACCCGATGCTGGCCAACCGAGCCCAACGCACCTTCACGCTCGCCGACGGCAAACTCGTTTCATCCTAATACTCACCTTCCATCAGTTCCTCATCTGCCCGATCGCCATACTGACGCAGCAGATCACTCGAAATCGNNCCAAATCCGCCCACGGTCAAACTGCCCGGATCGACGCTCTGCCCAACGATGCGTGGCCATCTTGCCGGGGCTGATGAAGTTGATGGTACCTGCAAGTTGATCGAACTGGCGTTCCGCAGCGTCGCTCGCGTGCCCGATACCCAACCCAATTCGCTCTCGGTCGGCAATAATTCGCCAAACAGAATCGTGTGGCTGCTGCCGTCGACAATCTCATGGAAGCGAATCTTACTGTTCAAAAACATTAAACCATTATTGGTCTGATCGATCGGCGTCTCGCTGCCATCATGGCATCCGGCATAAGTGCTGTAAGGTTCCCGTGCTGACGAAGAGTAGAATGATGGACACTCCAATATTGGTATGTTCAAACTCCGGACGTCGCGATTGACCGGATCATAAGCTCCGGCCGCTTGATCAAACGCCTGATACAAAACGGTCCGTTCAATGTAAGGCAACAATTGCACCGTCCAACTGACATGCTGGCCAATCTCTTCATTGCGAATCGGACCATCGGGGTTGATCACTCCGGCCGGCAAATGTTCCATCGAGAACTCAAAGTTATGAACCGCCAAGCCGAGTTGCATCAGATTGTTCGAACACGATGTTCGCCGGGCCGCTTCGCGTGCCGCCTGAACCGCGGGTAGTAGTAGGCCAACCATGACACCGATAATCGCGATCACGACCAACAGCTCGATCAAGGTGAAGGCTGGGCGGACAGCGGCGAAGTACTGACGTATTCTCATCGATTCGGCTCCGTTCCACTTTCGGTTTCGATAGCCGCTAAAAATTCGCTTCTCAGCCACGATTACGCAACCCCGCAACGACGATTGTTTTTGCTGTCAATTGGTTGATGGTCGAATTGCGTTTGTGTTCGGATGCGTCGATTGGTACCCTCGTACATCACTCGGATTCGCAGCGGCTGGGCACGGATTGGCCAGCGGCGTTAGGCTGAAAGGATTTCAAACAAAATGCGGTTTTTACCGTTCATCTGGCGAAAATCGGCGTTTTTCTGTGCGCTGGCGGTTTCACTTTGGGTGGCCTCAGCATCGGCTCAACAAGCACAGCGGATCGGTGATTTTCCCGGCTTTGTCGCTCGCCCAGGCACCGCAACCGACGCCGACGCGTCAATCCCGCCCGATACACCGCTTCCCGCATCGCCGCTTCCTGCCGCGATTTCCCCGGTCACGCCCACCAGCGTTGCAGCGACGCCGGATATTCAGCGTGTTTCTGCACCTTCGGAAACCGTTGGCGGCGTACTGACCCTTGCGATGATCGANNGATCAATACACGCGAGCGACGGAGCGTCTGCAAGAGGCAGGCGTATTGGCCGCGCAAACCGAAACGCTGCGTGCGGAAATTGCCGCCGCACCGCAAGAGATCGAACGTTTGCAAGCGTCGACGGCTAAGCAGAATGATAATGTCGTTCTGCCGGCGAACGTTCATGAGTTGTCCGCTGAGGAGATCCGCGCGACGCTGCGGTCGATTGACCAGGGGTTGAATGAAAACCGAGTTCGCTTGCAATCGATTGTTACGGAGATTGAGCGTCGTGCGACGCGATTGCGCGAAGTGCCCGAGCTGTTATCCCAATCGCGTCAGAAGTTTGATGACATTCAAAGGCAATTGACCGCTGCCAATCCCGATGGCGAAACGGCTGAGATGACGACCGCGCGGCGGACTCGTTTGGAGGCCGTCTTGCAACTGCGGCAACGCGAACTCGATTTACTGCAACAGGAATCTCGCACCTATCCCGACAGCACCCGTTTAATGAGCCTGCGACGTGATTCAACCGATCGCGCCGTAAAAATCGCACAGCGCCAGTTGACTCATTTTCAGAAATTGCTCGCCGAACGCGAAAAAGCCGACGCAGAACGACAGGCTTCCGAGGCACGTCGCGCCGCCGTCAACGCTCACCCGGCCGTTCGCGAAGCGGCACGCATTAACAGCGAACTGGCAGATGCCAATTCACAACTCGTTTTTGCTCAAGACCAGACCCGCGCCGATTTGGGAAAAGCCGAAGCGGCCCATGACGAGTATTCCGCACAATACAGAGACACCCGCAGCCGCGCCGAAGCGGCACAATTCTCGCAAGCGATCGGGATGATGCTGCGAAACCAACGGGCACAACTGCCCGACGCGGAGTACTACCGGGATCGCGAACGCAAACGCAACAAAGAACATTCGTTGTTGAACCTGCGATTGTTGGAATGGGAAAATGAAAGACGCAAGATCCTTGAAACCGCAACGGTCGTTGAACAACACCTTAAATCGGTCAGCGATGGACTCGGTTTGATCGAACAGATCGACGTGCGTGCGGAACTGAACGCGGTTTTCGAAGCACGATTAAACCTCTATGGGGAATTGATCCAAAACGGCAAGAATCACTTAAGCAGCCTCTCGGCACTCAGCGCCGCCGAAGAAAAGATCGCTCGGGTGATCGACGAACAGGCTGCGTTTATATCCGAACATATCTTATGGGTCCGCAGCACCGCGCCACTGACTCCTTCGCTCGCTTCGCCAATGGCAACGGCGGTCGCCGATCTGATTTCGATCAAGACGTGGCGCGGCGTTTGGGAGCATCTGGTCAGCGATATTAAAATGCACCCCGTCTTTGAATTATTAATCATCCCATCACTCTGGTTGATGGTGATCCGTCGCCGCTTGCGGGCCAATATCGAATCGCTGGCACAAGACGCCCAACGATCAAGCGCAACCGGTGTTACCCCAACGTTACATGCCGCGGCCTTAACGCTGCTGATGTCGTTGCCGGTTCCCGCACTGATCGCGCTTTTCGGTTGGCGTTTGACCAGTGTCGCGCCGGTCGGCGAGTTCGCTTATGCGCTGGGAATGGCGGCGCTGTTCAGTTCATTAACGATGTTGATCATCGAGTTCATTCGCAATGCTTGCCAAGAAAAAGGGCTGGGTGAAGCCCATTTCGCTTGGGACGCCGAAAGCACGGCGGCGATCCGTCGGGCGGCGTCGTTGGCCAAAGTCTCTTGCATTCCGGCCCGCTTCGTTTGCCTGCTGGCCGAGAATACCGACGACCCGTTGATGATCAGCACCGTCGGACGCGTGGCGCTAATTATCGAATTACTAGCGGTGGCGACGATTGTCTTTGAGTTGCTGCGTCCGTGCAGCCCCTTGGTGCAATCGATTCGCAACGGCGGCCAATCCGCGTGGGCAAAAAATACATATAAGATTTGGGCCAGCGTGCTGGTGTTCCTGCCGGCTGTGTTGGCGTTCGTTTCTGCGATCGGATTTCATTATACCGCGACGCGTCTTTCAACTCGCATGGCGGCGACGTGGGGCGTGATCGTGTTGATGGTCGGCTTGCGGGCGTTCGCGATGCGTTGGTTGCAGGTCGTCTACCGCCGATTCGCGATTCGTCGCAGTCGTGAAAAACGGGCCGCGCTGCAAGCACGCCAACAAGCGATGGGCGAAAGTGGCGAAACGCCGATCGTTCCCGATACTTCATTAGAACTGCGGTTGACCGATATCAATGACCAGGCACAAAGTCTGATCCGAATCGCCGCCACCGTGATCGGTGCCGTTTTATTGACGTTTATCTGGCATGAGATTCTGCCGGCGTTGGGATACTTGAACCGATTCCAGTTTTGGGAAAACGGCCTGCTTCCCATCACCGAACAAGGCATCAGGCCGCGAGTCACTTTGGTCGACTTGTTCTTCGGTGGGGCCTGCATGACGGTCACGATTCTAGCATGTCGGAACCTGCCCGGTTTGTTAGACATTTCGATCTTCCAGCGTCTGCCAATGGATGCAGGGGCACGTTACGCCGCCAGTGCGTTGACTCAGTACACACTGATCGTGATCGGCGTGGTGGTCTGTTTTCGCCAGATCGGGATCGGATGGCAAAGTGTCCAGTGGTTGGTCGCGGCGATGTCGGTCGGGCTCGGGTTCGGATTGCAAGAAATCTTTGCAAACTTCGTTTCGGGGATCATTCTGTTGTTCGAAAGACCGGTTCGCGTTGGGGATACGGTTACGATCGGCAATGTGTCGGGTACCGTGACAAGAATCCGAATTCGCGCGACCACCGTTTTGGATTGGGACAACAAAGAATTGATCGTTCCCAATCGCGATTTCGTTACCGGCAATCTTGTCAACTGGACTTTGTCCAACCCGAACTTACGATTGGTGTTGAACGTAGGAATTGCCTTCGGATCGGATACTCGATTGGCGACGCGTTTGTTACAAGAGGTCGCAGTGGCCAATCCGTTGACATTAACCGACCCCGAACCTGTGGTCCTGTTGTCCCGGATCGGAAACAGCAGTTTCGAATTCGAGTTGCGAGTTTTCGTTTCGGGTATCTCGAACTTAAGAATCCTTCGACACGAATTGAATGTCGCGATCGATGATGTTTTTCGCCAGCATAATATTTCGATCGCCTACCCACAGCAGGATTTACACGTCCGTACGATACCCGACGCCTGGATGAAAAATCCGGCGACGATGAATCATCAAATCTTGACAAAATCCGATCACCATCGATCCGATGATGAATTGAT
>DIUH01000185.1:5504-6130 GCA_002428205.1 Planctomycetaceae bacterium UBA6163
TAGAATCCGGTCGCAAGACCTACCCACTGAACCCAACCGCCGGTGAAGTCGAAGGTCATGCCGCGTTCGCAAAAATTGCCGACCTGCCATCGCCACCAGAATCCTTATCGATCGTTACGCCGCCCGAAGTGACCCGCCAAGTTGTGCAAGATGCGATCGTTGCCGGCGTGAAGCATATCTGGATGCAGCCCGGCGCAGAAGACGCTGTGGCGTGCCAAGTCGCTCGCCAAGCGGGGCTCAATGTGATAGATGATGGCAGTTGCGTTTTAGTGCTGCTCGCCAGAACCCGAGATTGATATGTCCGAGAACCCCGCAAACCCAAACGAAGATGCCCTGAGCAACGACGCGACGAGCGATGACCAGGCGTTTCCTCGCTCAGGGCGATTGGCGGCCGTCGACTTTGGAACAGTCCGGATCGGGATCGCGATTTGTGATCCGATGTGGATTCTGGTCAGCCCACTGGAGATTCGCCAGGTCAGCGGCGAAGCACTCGACGGACCCTATTTCATTTCGTTGGCAAAGCGCGAAGCGATCGACGGTTTCGTGGTCGGTTTGCCGATCCACTGCGACGGCGGCGAGAGCGACAAGAGTCGCCAAGCAAGACGTTTCGGTAAATGGTTGGCCGA
>DIUH01000423.1 GCA_002428205.1 Planctomycetaceae bacterium UBA6163
ACCGCACTTCAGTTAATGCTTTCAGGGCACGAGTTGGCGTTTGATGCAAAATCTGATCGAGTTACCATCACATCGCTCGAAGCATCCGAGAAGGCACTGATAACTTCTGACTACAGCGCTCGATCGCTGGCGTTTTCCGGCGGCGGCAATGCGGCACGAGGTGGCAATATGCGACCTGCATTAGACTTGTTGACGTCGATCGAACCGTCGAGTTGGGAGACAGCGGGCGGCCCGGCAACCATCGCAATGACATCGCCGGATAACCTGCGCATCAATCATTCGACGCAAACACATCTAACGATTCGAAAACTGCTGGCGGACATCATTCTAGCAACACGATGACAGCAGATGCTTGGTGGCGAGCCCTAGGGCTTATGCACAAGGCATTTTTTTCCGCTGCATTCGGATAGCTTGTCTTAGATGTATTCCAACTCGGCGATCGAGCAGTGTTAGTAAGCCGGCTTTTGAGGCCGAGGTTGGCAAGCTAGACACAAACCGTAATTTGCACAGCCTTCTGAGTTTACCTTCTGCTCGCCGCTTCAAGCGGCGAGCACAAGCTGAACTCGGTGGACTGGGAGGGCTTCGGTGTCTAGCTTACGAACCTTATTCACCGACGAGACGAGCGCGTGGGGGCAAAAAATATGTGGGGCATAAAAAGGCTCTTAGGCTATCGCCTTTGCCGGCAAAGCCATGAGCGATTTGAAAATCATCGCGTGATGCGAACTAACTTTTGAGCATCGGCCGCAACAGTTGGCGATAGTTTTCACCGAGGATCAACCGTTTATCATGCTCGCTAATCTCGGCACCGACTACCTTTCCCAATTCGGTGCCAAGCGATCGCGATGGCAAGTGGCTGCCAAAGAGGATTCGTTCTGGCCCAAGTTCGCGAACCGCCATTTCAATAAATCCTGCCGTTGCGTCAAAGCCTGATGTTTCGATCAACACGTTGGACGAATCACGTATCGCACGGATGCCGCGTTGCCACTCGCCGCCGGCATGCGCACAGATAAACTTGTGATGTGGATAGTTCGCAGCCAATTCCGCCAATTCCGCCGGTGTCGATTCGTTCGGCCCGTCCTTCCCGCCGGTCTTAAACCAAGTGTGTTGCATGATCACACCCTTTAATTCAATGATCCGCTGGACCAACGGGCGCATGTTGGGATGGGTGCATGGCAACGCCCCCGGACTGCCGCTTGCAAAGTAAACGCCCAACATCGGCCCGTCGCGCAGCCAACGGTTCAGCGCATCGAGCGACGCGGCGACATCGCTAGCGTTCAACTGGATCATTCCCAACAACAAATTGGGCCAACGCTGCAGCGGCTTTAATACCACGTCGGGACGGGTGCGAACCAGTTTCTCATACTGGGCGTCATTCGTCGTTCCGAGTCCGACGTGGGCGAAATAGCACAGCTTTTCGATACAACCGNNCCGGGACTCGCAAACGACGGCGTGAAGTATGAATCCCAAATCCGGTAGCTTCGCAATCGGTCTTTTGCCGGCAACCCAAGCCGCAGCGTCGAAGGTTTCATGATCGGTTCGCCTGCATCAATGCTTCAGCGTTCTCGCCCAGGAGACCTCGCAGTGCCGCATCGTCCAACAGCCCCGCTTCATTGACACGTATTAAAGCGGCTTCAGGAATCAACAGTGGGGCATGCGACCCATATAAGACTCGGCCCGACGATAATTGATCAACCAGTTGCGGAACACCATCCGTCGACTCGACTCGCGAAGTGTCAAAATACAAACCGTCGGTCTTCGCAAAAATCTTCAGTGTCGCCGCACTGGGGCGATGATTCAAAAGTTGAACTCGCGCACCGTCAACTTGTGAGATAATCCTTGGCAGCGGTGTGAGGTCGACATCGGCAACACGGACCAACGGGTGTTGAGTGCGAGTGTCCTCCAATACGGTTGCCAGTTGGACAAAACGTCCGGCCTTGGTTGCAAGTTCAATCAATCGCACAAACCGTGGATCGTCCAGCTTGTATCCATGATAGTTCGGATGCAACCGCACGCCAGGCATGCCGTGTTCGCCAAAGCAGCGATGTAAGTCGGATTCCCAATCGGGTAATTCCAAATTGATGCAGCCGATCGGTACCAACTCGAGCCGACTGCGACAGGCCTCGGCCAGTCGACGATTCACCGACGCTATATCTCGATGCAACAGTCCTTCGAAACTGCTCGCCCAAGCTTGCTCGATCCCCAACGACCTTAGCTTTGCAACCAAAGAATCGGCATCGTCCAACGGTAGGCGACGAAATGGCCACTGAAACAAACTGACATTGGTATCAATGATTCGCGGTCGGCGTGAGTCGTCTTCCTCGGCTTTTCCAGGTCGCGGTGCCAGTGCGGCCCCAGTCCCAGCCGTGACCCCGGTGGCGACGCTAGCGCAGAGTAATTCGCGTCGACTGAATCGCATCGCACTCACGTTCAACTGATAATCTCCGTCACAACCCGAGGCGGTTCAAACCCAGTCAAACGTTCTTCCAATCCGCTGCGTTTGAAAAACAATCGCTGATGATGCAGACCGAGTAAATGCAGAATGGTCGCGTGAAAATCGTGTACACTGACGGGGTTTTCGATCACGCTGTGCCCAAAATCATCAGTCGCTCCATAAGTGGTTCCGCCTTTGATTCCTCCGCCAGCCATCCAGGACGAGAATGCCTGCATATTATGATCACGCCCCGAAAAACCGTTGGGCGATTTTTGTGTGGTCGGCGTCCTTCCGAACTCACCTCCCCAAATCACCAGCGTCGAATCGAGCAGTCCGCGTTGTTTCAAATCTCTCAGCAACCCGGCAACCGGCTTATCGGTTCGCTGGCAAGCCGCACGGTGGTTTGCCGCAATATCGGCGTGGCTGTCCCAAGGTTGTTCCTCTAAGAAAATCTGCACGAATCGTACACCGCGTTCGACCAACCGACGGGCCAGCAAGCAGCGTCGACCGAACGAATCGGTCTCGCTTTCCCCAATACCATACATCTGGTGCGTTTGCTCGGTCTCGCGTGACAAGTCGAGCGTTTCGCCAGCGGACAATTGCATCCGCGCCGCCAGGCTATAGGAATCGATGCGAGCATCAAGTTCGGGATAATGCGGGCGCGATTGCCGATGCATCTGGTCAAGCTGGTTCAACAACCCACGCGCCGACTCCGCAACGGCCGAAGGCTGGTCATATTGCGGTTTAAGATTCAGAATCGGCGAACCGGTGGGGCGAAACGGCGTGCCTTGGTACAGCGGCGGCAAAAAACCTGCCGTCCAGTTTCGTGCGCCATTCTTGGGCGCGCCCAACGGATCGCTCAGCACCACATACGCGGGCAAGTTCTGGTTTTCCGATCCCAATCCGTACACGGTCCACGCGCCAAGGGTCGGGTATCCCATGAACAATCGACCGCTGTGGATTTTATACAGTGCATTGTCATGATTCGGATGATCGGTCCACATCGAATTGATCAAACAAATGTCATCGACAAACTTTGAAGTGTGCGGCAGGACATC
>DIUH01000394.1:0-14588 GCA_002428205.1 Planctomycetaceae bacterium UBA6163
CTCGACTACCTTGCCGACCAATTCTACCGCGATGGTCGTTCGATCAAATCGATGATCCGTCGAATCGTGCTGTCAAGGTCGTATCAAATGTCCAGCGTCGTCGACCCAGCGGCCTTGGCCAAAGATCCTAAAAACTTGCTCTGGCATTACCGCGAACCGAAGCGACTTGATGGTGAATCGATTCGCGACTCGTTACTAGCGATTTCGGGCCGTTTGGATCCTAAATTGTATGGCCCTTCGGTGCCGGTCCATTTGACCGGTTTCATGGACGGTCGCGGTCGGCCTGGTGCCAGTGGACCGCTTGACGGTGACGGACGACGATCGATCTACATCGCCGTTCGCAGAAACTTTCTGTCACCCTTTATGCTGACGTTCGATTCACCGGTTCCCTTCAGCACGATGGGGCGGCGAAACGTGTCGAACGTTCCGGCACAGTCGTTAATCTTGATGAATGACCCGTTCGTCGTGTCGCAGGCTAAACTGTGGGCGACGCGGATGATTGCGGAGTTTTCCGATCCTAAACTCCGCGTGCAAGAAATGTACAAGCTGGCATTTTCACGCCTTCCGACCGATCAAGAATTGGAACTGATGATGCAACATGTCAGTACCAGTCCGGAATCTGATGACGAACAATTATTGCAGTGGACCGATCTGGCACACGCCTTGATCAACACCAAGGAGTTTATTTTCTTACGATGAATGATTCAAAACGACACCACTGTGGCCGGTTTCAAGCCGCTCCCTTGTCGCGCCGCGACATGTTGAATCGATGCGCCAGCGGCTTTGGCGCGGTCGCCTTAGCGGCGCTAGCCAACGATCGGGCGTACGCAGATCCGTCGACTGACGCGCCGGAACAATTAGGCCAGGCCAATCACGGCGTTCATCACAAGCCGACTGCTAAGAATGTAATTTTCTTATACATGGACGGTGGACCGTCCCAAGTCGACACGTTTGACCCTAAGCCGATGTTGGACAAGTACAACGGCAAGGATCCCGGTGAATTCTTCAAGGTCGAAGCGACTCAGTTCAATAACAACGGAAAGGTGTTGGCCAGTCCTTGGAAGTTCAACCAGTATGGTGAATCGGGGTTGCCGGTCAGCGATCTGTTCCCGCACATTGCGGAGTCGGCGGACGATTTGGCGGTGATTCGATCGATGGTGTCAGAGTTTCCTGAACACACCTTTGCGAACTATTTCTTGCATACTGGCAGCGGCCTGCAGGGGCGGCCCAGCATGGGTGCGTGGGTCAATTATGGGCTTGGCAGCGAGTCAAAGGACCTGCCTGGGTTCGTCGTCGTCAATGGCGGCTTGATCCCTCCCGGTGGGCTGGATTGTTTCGGCAGCGGATTCCTGCCAGCAAGCTTTCAAGGTTCGGTTTTCAAGCCATCGGGTTCGGCCGTTGCCAACATCAGCCCTACCGAGTCGACGCCCCAGCGACAGGCATCGAAATTGGATCTGATGCGAAAGCTCGACGCGGTAGCGCTTCAGCAGTATGGCCAACACGACAGTCTCGAATCAGCGATCGCGAATTACGAACTAGCCTACCAGATGCAGATGGCGGTGCCCGAACTGATGTCGCTGGACCAAGAGACCCAAGCGACGCATTCGATGTATGGAACCGACTCCGAGTACGGTCCGACAAAAACATACGCGTCGCAGTGCCTGATCGCTCGGCGATTGATCGAGCGTGGCGTGCGATTTATCGAGTTGACCTGCCCAGGTGTTGGTCACGATCGTTGGGATCAACACGCCAACTTAAAGAAAGGGCATGAAGATAACGCCCGCGCGGTTGACCAGCCAATCGGAGCGTTATTAAAGGATCTGAAACAACGTGGCTTGTTGGACGAGACCCTGGTCGTTTGGGCCGGCGAGTTCGGGCGGACGCCTTTCGCCCAAGGTGCCAACGGACGCGATCACAATCCGTTCGGTTTCACGGTCTGGATGGCCGGTGGCGGAGTGAAGCCTGGCATGGTTTATGGAGCGACGGACGAGTGGGGTTATAAGGCGATCGAAAACCGCACTGAGATTCATGACCTGCATGCCACGATGTTGCATCTGTTGGGCGTCGATCACACACGATCAACGTTCCGATTCGGTGGCCGTGACATGCGATTGACTGACGTCAAAGGACATGTCATCCACGACATCGTGCGATCATCCTGATTGACTAATTTTGGCTTGTCACCGGTGCGTCACTCGGGCCATTCAATCGGGTGGCAGTGCGTGGCGAGTTTGCTTGGCCCGGTCGGCCACGTTCGAGTTGCTGCTGGGCATCGACAAAGGCATTCAGTCGTAGTTCCATCTCGTCGGCTCGCAGCAGCAGATCCGTTTGCCCCGTTGCAATCGCCTCGTCTCGCATTCGAGCAATCTCAGCACGTCGCTGTTGGGCGGCGACTTGAATACCGCGGGCGATGTCAACATTCTCGGGCCTCTGGCCTCGAGCGTTTGCTCCAGCGGGAGCGTTGGGATTGGCCCGTTCTGTGGCTTGGGGAGATCGCCGAGCGACTCCGTTGGCATCGATGGCAGTGCTGGGCGACCCAGCCTCACCATTGTTAGAATTTTGGCGGATCGGATTAAATCGCCCGAAGATATTGTCGTATATGGCAACATCTGCTTCGGTGAATCCGCCCCACTGAGATGCTTCGGCCGCGATCGCGAGCCCAGTGGTAGCACGCGGATTCGGCGTGCCCGCATCAACATTACCGCGAACCCCGTCCGCAGCGTTTCTTCGCAGCGAGGCTGAGTCGGCAATCGCTTTTCCTTCAGCGGACGCTGTCGCGCGTCGAGCGGAATTCTCAGCCGCCCGCTGGGCCACTTCTGCCGCTCGTTTTGCTTCCGCCTCGATGCGACCTTGGACTTGGCCTTGGACACGCGATTGAACTTGAGACTGCGTTTGAGCCTGAACACGCTGTTGCACTTGCGTCTGCGCGCGTTGATTGATCTGCGCCTGGACGCGATCAGCAGTATTCGCAGCGGCCTCTCCGCGTCGACCTCCATCGCCACCAGGGCGTTGGGCAGACACATGGTCTACGTCTACGGACAAAGTGAGGGCCGTCGCAACAACGACCATCCGTGCGATGGAATTCTTACTCATCATTATATCCATTCTTACATTTACTGCTAGGAAAGCCCGGTCCCGCATCTGTGTGCATCAGCACCTTGCCATTACGAATGGGCGGGCTTAATTACCACCCACGTGACAATTCGGCCGTATCGACCTGTGCACACGCGGCCCATCTCGTATAGACATTCCATCGTCACTTTAGAAAGAGAGAGTCGAGCGGTTTTCGTGTAAGTTTCCAGAAGCGATTTGAATGCCTTCCCATCATACTCTCGCGCTGCTAACGGCTGCGGCCTTATTGGGGGCCTGGCTGTCCGGCCACCGGACAGCCTGGGCCGATGATGGCGTGGCGAGTGCCTCTGAGCCTTATGCTCCGCTCTCGTTTGCCCCACCGGCCTCTGACGATCCGATCTTTGAAATGCTTCGTTCTCGTGTGGAGCAGAGACCACTCCATAGCGACTCCTGGCGAATGCTCGGTAAAGCCTTGGCGGATCGCGGCAATGCGGATGCGGCGATTGAGACGCTTAGTCGCGCCCTTGAAATCGACCCCACCAACGCCGCAGCTCATTTCAACCTTGGCCAAGTGCTGCTAAGCCAGGCGAAAACCGATATCGCTACAACGCACTTCGAAGCCTGCGTTTCCATCGCACCGGATAGCGAGTATGCCAATGAGATCTTCGCGCGAAACCTGTTGCCACCTAGTGCGCGTGCATCGACAACACTTATTCCTAGAGGCGATTACGACGCCGCATTACCAGTTGTCCAGGACCCGTCATCGACAGCGTCGCTCAACGTTCAGCCTGCAGGTTATGAGATTCAATCATTTGACGGTGCCGATGATTTAGAACGACGCTTTGACCAACTTGAGGCCGATTCAGACCCGGTTGCAAAGCGGCTGAGATTATTCTGTGAACTCGGCATCCTTTATAATTCGAACATCTCACTGACGCCGATCAGCCGCGAATTATTGAATGTCGATGCCAAGAGTTTTCAAGCCATCTTCAATCCCGAAGTCGAATGGATTGCGCTGCGCAATGAGCGATGGCGATCAGGCCCGTTGCTGCGCAGTTATTCGACATTGAATGAATCGAACCAGCAAGAGTTCAATCTGTTCAGCGTCCAACCCGGCTGGTTTATCGAACGCGACCGAACGGTCGGTGATAGTGAGTGGATTGGACGAGTCGATTATGTTTACGCGACCGACTTATTGGATGGGAACCGAATTGGCGACCGGCACAGCAGCACAGCTTCGTTGATTATGATCCGACCCGATCTTGATGTAATTTATACCTACATCACTGCCAGTTTTACCGACTTCGTCGATGACGGCGCGATTGCCGCAGAAACTTCACTCGATGGTCCGAGCATTACCGGTGGAGTGAGCCGTTTTTTCCAAACAAAAATAACCTGGTTGCCGACATACACGCTCGGCGTCGACCTTGAATCGGCCGACACACGCGGCAGCGACTTCCGCTACCGAGCGATCACGGCCCATGGTGGCATGACGTTTCAATTGCACGAGCGATGGCGACTGATATCAACTGCCGGACTCGGTTACCGAGACTATTACGCGTTCACAGGCGATCCAAGTCGTGATGAGCTGACCAGTCGCATTCATCTGCGACTGCAGTATCAAATGCACGCCACCACTTCTGTATCACTGGTTTCCGGGTATGACCGCTTTGCATCGGATAACGAATTATTTGATGCACAACGTACTCAAGCCGGGATCGTCATGACGGTAAACTACTGATCGATCAGAGGCTTGTAACGGCAAACCCGTCACGATATTTTCTCTAAAGTTGGCAAATCGATCGCTCGTCGCCGGTCGCCGTTGCTCGTTATCCCCGGGTTACGCTTGGCGACGGTCGGGCTTGCCCCGAATGGCGTGGACTTAGGGGAAACCGGTGGCGGAAGTCGCGTAGACTTCCAGTGATTTGCCAAGAAAAGCGGAACTCTTGGCGATTTCCGCTAAGCTAATTCCACGCCATTTGGGCTTGTCCCGGTAACGTCGCAACCGGTTTGGCGTGCTGGACTTTGAAGGCTGCGAAGTCAACGCTGGGCCACGACCCGAGCTTGTCTCGGACGAGCGATATCGTCCGCCCGCCGGAGGCGAGCGCAGCGAAAGTGATCGCCTGTATACATATCACAATGGGGGGAATGCAGTTCGGCAGGACCAACGAAGCATCCATTGCGCTGAGTGGGGGCATTTTGGTGGTAAATGTTAACGATGGCTTGACAAAGTACCTGCGCCCCGTTTCGACTAATAGAATGGACATGCCGGGTAGATTTGGATGCCAGTGGTGAACGATTTCAGTTTTCGCCGCGTCTAAGATTAGACTCGACATGTTACCCCTCCTCTGAAATGTGAAATGACGTGAGCTTTTTATCCAAGGATGGCGGGATGAGGATGCAGTCGACCACCCGACATGAGCCGAACCCGACCTTAACTTTTCACGGTTCTCAGGTTCGCGAAACGGATGAAAAACTGCTCGCCGCATACGAGCAAACGATTGAACGGCAGAAGCTTAGCTGGACCGGTTACTACCACCTTCGCAAACTGTTGGGTCGAGGCGGCCAGGGTGAGGTATACCTGAGCGAATACCGTGGCACCGATCAGTTTACGTTGCCCGTCGCGATCAAAATCTTTTCTCCTGAGCGATACTCGTCGGCTAGGCGATACGACGAGGCGATGGCTCGGATTGCTGGCATTGCCGCCCGGATCGCCCTGATCCAGCACGACAACGTGTTGGACGTGCAAAACTTTTTCGAGCGAGATCGTATCCGCATCATGATCATGGAGTGGATCGACGGATACGATTTGCGGCGGTTAGTGATGCCCGAATGCTTGGGGGCGCTTGAAGGTCGGGTTAGCGCCCGGCGGTGGAAATACATCAACGAAGTGATTCTGACTGATGGCCCGGTACAGTCGCGATTCAAGGCGGGTGTCGCGGTCGCGATCGTCCGCGAGTGTCTTGGTGCATTGGCAGCGTTACACCGCGAAGGGATCGTTCACGGAGACGTGAAACCGGCCAATATCATGCTGAAGCGGACCGGGCACGCCAAACTGATTGACATGGGCTCGGCACTCGATTTTCGCAATCCGCCGCGTGATCGTGATTGCACGCCGATTTATGCGGCGCCGGAATTGCTGGAGAACAACGAAGTATCACCACGCAGCGATTTGGCAAGCGCCGGTTATGTATTAGTCGAGTTGCTGGCTGGGCAAAATCCGTTTGCTGGCGACATGACGTTGCGCGAGCTTTTGGAAGCCAAACGCGAATTGCCTCAGCGACTCGATACGCTATTGCCCGACGAGGTACTGCGGAACGAACTGCTGATGAATTTTCTTCGGGGGCTGATCGCACCGGACCCAAATCGCCGTTTCCCGAGTGCCGAAGCGGCGGAGTTGGTCGATCAGGGTGCGGCCGCATTCCAGCGACAGCTGATCATGGGTAACATGGCGACTGAGTACGACAATGACATCCGTGTGTGGCTCGAGGAGCTGCGTCAGCTGGAGATCGGTTAATCGAGTCGATGGATCAAGATCATTTGGAAGTAGCGGTTAGAGCCGCTAGGGCTGCGGCCGTCGAGCTGATGTCCAGGCGAAACAGCCGAGTCGTGTCGGAAAAAGCACCGCGAGACTTGGTGACCGATGCCGACGTTGCCGCGCAGCGGGCGATTCGCAGTGCACTTCAAGCCGCGTACCCCGAGTATGCATTTGTCGGCGAAGAGCAGGGCGAAAACGATCCTCCGGATTCTGTCCTTCGCGGCGACGACACCGCGCCACCGTGCTGGGTGGTTGATCCGCTCGATGGCACCGTCAATTACGTCCATCGCCTGCAAAACTTTGCCGTTTCGATCGGCCTTTGGGCACGTGGGACGATGCGGCTGGGTGTAATTTACGATCCGGTTTATGAAGAACTTTTTACGGCAATTGATGGCCAAGGTGCCTACTGCAACGGGCGTCTGATGCAGCCCAGTCGCTGCGTGACAACTGACCAAGCGCTGGTTGCCTGCAGCTTTCCGGCGGGGATCGATCGGCACGCGCCGGAGATCGAACAATTCGTCAACGTGTTGGAAAACTGCCGTTCCTTGAGACGGCTCGGATCGTGTGCACTGAACATGTGCTACGTCGCTGATGGCCGACTGGACGCTTACTGGGCGACGAGCGTAAAGTCTTGGGACGCAGCGGCCGGAATCGTGATCGCGCGACAAGCCGGAGCGACGATTACCGCTTGCAATGGTGGCGAATTAAATGAGTGGGTGCCGAAGTTTTGCCTCTCTTCGACACCGCAACTAAACGCCCAGATGACCAAGTTATTGACTTAGAGTCTGGAGCTGCACGACGCGATGAGCGAAGGCCCGCCATGGAATCCCTATGAAGTCCGCCAATCGCCGGCTTTGCGATCAACTGGCGAAGACGATTTACGGAACCTGACGATTGTCGCGACAATCCTGCTGTCGATGTCGATGCTTACGTTGACTCTGTATTTGGGCGGCATCGCCTTCAACCTAGCGATGGGAGTCGGCTTTGAGCCGCCACCGGGATTCGATCAAGACAACCTAGTTGCGTTTCGGATGGGCCAAATCGGCAGCATTGCGATACCGCTAGTGTGTCAACTGCTGGCTATTTTTGGTTCAGTGGCGATGATTGCCAGGAAAAAATCTGGACTCGCTTGGGCCGGAGCGATCGCGGGCTTGTTCCCCTTCTGTGGGCCCTGCCTGGGGCTCTCGATTCCCTTTGCAATTTGGGCGATGGTCCTACTGCAACGCTCTGAGGTTGTAGCCGCATTTCAGGCGAACTCGTCCAACGGGTAACCCGCCAGAAAGGCGGGCTGTTCAGTCTGTCAGCAAGGGTCTGGGAAATTCCATGGATGCATGAAAGCATTTCCGCATGTCGGGATGAGACTGGCCTGGGTTTTGTAGAACTCGATGGTGTAAAGTTGTGTAACCTTAGATGAAGTCGACAAACGACACGTCTTCACCTAGGCAAGTTGGTAGTGATGAATCGGTTTGATTGGCAGATCGCTCGCCATTGGGAGATTCGGTCTTTCAGGGCCACAAAGGGAGTCCCCCCAGCTCGGTACGGCCTGGCCTCCAGCGTCCGACTCGGGAAGACGTCCACAACGAACCGAATACTGAACGATCCGATTTTTGCATGGTGACGTCGACATCGGCTGAAGGATTTTTATGACTGTTCGACACGCGACACGTAACCAGCAACGATGGCAATTTGTCATTCTCACGGGCCTATCTTTGGCCGCTGCTTTGCTGGTGGGCAACCGTTTTTGCTGTGCCCAAGCGGCCGAAAAAACACGGGTGGTAACTGCGACGGGCCCCGACGTCGTCGCTGTCTGTCCGGCCGAATTGCAACCGGCCATGACTGGCTGGCTGGCCCGCCGTCGAGCCGAAGGGCTGGTTGTCAAAGTCATCACAGCGGATGTAACGGCGGAATTGACTCGCAAACGAATCGCAGACGCGGCATCGATTGGCGACACGCGTTACGTGATTCTGATCGGTGACCCCCAACTGACAGCCGAAGGCCGTCCAAAAGACCTGCGTTTCTATGTCCCTGCGATTTATCGCCGCGCCGACGCGACCGCAGTTTACCAATCAACCACCCACCTGCCAGGCGATTACCTTTATGGCGACTTCAACGACGATTCAAAGGTCGACGCTGCGGTCGGCCGCTTGCCGGTAAGTTCGATCAACCAGGCGATTGGTATGTTTCAGCGGATCGCTGAGTATGAGGACAGCCGCGATTTTGGCCGCTGGCGTTCGCGAGTCGATCTGGTTGCGGGCCTTGGCGGTTTTGGCCCTCTGATTGACGGGGCAATCGAAACGGTCGCTAGCGGAATGATCACAGGATCTTTACCGGGGTCGGTCCGAACTCGGGTCACGCATGCAGGCCCTGACAGCCTTTTTTGTCCGGGCCCTGGGTGCTTTACTGATACAGTCTTGGAAAATTATTCTGACGGCGCGAGATTCTGGGTCTACGCCGGACACGGCCATATCCGCGAACTTGACCGGGTCCCGGCCACTCGATTTGGCCGTCCTGTGCTGGCGTCCGGCGACGTCGAAAACCTTCGTCGCCCCGCCAACGCCGCTCCGATCGCATTGCTTCTTGCCTGTTACACCGGCGCTTACGATTCGCCAGAGAATTGCTTAGCCAAGGAGATGTTTCTGGCTGACGGAGGCCCGATTGCGGTATTGGCCGGATCCCGTGTGACGATGCCTTATGGCAATGCGTCTGCCGCGATGGGTTTGATCCATTCGGTTTACCATCGACGGCCTGAAAGGCTGGGGGACGCTTGGCTGGAAACGCTGACCGAGATGGCGACGCCCAGCAATGCCATTGCGGAATTGCAATCCCGACGGATGGTGATCGACGGACTTGCGACGCTGTTGGGAGGCGGTCGAATTGACGAGGAGCGTCGCGAACACATGCAGTTGTACAACTGGCTGGGCGACCCAACGCTACGCCTAGCGCATCCCCAAGAGCTAAAGATTGATGACCCCGGACGGATCGCGGCGGGCCAGAGAGTCGTCGTCAGCGGAATCGCGCCGATGCCGGGCACGCTCACAATCGAGCTGCATACTCGATTGGGAACCGTGCCGATGAAGCAGTCGCAAACATTAGTCGCAAATAAAACCGATCCACTATTAGCGAGGTATCGTCAAGCAAATGATACGGCGATTGCCACCGGTCAAATCATGATTGGCCAGGCGGGTGCTTGGGCAACCGAACTGGAAATTCCTTTGGATATAACTGGGCCAATGCGGATCGTTGTTGACCTGGAGAGCTCAAGCGGTTTCGCCACCGGAGCACAAAGTGTGTGGATCCGCCCGCCGGCGATCGCAGCAGCCCAATAGAAGCGTCTTCTGCGGCGTTCCGGTTCCCCCGCATCGCCGATTCCTCCGCAAAACATCGCGCCTGGAATGCTCGTTGTGGAAAACCGATCCCATTCTCTATACTTCTCGCCACAGTCGCACAAACCAGTCCAACAACATCGGTGCGAGCGCTACTTGCCGTCGTTACAACGATAAGAAAACGCGGTAGGCGCTTTGATTTCACGGCGATACTTCCGATTCGGNNAAGCCAACGTCTGGAAGCCAACCGTCACGCGGATGCCAAATTGTCGTCCACTGCACCTAAAAACTTTCAATGAGCCAATCCGTGAGGATCACTTCGAAAACCGATGCCCAGCAGCCCTACTTTCTGGGCGTTGACGTCGGCGGCACCGGGATCAAGATCGGTTTGGTCGACGATATCGGCAACACATTGGGCTTCGAGACTTTACCGACTCTCGAACCCCAAGGCCCAACCGCAGCGATGCGCCGAGTCGCCAAGGTGCTGCACCAGTTCATCGAAAACCTGGCGATTAACGCAGAAGAGATTGCCGCGATCGGGTTGGGAGCGCCCGGACCGATGGATTTAGCAGCGGGCTTGTTGGTCCAGCCGCCGCAGTTGCCTAGTTGGTGGGACTTCAACCTGCGTGATTGTCTAGCCGAATTAACCCAGCGACCGGTGGCGCTCAATAACGACGCCAACGCCGCAGCTTTCGGCGAGTTTTGGCTGGGCAGCGGCAAATCGGCAACATCCATGGTCCTGTTGACCCTCGGCACCGGCGTTGGCGGTGGCATCATTTCCGAGGGGCGACTGATCAACGGGGCGAACAGCTTCGGCGGCGAGTTTGGTCACCTGATGGTCGACCCTTCCCCAAACGCCCGTCTTTGCGCCTGGGGTGGCGGCCGCGGGCAATTCGAGGCATATGCATCGGCATCGGCTGTGGCGATTCGCACCCGTCAGCGGTTAGATCAGGGGGCGACTAGCTCGCTGGGCAAGATCAACGCTGAAGTGACTCCGCTAGACGTATTCCACGCGGCCGAGCAAAACGACGCGTTGGCGATTGAAATCATCGACGAAGCCGCACATTGGTTGGGAATCGGCATCACCACCATCGTCCACGTACTCGACCCGGGTATGGTGGTGATCGGCGGCGCGATGACCTTTGGGGGATCACAGTCACCGGTGGGCCGTCGTTTTCTTGCAAGCACTCGCGAGGAGTTTCGACAACGCACCTTTGATAACGTTTTTGCGGGAACATCAATCGACTTCGCACAACTCGGTGCTGACGCCGGTTATCTCGGCGCGGCCGGTTATGCCCGCAGCCAAATCCACTCCAAAACGATGGGGCTTTAAACGGCCACCAATTTCCCTTAGGCCGTTTCGCTTATAAAAATCGAAAATGACTCAATACATACGCAATTTTTGCATCATCGCCCATATCGATCACGGAAAAAGCACGCTTGCCGACCGGTTATTGGAATTTACCGGTACCGTGACCAAGCGAGAGATGAAAGAACAATTGTTGGACGATTTGGACCTCGAACGCCAGCGAGGCATCACCATTAAAGCTCGCTCAGTCCAAATGCGTTATAAGTTGGAGAATCAAATCTACCAACTCAATTTGATCGATACGCCTGGCCACGTTGATTTTCATTACGAGGTTTCGCGATCGCTGGCGTGTTGTGAGGGGGCACTCTTGTTGGTCGATGCGTTTCAAGGTGTTGAAGCACAAACCGTTGCCAACGCCTATGCCGCGATGGAACACGACTTAAAGATAATTCCGGTTATCAACAAGATTGACTTAGCCTACGCGCGGCCTGAAGAAGTCGCCGAAGAAATGCACCAAACACTCGGTATCGATCCCGATGATTGTGTCCGTGTCAGCGCCAAAACAGGAATCGGCGTCGAGGGTTTAGTGCGTGCCATTATTGAGAAAATCCCTGCGCCAACGGGCGACGCGTCCAAGCCGCTACAAGCGATGGTTTTCGATTCCAGTTACGACGACTACCGTGGCGCGATCACCTACATTCGGATGATGAATGGAACCGTACGGAAAGGACAAAAGGTCCGTTTTTTGCGGGCCGGGTCGCAACATGAAGTGATCGAGATGGGACAATTTGTCCCTCACCGCAAGGCGACCGATGAACTGACCGCGGGCCAGGTAGGCTATCTGATTTGCAACATCAAGTCGCTCAGCGATGTCCATATTGGCGATACGATCAGCATCCCCGGCACTGATGCCGCTGAACCATTGCCGGGTTACGACCGCCCCAAACGAATGGTTTATTGCGGCTTGTTTCCCAGCGATGGCCAAGATTTTTCAGAGTTGCGAGATGCGCTGGAAAGGCTCGCGATCAATGACCCCAGCTTTGACTTCGAACCGGAAACCAGCGACGCTCTCGGGTTCGGTTTCCGGTGTGGATTCCTTGGCCTTTTGCACATGGAAATTGTGCAACAACGCTTGGAACAGGAATCCGATGTCGACCTCGTACAAACCGCACCAAATGTGACTTATGAGGTTATCAATAAACGAGGTGAAAAGGTAACCATCCATAAACCGCAAGATGTCCCAGACCCAGGCGATATCGAGGAGTTCCGTCAACCGATCGTCCGCTGCAGCATTGTCGTGCCGATCGATTATATCGGCCCCGCGATGCGGTTGTGTCAAGAACGACGCGGTATTCAACGCAGTCAGGAATACATCGGCACCCAGCGTGCGATGTTGATTTATGATATTCCGCTTGCCGAAGTGATTTATGATTTGCATGACAAGATAAAAAGTGCAACGCGAGGTTACGGCACACTCGACTACGAAATGGTCGGATATGAAGCGGCGGACTTGTGCCGTCTAGACATTTTGGTCAACGGCAATCGCGTCGATGCTCTCAGCATCGTTTGCAACAAAGCCGACGCGGATCGGCGTGGCCGGGCCGTTGCGAAGAAATTGAAAGTCGAAATCGAGCGGCATATGTTCGAAGTCGCGGTACAAGCGGCGATCGGCAGCCGTGTGATCGCCCGCGAAACGGTGCCGGCGATGCGAAAAAATGTGACGGCGAAGTGCTACGGCGGCGACATCACGCGAAAGCGAAAATTGTTGCAGAAGCAAAAAGAGGGCAAGAAACGGATGAAGGCCGTCGGAAACGTCGAAATCAGCCAAAAAGCATTCATGGCCGTCTTAAGCGGCGGCGAACCGGAATCGAAAACCTAATTAAGTACGCCTGGCGTGACGCCAGAGGCGCAGGATCCTGGGCCTTGCTTGAAAAGGGGGCTAACCCGTTGGAGGCGAGACGATTTTCTAGGTATTTCGAGCCTCGCCGGAGAGGGTCAGCCCCCTTTTCAAACAGAGCCTAGTAAAATGTCGGCGCGACGATTCGCGCCTACCTTACGATCGCTTTCTGCACCTCTTCACAGGACTGTCCGCCATGCGCAAAACCATCGGTTTGCTTTTCGTTACTTGCTTCTCCATGCTGAATCTTTCTACCAGCCCGTTAACAGCACAGCAGTATCGAACCTATTTTGGCACCTACACGACCGGCGACAGCAAAAGTAAAGGGATCTATACCGCAACTTTTGATTCCGATTCAGGGAAGCTGTCGACCCCGGTTCTGGCCGCGCCTGCCACCAACCCGTCGTTCTTAGCGATCGATGCGAAACGCGGACTTGTATTCGCGGTCAATGAAATCAGCGAAGGCGAAGGGCGGGCAAACGCAACCGTCTCCGCATTCAAAGTCAAACCGGACGGCACACTGCAGTTCATCAATTCCCAGCCTTCACACGGCGGCGCCCCTTGCCACTGCAACCTCGATGCGACCGGCAAGTTTTTGTTGATCGCAAACTATGTTGGCGGCAATCTAGCGGTTTATCCGATTGCCGCTGACGGATCGCTGCAAGCCGCGTCGAGTATCATCAATCACGAAGGCAGCAGCATCGATCGGTCGCGCCAGCAAGGCCCGCATGCCCACTCGATCAACCTTTCCAGCGATAACCGATTCGCTTATGCGGCGGACCTGGGAACCGACAAAATCATGATCTATCGCTTCGATCAGAATGCGGGAACCCTGCAAGCCGCTTCACCCGATTCCGCCGCTGTCGCGCCCGGCGGTGGACCACGGCATTTTTCGCTGCATCCGTCCGGGAAGTTCGCTTACACAAACCACGAATTGACTGCGATGGTGACGGGATTTAAACGAGACATTCAATCCGGCGGCTTGACCTCCATTGCCACCATTTCCACCTTGCCACAGGATGCTGAAGTTCGCAAGAGCACTGCGGAATGCTTGGTCCATCCCAACGGCCAATTCTTATATGTCAGCAACCGCGGTCATGACAGCATCGCCTGTTATAAGATTGACCAGGACAGCGGCGAAATGGCCTTGGTCGCAATTACACCGACGCAAGGTCAAGAGCCGCGAAACTTCTTCATCGATCCGACTGGCAAATGGTTGCTAGCCGCCAATCAGAACTCAGACACGATTGTCGTGTTCGCGATCGACCAGAAGCTCGGGGCGATCACGCCGACCGAAAATCGGATCGAAGTCGGGCGGCCGGTTTGCGTGCGAATGATGGTACCGGTCGCGGATTGACCACAGCCACGGGCCCCGCGCAGGCTCGCCGGCAGGTTTTCATTTTTTTTCTCAGAGAGGCTTGACGATACAGTCGCATTCGGCCAAGATCT
>DIUH01000394.1:14714-19290 GCA_002428205.1 Planctomycetaceae bacterium UBA6163
CGGGAATCGCGGTGGTTTACAAGCTGTTTCGAACACGTGCCGAGGCTGCGATGCGGCCTCGACGCGTCACCCGGCCGGCGGTTTTACACTCGTCGAATTGCTGGTCGTGATCGCCATTATCGGAATCATGGTCGGATTGTTGCTGCCCGCAGTGCAAGCGGCGCGAGAAGCTGCGCGACGGATGTCCTGCCAAAACAACCTCAAGCAAATCGGGTTGGCAATTCACAACTACGATTCCGCTTTCAAGCAGTTTCCCAATGTGAACGCCAACAACACGCTGACCGGTGGAAGCTTGTTCACAGCGATTTTGCCGGTGATTGAAAAGGCTGGGGAGTTTCAAATGTATAACTTCAACTTGCCAAACTCACACCCCTTTAACCAAGCGGTGACGGGTCAGACCATTCCATTTTTCTTGTGCCCGTCATCGCCGCTGCGACGCATGGTACCGGGATGTGATGCAGACAACGGTCGGGCGCCAGGCAATTACGCGTCGTCCATCGGAACCCGCGATTATGACCCATATTGGGCATTCTCGGGGCGGCCGCGACCATCGCTCAATGGGGCAATCGTCTATACCGATACGGTGGATCGACGCACCAGTTTCCGCGATATCATCGACGGCACCGCCAACACTTTGATGATCGGCGAAACAGCGTACAACCTGCCCGATTACCGGTTTACCAGCGGCGGCTGCGCGGGCCAATCGCGGTTCTCGTTCACTTACTGGAGCAATCCGTTCCCGGGATCGACCGCTATCACGACTCAATACGCTTTCAATCCAAAAGATCGATTAGGTGATGGAATCTACAATGCCAACTGGGTTCGTTCTTTCCGCAGCGATCATGCCGGTGGTGTACAGTTCTGCTTCGTCGATGGCTCCATTCACTTCATCACCGACAGCATCAATGTTCTGGTCTTGGACGCGTTAGCAACTCGTGCTGGCGGCGAGGTGATCGATCACAATGCTTTCTAGTAAACGCTTAAGCTGGATCGGCTTGGGGCACAGCGGTTCGACTTCGGTTCGCTGCTTGACGCTTGTTGGCATCTTGAGTTGGATCGTTTCGGGCTGTGGTGGTGCTGACGAACCTTTCAAAAGGGCTGCGATCAAGGGGACCGTGACGCTGGATGACAAGCCGCTGGACAGTGCGACGATACGCTTTATTCCAACGGGAAACACGATCGGCCCAAAGACCGAGTTTCCTGTCAACCAAGGCGAGTTCACAGCCGATCAATCGATCGGCCCGCCGGTTGGCGGCCATCGCGTCGAAATTGACGTAATTGACCAGCAATGGCAACCCGACGATGAACAGGCGATCGCGGAATTGCAGCAATCACCCGGGAAAAAAATTTCGCGTGCAACTTTGCCCGATCGGTATCATAAGGCGAGTTCGTTGACGGCAACCATCGAGGCGTCGCCCAATGATAGCGCCCAAGTTTTGACATTTCCGTTGTCCAGTCGCCCTTAGCGTGGCAATGGACAGAACACCTCCCTCCTACGCCGAAATGAGATTCAATCAAATGCTCACTCAGGTAGCCAGTCGCGTTGCGATCGCAACACTTGCGATATCTGCGTCATTGGGGTCCATCAACATTGCCAGCGGCCATTTCGTCTGGCTGGCGATAACCGGCCAGGACAAAGCGTCTGGCCAGCAGGCTGGTGCAGTCAGCACCAATGCCGGGTCGCTAGAAGTTTACTTTGGCGAATCGGCCGCGCCGGATAATCCGAAACTGCTGGACATGTTGTCCAATCTTCAATTGTGGCAACTGGCTAACGACGCCGACCCGCAGGCGATCCAAGCGTCCCGCCAAGGCGATTCGCTGGCCGCGAAGATCGGCGACGCGACCAAGACGGCTAATAAGAATGCGATTTATGTCGCCAGCCAGGACTTTGGCATCCGTGATAAGGGTGGAGAAAAATTCCGCCTCATGTATTACGCCAAGACGGGGCCCACCGCCGACTCGCCAGCGTGGCAAAAGGTTGGCGTCGCCGAGACGATCGCATTTGATATCGTTCCTCAGATCAACGGCGGCAAAATCGAACTGAAGTTGCAATTCAAAGGTTCGCCTGCAGCCGACTGCGAGATAGTGATTCTCGGTCCCGATGACAGCGATGGTGAAGACTTTGAAGGCAAGTCCGATGCCGATGGCAAGTATGTTTTTGCCACAACCATGCCAGGCCGATATTCGATTCGCGCCAAGCACGTCGAAAATACTCCAGGCAAAATTGGCGACGACGCTTATGATGTCGTCCGCCATTACGTGACACTGACTTTGGATGTCCCGGCCTCTTCGGTTCCCCTGGAAGTGAGAAATCTAGGCGAATTGCCGACAACGCTGACCAGCTTTGGTGGCGCCGTACTGGGTGATTACGTCTATATCTATGGTGGCACCAAAGGGTCATCACACGACTATTCAAGCGAACTGCAGAACGATTCGTTGATGCGAATGCCGATCGCAGGCGGCGAATGGGAATCGATCGCCAAGGGGCCACATTTGCAAGGCCTCGCACTGGTTGCCCATGGCGAAAAACTGTACCGAATCGGTGGATTTGAAGCGAGAAACAAAAAGGGCGACGAGCACGATCTGTGGTCAGTCGCTTCGGTTTCAAGTTTTGATCCAAAGACCAACCAATGGACCGATATGCCCGCACTGCCAGAACCTCGATCATCGTTCGATGCCGTGGTGATGAACGACCACATCTATGTCGTCGGTGGCTGGGGCATGGCAGGCGGCGGTCGCAGCACATGGCACGAAACGGCATGGAAATTGGATCTGTCCCAGGATAATCCTCAGTGGACCGCGATCGCCAAAACGCCGTTTGAACGTCGTGCGCTTGCGCTTGCTGCGCATAATGGCAAACTATTTGCGATCGGCGGAATCACCTCCGGCGGCGAAACATCTTTGGAAACTGACATTTACGATCCGATGTCAGACTCTTGGACGGTCGGCCCCGAATTGGTTGGCGAAGACGGAATGACCGGTTTCGGCGCTTCGGCCTTTGCCACAGGCGGCAGCCTTTACATCTCGACCGTCGATGGCAGTTTCCAACAGTTGTCGGCAGACGGATCAAATTGGAATGTCGTCGGTCAAACTCCGACCGCTCGATTCTTCCACCGCATGTTGCCGGTCAGCGACAAGGCCTTCGTGGTCGTCGGTGGCTCGAATATGCGCGGTCGAATCAAGGCGGTCGAACGGTTCGAGGTCCCATCGCTAGCGAAAAAAGACTAACTCACCGGCTGTTCATGCTCAGCCAGCCGATCGCAGATTTCCGTCTTTCCGCGCCGTAAGCGGCAAGACGGACGATCGGCTATGCCGCTGGAAACGAAGTTTTGCTAAACTTCGGCGATGAGTAAACCCAAGCGAATCGCGAACAAATTTCTTCCCTGGCTTGATGCCAGAAAAAAACATCGGTTGACCCACACGCAGGTCCAGATGGCCCGCGAACTCGGTTTGAATCCGCGCCGCTTGGGTGGATATGCCGGAAACGATAAAGACCCCGACAGGTTGTCGCCCGGCGAGTTTATCGAAGCCCTCTATTTCAAACAGTTTCGCAAGACTCAGCCCGACTTTGTGCAAACGATCGAACAGCTGGCTGAGGCTCATGAAGAAAAGCGAGCCGAGCGAATTGCGGCTAAGCGGTCACAAACCGCATCTTCCGACGACGAATCGCGCGACGACGATTCCTAATTTTCTCAACCGCAGGCGGAATGATGATCCGCTTGACGTTGGCCATCGCAAAAAACCCGACATAGCCATTTTCTTACTTTCAACCTTATAAATTATGCAAACTCCGACCGCCGAAGTGATCGCTATCGGCGACGAAATGACTAGCGGTGCGCGGCTCGATACAAACTCGCAATGGCTTTGCCAACGGCTTGGCGAATTGGGGATCGTGGTCCGGTTCACCACCATGGTTGGCGACCAAATGCAGGACAACGTTGACGTTTTCCGTAACGCCTGTAACCGAGTTGATTTTGTTGTCTCGACCGGTGGACTAGGTCCCACGGCGGACGATCTGACCCGCGACGCGATCGCGTTGGCCTGTGACCGCCCTTTGGTATTGAGCGAATCGGCACTGCGTCATATCGAGTCGATGTTCAAGAATCGACAACGTGAAATGCCTCCACGAAACCGTGTCCAGGCGATGTTTCCCGAAGGGGCGTTGGAGATTCATAACCCGCGCGGTACCGCGCCCGGGGTTGATGTAACAGCCACCTTCGACGGCCGACGCGCCTCGCGAATCTTTGCGCTGCCGGGGGTTCCTGCGGAAATGATGGAGATGTTCACCGCAACCGTCGCACCGCGGATCATCGACCAAATCGGTGGCGGACGATTGGTGATCAAGAATGCCGTCATCAAGTGTTTCGGCACTGGCGAAAGCGACATGGAAGCCCGCTTGGGCGAGATGATTTCGCGATCTCGGTTCCCACGCGTCGGAATCACGGTCAGCGCGGCAACGATCTCGCTGAGGATCACTGCGCAAGGCGAGACCGAAGCAGTCTGCGACGAAATGATTCGCCAGACGCGAGCGGAAATTTTGGCATCCGCTGGCGAGTTCATATTTGGTGAAGGCGAG
>DIUH01000394.1:19344-40461 GCA_002428205.1 Planctomycetaceae bacterium UBA6163
CCGGATCCGGCATAACCGGTGCCGATTGGTTGCTGGTGGTCGATGGCTATCCCTCCTTAAAAACGGATGATGACATCGTCGCCAATCTTGTGTTTACGTTCTGTGGACAGGCTCAAGAACACTATTGGCAAGACCACCAGCGACTTGGCGGCCATCCGGGAATCTTGCATTCAAGAATCGGCAAAGCAGCACTCGCATTCGCCAGATCATGCCTTCAAAACGCCTGCAAAATTGGCTGATGATTCTTTCATAAGAAGCTAACGACCATCGCTAGTTTTTGCTGTTCCGCTCATCAAAGCGGAACAGCGCTACGATAGCCGATCGATGCTGTATGAAAGCTCATCAGCCCATACTGGCGAAAAGTCTTTCATTGAATAGGCGAAAACGCCACTCTGAAGGGCTGTCCCACCCACAAAATCGACAAACCCAGTTAAGATGCTTGCCGCCGGTAAAAACCGTTGCAAAGAAGGGAACGGGCGCGTCCTGGCCAACTCGCCTGGGCAAGTTCACTCAATCCTACCTACCTTCGCGGAGTCGATAACCAAGCATGTTGTCGAGTTCGGGCTCAGCTTCGATCGCCTTGACCGTGCGTTCGATATCGTAAGCGACCCTGCGGAATGAAATGGTGTGATTATCCAAAATCACATAACAGCTTCTCGGATCGCTGTCTCTTGGTTGACCAACGCTGCCCACGTTGATCATGTATTTCATAGCTGTGTTCGCAACCGAAAATCGTTCCGAGGCATCATCGCTGCGAATGAATCGATAATCGCTGGAAAAGATTCCCGGCACGTGTGTGTGGCCCTGGAAACAAATGTGCGTGATCAAAGAAAACAGTTTTTCCATTTTCTTTGGATTCTGTGTATCCTCGGGAAACACGTACTCACTGGTCGGCCCTCGTGGCGAACCGTGAACGAACAGCAGGCCATCGCGTTGGACAACACGTGGCATCTTACAAATGAACTCAAGTCGACGACGGCAATCTGCTGGATCATCAGCGGTGTGAAGCTGTTCCCGAGTCCAAAAGATTGCTCGTTCGGCCGTATTGTTAAAACCCTCTGGGTCAAAGATTGCGCTGCTGTCATGGTTGCCCAAAACCGTAAACGCAAACTTCATCGACTCGTCCAGACATTGGCGAGGGTGGGGGCCATAACCGACGACATCGCCCAAACAGACGATTTCGTCAACCGATTGTGACCGCACGTCCTCCAGAACAGCCTCCAAAGCCGCCAGATTTCCGTGAATGTCGCTGAGGATCGCCGTGCGGGTCAAACGAAGTTACTCCGGGTCGGATTCCAAATCGCGGGAAGGGGGAAATGCCAGCGTCTGGCGGCAGATGCACCTCTCCCGAAAAGCGCGGGAGAGTTCGACACAAGGCTGTCACTCAGTTGGCGTATTCCGCACCGAAAAACTCTTTGCTTTCGCTTACGCCAGGCTTGATCGTTCGGTTCCCTTCTTTCCAATCGGCCGGACAGACTTCACCGTTGGCTTCGAAATACTGCAAAGCCTTCACCATTCGCAACGCCTCGTCGACACTGCGCCCCAGCGGCAGGTCATTGACGACTTGGTGGCGAACGACACCGGCTTTATCGATCAAAAACAATCCGCGGAGGGCGACGCCACCGTCCAGCAATACGTCGTAATCGCGGGCGATTTGCTTGTTCAAGTCGGCGACCAGGGGATACTTGATTTCGCCAATCCCGCCTTGCGAACGGGGCATATTGCGCCAGGCGAGGTGCGAAAAATGGCTGTCAATCGATGCACCGATGACCTGCACGCCCAACGATTCAAAGTCGGCAACCCGGTCGCTGAACGCGATAATTTCGGTTGGACAAACGAACGTAAAGTCGAGCGGATAAAAGAAGAACAGGACATACTTACCGCGGTAGTCGGCCAGCGAAAAATCGTCTTTGAACGAGCCATCCGCCATAACGGCGGTGCACTTAAAATCAGGAGCTTGTTGGGTTACCAAAACGGCCATAATTGTGACTCCGGTGGAGGATTTGAGTGGTTCAATAAATCGGTTATTCGGACGACGCATGACTGGGCTGCGGTGCCGACGCACAGTGAGCGTGGTATGATCGTCCTATGCCTTGCCGTCGACAAGGGCACGTCACCGGTTTAACGTTTTCTGGGACAAAATTACCGTCACAAACCGATACCGCAAATGGACGTCGAAGGGGCCGGCCACAATTGCAGCCTTGCCGGACCGATCATCCGATCGCGAGCGGTCGCGTCGCAGACCGCGGCAAGCGACCGTTATCGGAACTCTCCACCACGACCGCCCACTAAGCGGGAAATAAGCGGGCAGCCGGAAACCCAGCGGGAAATCCACCCGAATGGGAAAGACCCAAAATCATCACGTCGGCGTGCATGATTTAAATTCACTTATAAATCGCACTTTTCAGCGTCGGTAAATGGGTTTCGCTTCATGACAGGGCCAAACAGTAGCCACTCGATGAGGAAAACAATGACCCTGCAATGGGAGTACTGCGACGTAAAGTCTGCCAGCGAACGACCATAAGATAATTCAAAGCGAAATTGCACCTTGCGGCCATTGGTGTTAAATAGAAGCCAACTTGACGGATCCTGTGACGGTTCAACCTGCATGCATCTTTTGATCTGACGCAACGGTGAATAATGGCATTCGAATTGGTAAGCGAATTGAGCGACCGAGATGTCGACTTGCTCTTTCAGCCTGACCCAAATGACGCTCATTTGGTGGAAGGATCCGTGAAATACTCAGATGATTTCACAACCTTGTTTACGGCGCATCGCCGGTCGATCGAAGTTTACCTGCGAACACTTTTGCCGACCGCGGCCGACGTTGACGATGTTTTCCAAGAAACCAGCTTGGTGCTGTGGCGAGAGTTCCAAGGGTTTGCATCAGGCACTAATTTTGCTGCCTGGGCCTGTAAAATCGCATTCAACCGGGTGAGGGCTTGGCGTGCGAGACGATCTCGCGACTCTCACAAGTTCAGCAACACGCTTGCTTTAGAAATCTCGGATGAATTGATCACCAACACCGACCTTTATGATGCCAGATTATTCGCCCTTTGCGGTTGCATCGGACAATTAAAACCCCACCATCGCGAATTGTTGCGTCGCCGTTACGAACTTGGCGAGTCGATTGATGCGATCGCACAATCGACCCGCCAATCGCCCGAAGCGGTTTACAGGATGCTGAGCCGGATCAGGCATCAGTTATTCGATTGCGTGACTTGCGAAGTAAAAAAGCCCGAATGAAAACTGCGGCGGGTTAGTCGCAATGATGCGTTGGCTTTCGTAGAAACATGTTTTAAAACGATGATTGTGGCTGCCAGGCGGACGCACAGAATACATCAACACGAGCAATTTCATGTCGCGGCACAAAGATAACTGGCGTCGGTATTACGAACTGCGCGAGCAGTTTTTGAATGCCTACCCTCACGCACCAGTTTCGCCAGAACTCGAATCTTTGATTCTGGACGACCCTGAACGGAAACGCGATTTTGTTTCGCACCTTCACCTACTGGGTGCGTTGTCGGTTTCTGGCGATTCGCAACCCATGGCAATCGCCGCATCGGTTCACAATCCGATGTTGGTCGATTCGACCGAGCAACAGGTCTGGGCTCCGGTCGAATTACCGCGACAATCACTTTGGAAGCGAGGATTGCTGTGGATCGCCTCTGTGGCGGCGGTCGTGTTTTGGTTCATGCTGGTTTTTATGGAAATCCAGTCCGTTACGATCCAATTGGAATCGCCGATCGCGGTCCTGGGGGCGACCGAAGCATGCTTATGGAGCGAATCTTCTCTGCCAACGACCGTCGGAAGTCCTTTTTTCAAAGGGCGAATGCAATTGTTGTCCGGCACGGCACGACTGGACATGCAAAACACTTCGTTGACGCTGGAAGGCCCCGTCGATTTTGAATTGATTAGCCAAACCCGATGCAAGCTTCACCGCGGCAACGTTTTCATGGAATCATCCAATGGCGGCGACGGGCTAGTGATTATCGTCCCCAACGGTGCGATCGCTGATTTTGGGGCCGAGATCGGCATCAGTGTTTCTGATTCGGGTGATGCTGAACTGCACGTTTTTTCGGGTGTTGTCAAAGCAAAGCACTGTGCGTTGGGAAAATCGCTCGAAGCCTTTGAATCGGACGACATTCGGATCCAACCGGATGCCATTCGCAAACTGGACAAAAAGTCGCTACTGATCGATAACGGCCAACCGGTTGCAAGCACGCTTTTGCCCATCGCGCTCCCATCGGACCTGCCCCTCGTTTTTGCTGTCTCCTTTCACACCCTATGGGTTTCTCAAGCTGTCGTTTCAACATTGACCTAAACCGCTCAAGCAGCGACACTTTGCAACCACCCCATGAAATGAGCAAAGATGCCTGAGTTGATAAGCGAAACGAAAATCGACGATCTATCGGCCGTGTGTCGCCAAATGGCGCAATCCGCCAAGGTGGCATCTCGCAAATTGGCGATTCTCGATACCGCGATCAAAAATCGCTGGTTATTGGCATCGGCTGATCGGCTGGTTGCGAAAACCGAAGACATTATCGCCGCCAATTCCCGTGACCTGGACGCTGCCCCCGGTTTCGGCCTAACCGACGCCGCGATTGACCGATTGCGTCTGGACGCCGAACGAATCGCTGCCATTGCCCAGGGCATGCGCGAAGTCGCTGCGTTGCCCGATCCGGTGGGCGAAGTGATCGATGGCTTCACGCGTCCCGGCGGATTGCAGATTCTGAAAAAACGAGTGCCGCTGGGCGTTGTTTTTTTCATTTACGAAAGCCGTCCGAACGTGACGGCTGATGCAGCGGCGATTTGCGTCAAAAGCGGCAATGCGGTGATTTTGCGCGGTGGCAAAGAGGCGATCCACAGCAGTCGAAAGATCATCGATTTGTTGGCCGAAGTCGGCCGCGAATGTGGCCTGCCCACGGGTGCTGTGCAGTTGGTCGGCACCACTGACCGCCAAGCCGTCGGACAATTTCTGAAGATGAACGAATCGATCGACGTGACGATCCCACGCGGCGGCGAATCGCTGATCCGTCGCGTCGCCGCCGAAGCGACGATGCCGGTGATCAAACACTTTGATGGCAATTGCCACGTTTACGTCGATGAGACAGCCGATTTGGAGATGGCAATCAAAATCATCGTCAACGCCAAGTGCCAACGGATGGGGGTTTGCAACGCTTGCGAGTCGTTGTTGGTGCATTCCGTCGTCGCAGCAACATTTTTGCCCCGCATCGCCGCAGCGCTGAAGGCGGAGTCGATCGAAATGCGGGCCGACGAGCACGCCTTGTCGCTGTTCGACGGTGGTGTTCCAGCGACTGAAGCTGATTTCCGTACCGAGTTTCTCGGGCCGATCATTTCGATCGCTGTCGTCGACTCACTCGAAGCGGCCTGCGAACACATTAATCGCTTTGGTTCGCATCACAGTGACGCGATCGTGACCAGCGACCTTCGGGCCGCCGAGTCATTCACGCAATTGGTCGACAGCAGCGCGGTGATGGTCAATGCCAGCACCCGATTTAACGACGGCGGGGTGTTTGGCCTGGGCGCAGAGATCGGTATTTCAACCGATAAGTTTCACGCTCGTGGACCTTGCGGTTTAAAAGAATTAACAACTTATAAATATATCGTTCGTGGGGATGGCCACATTCGAGAATGATCAAGCATCAGTTCTTATAACATCCCAAAGGCCTGGATCTCTCACGCCGATTCGTTTAGGATCGTGCGGGAAATAAGTGTCCGGTACCTTTTGCGAGGAACTCGCCCTTCGGGTGCTTCGCACAAAAGGTACCGGACACTTATTTCCCGCTCATTGCTTACAGGATTTTGCTCAGGGGCAAGGATATGTCCGAAGACACAATGTCACAAAGCCAGGTGGAAAGCCTGCTGCGTGCTATGGAGCAGGGGAACACGCCATCGCCGGTGCCAAAAGCACCGAAGCCTGAGGAACCTGTTGCGCCTAAACGCGCCGCGAGTGCCGGCACCGTCGAACCAGCCGCCGTCAACACGATGCGTCGAGGTTCGACTAAAGAACGCGTTACGCCCTACGATTTCAAACGGCCTGAACGCGTCGGCAAAGAACAGATGCGGGCGATGCATTCGCTGCACGAGTCGATCGCGCGAAACTTCGGTGCCGTCGTTTCGGGAATGCTGCGAACGATGATCGAAGTCAAATTGTTGAGCGTCGATCAGATGACGTACAGCGAGTTTGTCTTCAGCCTCGATAACCCGAGCTGTTTCAATATCCTGAATCCATCGCCACTCGAAGGTAACTGGATTCTCGATATCGCACCCGCGCTTTCTTACGCCGTAATTGACCGCATGCTGGGCGGTGACGCCGAACCGGGCGCGCTAATCCGCCGACCGCTAACGGAAATCGAAAACCGGCTTGTTGGACGTCTTGTCACCGCGTTTCTGGTACAGCTTCACGATGCCTGGCGCAATGTGGTAACACTCGAAATCGACATCGATCGTGTGGAAAGCAACCCGCAATTGGTCCAGATCGTACCGCCCAACGAAGTCGTGATCTTGGTCTGCTTTGAAGTCACCCTGGGCAAAAATCGCGGCATGATCAATCTCTGTATTCCGTTCAACACCGTCGAACGTTTCAACAGCCAACTTTCCAATAATGGTTGGGTCGGGTATGGCAAAACGAAACCGACAGAAGCGACACGTCAAACGATCAGCGAAAATGTCGACGTTGCCGCAGTCGATTTGGTCGTTACCCTAGCTCGCTCAAAAATCCGTACCGCCGATCTGCTGGACTTGAACGTCGGCGACGTGATCACGACTGAACAAGACATCTCTTCGGCGCTCGAACTGTCGGTCCAAGGTGTTCCCAAGTTCACCGCGCGTCCCGGGGCTTTTCGCGGCAAAAAAGCGGTTCGTATCGAAGGCTTGATCAATCCGTGACCATTCCCGCGAACTGACCGGCGGTTCTCCCATCCCATCTAGAAGGGACCGGTCGCACCCGACTCGGCTATGCCGGTGCCGCCGTGCAACTACCAATTGATCGCTTGCGATGGTACGATGGAATCCGGTGATCGCCTTGTCATCACTGATTTCCAGCCTAAGCACGACTTCAATCGGCAACACTTCCTGTGCCGATAGAATCGCCCCGCCGCACACGAAGGGTTCCAGCGCAATGCCCAAAACGCTGCCGATGCCACCATGCCGACAAACATTCCGAGCGTTTGTAATCGCGATCACTTGGGTCGCGATCATGGCCGCCAGCGGTGTGCCATCACAGGCCGAAACCACGTCGAATGATCGTGTGACGTTCGAGAGCGGAGTGATGTCGGTGCTGTCCAAGGCATCGTGCAATGCCGGAACATGTCACGGAAACGTCAACGGCAAAGGCGGGTTCTTCTTGTCGCTACGAGGCCAAGACCCTGACTTCGATTACCGACAATTGGTCCAAGCCGCTTCGGGGCGCCGGATTAACCGCATCGAGCCTGAAAAAAGTCTTGCCGTCGCCAAAGCGACCGCGACGATCGCACACGAAGGCGGCAAACGATTTGATTCACAATCACCCGAACACGAGATCCTGACTCAGTGGATTCGCCAAGGATTGGTTGGCCCCGATCCGTCGGGGCCTGCTGTCACCGGTTTACAGGTGACTCCGGCCGACGATGTCTTATGGATGCCCGACGATCAGCGGCAACTTACTGTAACGGCGATATTTTCAGACGGTACAAGCCGCGACGTCACTCGCATGGCGGTTTATGAGACGAGCGATCCGCTGGTTAAGGTTTCCGTTGATGGGGTGGTGCAGTTTGACAAGCCCGGTGTCGTGACCATTTTGGTGCGCTATCTCGACGGCCAATTCCCCGTTCGCTTGGCGTGTCGAACGCAACCTCAGGATTTCGTTTGGAGCGACCCACCGACTTATAACTTCATCGATCAGTTTGTGTTCGAGCGTCTGCAACAGTTGAAACTGAACCCAGGTGATTTGTCCAGCGATTCGGTTTTCTTGCGCCGTGTCACTTTGGACTTACTAGGCGTGCTGCCGACCGAATCCGAAGCGCGTGCGTTTATCACCGATCGGTCGGTCGACAAGCGTGCCCGTTTGGTCGATGACCTTTTGTCGCGTCCCGAGTTTGCACAAATGTGGGCACAGAAGTGGTCAGATTTAGTCCGCAACGAAGAAAAAACGCTCGACGCCAAAGGTGTCCAGCGGTTGCATGAATGGATGAAACAGCAGTTCGCCAGCGACATTCCGATCAATCAATTTGTGAGTGATTTGATCGCATCACGTGGCAGCACTTATGAGAATCCGCCAGCGAATTATTGGCGAGCGCATCGAGAGCCGTTTGTCCGCGCCGAGACGACGGCACAGATTTTCTTGGGCATTCGGCTGCAGTGTGCCAAGTGCCATAATCATCCGTTCGATAAATGGTCGCAAGACGAATATTATCAGTGGTCAAGCGTCTTTGAAGGCGTTGATTATGAGATTGTTGACAACAATCGTCGCGACAAGCTGGATAAGCATGAGTTTGTTGGCGACCAAATTGTAAAGGTGGCAGGTGATAAGAATGTCAACAATGCCCGCACCGGAGAACCGGCAACACCAAAGTTTCTGGGCAGCGAAGATGCCGTTGAAGGCGACCGATTAAAGCAACTGGCCCAGTGGTTGACCGGACCTGACAACCGCCTGTTTGCCGAAGCCCAGGCGAACCGAATTTGGTATCACTTGATGGGCATCGGACTGGTCGATCCGGTGGATGATTTGCGACTGACAAACCCCGCGTCGCACCCCGAATTGCTCGACGCATTGACCGACCAACTGATCGCCACCGAGTTTAGTCTGAAACATCTTGTCCGCACGATTGTGTTGTCACGAACCTATCAACTGGCGTCCGAGTTCGACCCGAGCCAATTGGGCTATGAAGAACAATACGACCAGCGGCTGTTCGCCCGCGCCGTGGTTCGACGTTTGACCGCCGAACAATTGCTCGACGCACAGTCTCAAGTGCTCGGCTTGCCGGCTCGGTTCGAAGGGTATTCCTATGGAACCCGCGCCGTTGACATCGCCGGTGTTGAGCGAGTGCGCCGCAAGCTGAGCGACGGCGACGTTTTCTTGCGCCAGTTTGGCAAGCCCGAACGCCTGCTGTCGTGCGAATGCGAACGCAGCGACGATGCAACGCTGGGCCAGGCGCTCAGTCTTGTCGGCGGTGAGAGTTTGAATGCACGGTTAAGTCATCCTGACAACCGAATCGGAAAATTGTTGGCCGCATCGCATGACCATCGCGCGGCGATCGAATCGATGTTTTGGACCGCGCTGTCGCGACCACCTACTGAACAGGAAGTCGCTGCATCGATCGATCTGATTGTAAACACCGGCGACGCTCGCGGCACGTTAGAAGATTTGACGTGGGCACTTTTGAATGCGAAAGAATTGATTTTCAGGAACTAAGCAGTGAGCGGGAAATAAGTGTCCGGTACCTTTTCCCGCGTAGCGGCCCGAAGGGTGCCTTGCAAAAAAGGTACCGGACACTTATTTCCCGCCGGCTACCTCGTCACCCAAAAATCGCCAATCCTCATGAAAACTCGATCAACAGCCTGCCAACAATTTCGTTCGCTTGAACTTCCCCGTCGCGACCTGCTTCGTATCGGCGGGATGGGAATGCTGGGGTTGAACATGCCAACCCTATTGCGGGCCGCCGAACAAAGCAACCGGCCACCGGCGAGAGCCAAGCAGGTGATTTTTCTGTTCCAGTGGGGCGGCCCGAGTCACGTCGACACCTTCGACATGAAACCTGATGCGCCGGCAGAGATTCGTGGCCCGATTCGTCCGATCTCCAGTGTCGTGCCCGGCTTGCCGGTCGGTGAGCATTTTCCGGAAATGGCCAAGCGAATGGATCGCGTCACGCTGATCCGAAGCATGACCCACACGATGAAAAATCATAACTCCGCCGGTTACTACGCGCTCACCGGACACGCCCCGCCCAGTGACGACCAACGACTGCGTGATTCGCTTGACCTTTGGCCAGGCTTCGGTTCGGTCGTCGACAAACTGGCACCCGGTAAGGGCGAGATGCCGAATTATGTTTCGTATCCTTATACGATTTCCGACGGTTCGATCACGCCGGGGCAATTCGCCAGTTTCTTGGGTAAAAAACACGATCCGTTTTTCTTCAAAAATGATCCCAATGAGTCGGGATTCAAGCTGCCCGAGTTGACCTTGCCAAATGATTTGCAGCTCGATCGCATGATGCGCCGCCGTGGATTGCAACAACTGGTTGACCAGCAAGCACGCTTGCTCGATCGTTCCGTCGAAGCCCGCGGATTCGATGATTATTATGAAAAAGCGATCGCAATGTTGACCTCCGACAAGGTCCGCGCCGCGTTTGATATTGAAAGCGAACCCGAGTCGGTGCGAGATCGATATGGTCGCACCACTTATGGCCAAGGATGCTTGCTGGCCCGGCGATTGGTCGAAGCGGGGGTAAAGTTCGTGACGGTTTATTTCTCCAGCTCCATCGGCGGCCGACGTGTCAACGAGGGCGGCTGGGACACACACGGCTTTGACGACACGCGAATGTTTGAAATCGTCGATAAGTACCAACACCCGATCACCGACCAAACCTTGCCAACGTTGTTGGACGATTTGGAAGATCGCGGATTGTTAGACGAAACCTTGGTCGTTTGGATGGGCGAGTTTGGTCGAACGCCTAAGATCAACAAGAACATCAGTCGCGATCATTGGCCCCAGTGCTACACAACGTTGCTCGCCGG
This sequence comes from Planctomycetaceae bacterium UBA6163, assembly GCA_002428205.1. Taxonomy (GTDB): domain Bacteria; phylum Planctomycetota; class Planctomycetia; order Pirellulales; family Pirellulaceae; genus UBA6163. The sequence goes on from DIUH01000394.1 coordinate 30,082, forward strand.
TGGCGGTGTCAAACGGGGATACATTCATGGCGCATCGGACGCAAACGGGATGTATCCAGACAAACATCCGGTACGGCCGGACGACTTGGCGGCGACCATTTATGCGTTGCTGGGGATCGATCCCGAAACCGAAGTTTACGACCGCGGTAATCGACCGCTGGCGATCGCCGGAAAGCCGGTAACCGAAGTCTTTGCTTAAGCCGTTCACAAAGTATCTTTCATGTTCGTGCCACGATTCGTTTTTCCGCTGGTTGCAGTTTTAGCTGTCGCTATCACAGTTTCGCTTTCGCCCATGCGTTTGGATGCCGCAGAATCAGCGCCGGCGAGCGACCAAGACGTGATGGCAAAAGTTGCGGCATTGGATGCTGAAATCGCGGCGATCGATCAGAAAGTGGCGGCCCTGCAGAACGACATCCTCGCGGTGCGTCGCCAGACGACTGACGCGGACCGCGATTGGCAAAAAATCGCTGGCGACTTGGAACGTTTGGAAACACGTAAGCGCGAACTGCAACGCNNGCCAAGGCCCTGAGCAATGCCAAGGCCCTGAGCAGTCCGGCGCCCGTTGACGAAGTCGCAGGCCAAGCGGCCAAGGCCGACCAACCGCCACAGAAAGAGGCAACCGAACAAGACAAAGAAATGGCCAAGCAGATCGAGCAAGCCGAGAAGACGATTGCCGACGCTGGCCCTGAACTGAAAAAAATTGACGAAGCGATTCCGCCGCTTATGCCGCTGGTTGCCAGCGCAAAAGCAAAGAGCGAAGCCTTGCACCGCCAGATCGATGGATTGCAGGATAACGAAGACACGCTGTCGGCAAGTCGCTTTGCATTGGCGGAGAAAATCGAGAGGTTGCTGAGAGAATCTGGTCAGTGGATATCGTTTAAAGATCAAATCGCTCCGATCTTTCACAGTCGTTGCGTCGCCTGTCATAACATTCGCAACGCACAGGGGCGATACAATATGGCGAACTTCGACGCGTTGATTTCCGAAAGCGAATCCGGACACGCGATCGCCCCGGGCCAAGCCGATCAATCGTTGCTGGTACAGATGATCGAAGATGGCTCGATGCCCTACGATGCAGATCCCTTATCCGACGCAGAAATCACACTCGTCCGCCGCTGGGTCGATTTAGGTGCAAGAATCGAAATCGATGCCGATCGCGGTGCGCCGTTGATTAGGTTGATGCCGCGTGTAAAACATCCTGAACCGCCAAAAACCTATGCATCAGCGATTCCTGTCACGGCCCTTGCGATCAGCAACGATGGGAAGACCTTGGCCAGTTCGGGATACCACGAGGTGTTGTTGTGGGCGCTGGCCGACGACGGTTCCGCGACCTTGAATAAGCGCATTACCAACGTTGCCCAGCGGGTTCATGGGCTCGCGTTTCATCCCACGGAAGATTGGTTAGCCGTCGCTAGCGGAACCCCTGGGCAATTGGGCGAAGTGAAACTGTTTGAGTGGCGATCGGGTGACGTGATCGCGGACCTCATCGTCAGTGAAGATGAAATGTTTGACGTCGCGTTTTCGCCCGATGGAAAGCGACTGGCCGGCTGTGGTGCTGATGGAACGATCGCGATTTTCGATCGCAATGAATCAGGCACTTGGCGTTCGATGATCATCGAAGACCATGCCGACTGGGTCAATGCGATCGCTTGGTCGCCCGACGGAACGAAATTGGTTTCTGCCAGCCGCGACAAAACCTCCAAGGTTTTTGCTGCGGCGACCGGAAAGCTGTTGATTACGTTCAATGGTCATGGGCAGAATGTTTCCGACGCCGTTTTCACGACTGACGGAAAACGGATCGCCAGTTCTGGCGATGACCTAAAAGTTCGCGTTTGGACGATCACCGATGCCAAGCAAGAGCGCGACATCAAAGCCGCGCGCAGCGAAATCGCTGGTCTTGCAAAGCATCGCAAGAACGAAATCGTTTCCTTCAGCGCAGACAACCTCCTTCGAGTTCACAATGTAGATGACGGAAAGGTTGTCAAAAGCGTCGATTTGCCAACATCATGGATTTCGAGTTTGGTGATGGCGAAAGACAAGAAAGCCGCTTACTTTGGCGATCATGCTGGCCGAATCCACGCGGCCACCATGGTCGATCCACCAGCCGTCATCCGATCTTGGGACGCGGCGCCTCTTTAAGAACGCCGTTCGAGCACAGCTTTCAATAATTCTGTATCGCCAAATGGTTGTTTGAACAACCATTGTCTTGACAGCTAACTAAGCTGAAAATAGATTTCACGATTATGTCAAACCAGAATTCCACTTCCGTATCGAGCGACGCGATCGAGTTTGACTCGACGGAGCAGCGTGTTTTCCTTCACCTGTGGCGGGCGTACGACCTGCTGAAAGCGGTGGAAGACGAATGCCTGGCAACATTTGAAGTGACGGCACAGCAGTACAACGTGTTGCGGATACTGAAATCGGTCGCGCCCGATGGTTTGCCGACGATGCAGTTGGGCCAGCGGATGATTTCGCGCGGACCTGACATGACTCGTATGCTCGATCGGCTGGAGGCTCGAGCGTTGATCAAACGCGAACGCCAGCAGGCCAATCGGCGAGTCGTGGAAGCGTGGATCACCGCAGCGGGTTCGAAATTGCTCGACCGGATGCAGCAGCAGATTCTTGCAATGCACCACAAGCAGGTCGGACATCTTTCACCGTCGCAGCAACAGCAGTTGATACGTTTGCTTCGAATCGTACGCCAGCCACACGAAGACGCTTCTTGCAGTTGGTTGGGATAATGTTTTCGACGTTCTTTGGATCTGATTCATGATCAAACCTTTTGCTTTGCATGCACGTCGAATGTGGCCATTCGCATTGTGGCTCTGTTTTTTCTATACCGTTTGGATTGCCGTTGTTACTATCGGAAATGACTGGGGTACCGTGCGAGCTCATTGGCCGATTGCGCTTGCGATGTCGTTTGGGTCTTACATCTCCGGTTCGACACCGATGGGTGGTGGAACGGTCGGTTTTCCCGTGCTGGTTTTGATCTTCGATTTTCCCGGCTCGCTGGGGCGCAATTTTGGGCTGGCCGTACAATCGATCGGCATGGTGTCTGCATCGGTCTATCTCTTTTCGGCGCGACGTCCGTTGCATGGCCGGGTACTTATAAGCGGAATCTGCGGATCGTTGATCGGAACGCCTCTCGGGGCAGCTTTCGTCGCGCCGTTTGTGCCTGACCTATGGGTTAAATTGTTGTTCGCAATCGTATGGGCCAGTTTCGGCGTGATGCATTTGGTTAAGTTGCGAGAATTGGTTGACGCCAAGGGGATTACAGAACACTGGCATCGCTGGGATTATCCGATCGGCTTCGCAGTCGGCATTACCGGTGGCGTTGTGGCTTCGATTACAGGCGTCGGTATCGACATGATGGTCTATGCGGTATTGGTGCTGCTGTATCGCGCGGATCTTCGAATTTCGATCCCGACATCTGTTGTCTTGATGGCATTCACATCCGTCATCGGAATCAGTACGAACGTGATGTTGTCGCGATTGGATCCGAATCTTTATCCCATGGCGCCGGAAGTTTATTCGAATTGGTTGGCTGCGGCTCCCGTGGTCGCACTCGGTGCGCCCATCGGAGCGGTGGTTGTTGAATTGATTTCCCGCAAGCCGACACTGTTAATCGTTTCGACGCTTTGCATTGGCCAATTCGTATGGACCGTAATTCGTGAAGGGGTCAGCGGGTTCGGGTTGGTCGCAGCATTGATGGGCGTAGTCGCGTTTAACGGTATTTTTCATATTCTTTATTCGCTCGGGCACAGCGAATCGGCCTATGACGACGCAGAGATGAATCTCGAAGTCGAACCGGGCATTGAATTCGCGAACGCCGACCAGTCGAACCAAGCCTGATCATTGGGCGGTGTCGACTGGCCGCCATTTAATGAATTGCCAGGAAACGAAATTGACAAACATTACCCATGCTGCCAACCAAACGATGCCACAGGCGATCAGGCCGTTGATGGTGTAACCGCTCTTGTAAAGCGACGTGAATAACGGATAGCTGGTTAACAGCATCGCAACCAGCATGGTCGACACGAGCAACCGAACGGCGGGGCTGCGCTCAAGTGCTGCGCCACAGTTGCTGCAGGTCGTCGGTTTGGTCGGTTCGGCTTCGGTCACGAACCGCCAATACTTCATGACAGGCTTTGCACAGCAGGGACAAATGTTGCCGTTCATGAGAACCTGCTTGGGGCTGGTAAAGAAGTTTTCCGTTCACATCATAGTTTCCTCAGCAGTCGTGTGGACTTCTGTTCACGCCAACCCATTGATTTGGGATGAAAGAACTGGCAAGACAGAGGGCAATTGGACGCCATGTGGCTCAATGATGCTCTTTCGGTTGACATCGTCGAACCCTTTACGGCTACAATAGACACGTAAACTGCGGCCTGCCTGCCTTTCCTTCCTCAATAATCGCCCGGTCCAGCTATGTGGAACCGACGTCTATCGCATCGGATTGCTTTAATCGCTGTGTTTTCGGCGTTAGCCTCACTGTCTGTACCGGTGACGACGGACGTGGTTTTTGCCTCGGAACCCGTTACGACGGCTGAGGGGATCGCCTTTTTCGAATCAAAGATTCGCCCGGTACTGTTGACGCACTGCCTGGAATGTCACAGCGATGATTCGGAAAAAATGGATGGTGGATTGGCACTCGACCGTCGTGCGGGATGGCAAATTGGTGGTGACAGTGGCCCGGCAATTACACCCGGTGACAGCGCCGCCAGCTTGCTGATGTCAGCGATACGATACGAGTCGATCGAGATGCCGCCCAAGGGGAAGTTGCCCGATGCGGTGATTGCTGATTTTGAAAAGTGGATCGACATGGGGGCGCCTGATCCGCGAGACGAGGCGATGCCTAGCGGCGTGCGTGGTGGTGAGATCGATTGGGAAGCGGCATCCAAGTTTTGGGCCTTCCGTGCTCCGGTCGAATCCGCTGCACCGAAGTCGATTGGCGATGCCGAGGCGGGGGATGTGGTGGATCGATTCATTGCCGCAAAACTGGAACAAGCCGATTTGAAATCGGCACCGATTGCGGATCCCCTGGTGCGACTGCGGCGGTTGTGTTTCGATCTGACCGGGTTGCCGCCAAGCGTTGAAATGATCGAGGCATTTCGTGTCGATCCGTCGGACCAACACTGGCGGCGGATTGTCGATCGATTGCTGCACAGTCCGGAATATGCCGAGCACTGGGGGCGTCACTGGTTGGACGTCGCTCGCTATGCCGATTCCAACGGCAGCGACTTCAATGCGACTTTTCATGATGCGTGGCGTTACCGCGATTTTGTCATCCGCAGTTTTGCAGACGATAAACCGTTTGACCATTTTGTTGTCCAGCAGATCGCAGGCGATTTGATGGAAGAAACGGACCGAACCACTGCCGCTGAAAATCTTATAGCGACCGGTTTCTTGATGCTTGGTACCAAGATGCTGAGCGAACGCGATAAAGAAAAGCTTGAAATGGACGTGGTCGATGACATGATCGACACCGTCGGACGGTCGCTATTGGGATTGACGCTCGGTTGTGCCCGCTGTCACGACCATAAGTTTGATCCGGTGCCCACAGAAGACTATTACGCGTTGGCCGGGATCTTCCGCAGTACGCAGGTCTTGGATGGGGAGAGTCAGAAGTATGTCAGCACATGGCATAAGCGTCCGTTGCCAGCCGATCCCGATCATGTTCAGCGGATTGAACAATACGAAGGTGAACAGAAATCGCTGACCGCTGCGATCGCCAAGGCGAAAAAAGCGGTCTCTGAAGCGGAGGCATTGGCAAAGCAAACAGGCGATGAGATCGTTTTCGATGACAGCCAGGCAACCAAGGTTGGCGATTGGCAGTCGACGACCTACAGCAAACCTTACCACGGCGCCGGTTATGTTCACGACCAGAACCGCGACAAAGGGAACGCGCAGATAGCGTTTGCTGGGCCACCGGAGCCCGGGAAATATGAGGTTCGAATCGCGTTCAGTGGCGGTGCGAATCGCGCGTCCAATGTTCCGGTGATGTTGAATCTGGGGGGCGACGAGAGTGACGAAACGCTGGTCCGCCGCTTTACCGTCAACCAGCGAATCGATCCGGCCATTGACAAGCTGTGGTATTCGCTCGGCGAACACAGCTTTGTCGATGAGAAGCGAGCACAGTTGGTCATTCGTAACGACGGCACCGATGGCTATGTATTGGCCGATGGCGTGAAGTACATCCGAGCGGAACCCGCGTCGCCAGCCGATGCAAAGTCCAGCGAACAGTTGATCGCTGATGCCAAGGCGGCGGCGCAGTCAGTGGCTGATGCCAAGTCGAAACTGCAGCGTTTGGAAGCCGATTTAAAGCAATTGGAAACCAATCGTCCCGCACCGTTGCCGCTGGCAATGGCGGTTCGCGACGCGGCGAAAGTTGGCGACACGTTCGTGTGTGTTCGTGGTGAAGTGTCCAATCGTGGCCCTGAAGTGCCGCGTGGTTTTCTGCGAATCTGTTCATCCGGTGCGCCGCCGTCGATTCCCGAAGGGCAAAGCGGCCGATTGCAATTGGCGCATTGGTTAACCGATCCAGACAATCCATTGACCGCCCGTGTGATCGTTAATCGTGTCTGGATGCATTTGTTTGGCGAAGGGCTAGTGCGAACGGTCGATAACTTTGGGATTCAAGGCGAACGGCCCAGCCACCCTGAATTGCTTGATAATTTGGCGATCGAGTTTGTGCGTGACGGTTGGTCGATCCGTCGTTTGGTGCGTCGACTGGTGATGACGCGGACTTATAACCAGTCGAGCCAGTATGACGAAGCGTCTTTCACGACGGATCCCGATAATCGATTGCTGTGGCGAGCGAACCGCAGACGCGTCCAGGCCGAGTCGATGCGTGACACGCTGTTAATCGCCGCTGGTCAATTGGACGCGACTCCTTCGATGGCCCCGATGGCGGGTTTTGGTGTTTTGGTTAGCCAGAATGTGCCGACTCCGGTTGAGATCAAGGTCGATCAAACACCACGCCGGTCGATCTATTTGCCGGTGATTCGCGGGCAATTGCCGCCACTGCTGACAACGTTCGATTTTGCCGACCCCGATCTGATTGTCGGGCGACGTGAATCGACGAATGTGCCTTCGCAGGGACTGACGCTGCTGAACAATCCGGATGTGATTCAGTGGTGCCGAACCGCGGCGGAACGTTTGATCGCCGCGCACTCGACCGATGACGCTCGTTTAAGCGCGGCTTATCATGCGATGTTGCAGCGAGATCCCACGAATCAGGAATCGGTCTTGGTGTCAGACTTTATAAGTAGTTTTGATGATCCGTTAGAAGGTTGGGCAAAAGCAGTGCAGGCGCTTGTGGCGAGCACTGAGTATCGTTTCTTAGACTAAGGTGCCCCGCGGTGACCTGTGGACATTTATAAGATTGGTATGGGGTTATGACAATTTTTCCGATCGCATCACCACGTCGACGTTTTCTGGCTCAATCGGCTTGCGGGTTCGGTATGCTGGCGCTTGCCGACCTGATGGCTCGCAGCGGTGCAACCGCAGCGGAATCATCAGTCGCTTCGCACGCAAGCGGTTCGACTGCGCTGGCGCCGAAGCCACCGCATTTTCCTGCCCGTGCCAAGCGAGTGATCTTTTTGTTCATGCATGGCGGTCCGAGCCACGTCGATACGTTCGATTACAAACCGGAACTGCAGCGACGCGACGGCGAAGCGTATGGCGGACAAATCCCAAGTCAGATTGATGCCAAACCAAAACTATTGGCTAGCCCTTGGGAGTTTAAGCGACGGGGCGAAAGTGGTTTATGGGTTAGCGACTTGCTGCCTCATATGGCTGAAGTCGCCGATGATTTGTGTGTCGTCAAATCGGTTCACACTCGGGGGCAATCGCACGGGCAAGCGGTCGGAATGGTCAACACCGGCAGCGATAACCTGGTTCGACCGAGCGTCGGATCATGGGTCAGTTACGGACTCGGGACCGAGAACAGCGATCTGCCAAGCTATGTGGCGATCAGTCCAGCCAGTTCGCACGGCGGGCCGCGAAACTATGGTTCCGCGTTTTTGCCGGCAATCCACCAAGCGACGGTTGTCGGGGCCAACGGAAAACTCGGCAGCGGAAAGATCGCCGACTTGTTGCCACCCAATTCCAAATCCGGCGAATTGGCTGTCGATCGAAACCAGATCGATTTGTTGCAACGTCTGAACGCGGAACACTTGCGGCGCAGCGGACCGGACGCGCAAATCGAAGGTGCGATTGAATCTTACGAACTCGCGTTTCGTATGCAACGCACCGCTCCCGAAGTTTTGCGGATCGAAGACGAACCACAGCATGTGCAAAGCATGTATGGGATCGGCGAGAAGGAAACCGATAACTTCGGTCGCCAATGCTTGCTCGCTCGACGAATGGTCGAAGCGGGGGTGCGATTTATTCAAGTTTCCAGTGGTAACGTCTGGGACCAGCACGGCGGCTTGCGCGCCGGGCACGCCAAGAATGCGTTAGCAACCGACAAGCCGATCGCCGGGCTGATTCGCGACTTAAAGCAACGCGACATGCTGGACGACACGTTGATCGTTTGGGGCGGCGAGTTCGGACGAACGCCGATCGTGCAGGGCAACGATGGTCGCGATCACAATCCACACGGTTTCACCATGGTGCTGGCTGGCGGAGGGACGCGTGGCGGTTACGCTCACGGCGAGACTGACGAGTTTGGGTATTATGCCGCAGTCGATCGTGTCCACATGCACGACCTTCATGCCACCATGTTGCACCTCATGGGGCTGGACCACCAAAGATTGACCTACCATTACGCTGGTCGTGATTTTCGCCTGACCGATGTATATGGAAAGGTCGTCGATCAATTGATCGATAAGGCTTGAGAATCGCTGGTGCATCAGCGGACTTATTGATACCAAGAAACTTCATAAAAAAACGCCGCGAGTATTTTAAGCTCGCGGCGTGGTGTTAACTTAAGTTTAAAGCGGTAAAGGATCAGGCCGTTACTTTTGGTAACTCGAATCCGCGACGATACTCGCGGGTTAACAACTGATCTGCATCCGGGTTGCCGATAAACTTCTCGGTCTGGTTGTCAAACTTCAACATCGCACCGAGCGATACCGGATACTTATCGAGGGCGACACCGTTGTCGGTCAAGTGTTTGAGCGTTCTTTCCAGGGTTGCCTGGTTGTCATCAAACTTGCTGGCCTTGGCCACCGCGTCGCTCAATTCCTTAGGGCTGACTCGGTTATCTTCCTTCAGGTAATACGAGATGTTACCCAGATGGCTGATCGCGGCCGACAAGTGGCCTTCGGTCGCATCAGCGTTCAATTCTTCAGCATTTCGGCTGATCACCGCATCGATGAAGTTTTGATAGTGCGGTTGTCCGCCCTTGAACTCTTTGACGATATTGAAGTCTTTATCGTAAACCAAGCAGCGCGAATAGCTTTCTTGGACGACATAACCGTCGGATCCGTAGAAGATCACACCGACTTTGTTTCCGCGAGTTGAACCGAACAGTTTGTTGATTTCTTCATCGGCCGAATCATCGACACCCAACCCGCGAGTTTCGAAGACAATGCACTTATCGCCGTAGTCGTAAATCGAAACGCATGTATTGGCCGTGTCGCCAGCGTCGACGTAGTTGGGATCTTTACGTTCGGCTTGATATCCGAGTCGTCCACCATAGCTGAGGATCGATTGCGGATGCCGCATCAAACCGAGGCCCCAGCGGGCGATATCGGTTTGGTGTGGGCCTTGGTTGCCCAAGTCGCCGTTACCGTAGTGTCGTTGCCAGTGCCAATCGTAATGGAATTGTTGGCGAGTCACTTTCGGTTCAGTGATTGTGGCAGGGCCTGACCACATGTCGAAATCGACATTCTTCGGTACCGGGTAATCGCCGAGCGCTCCGATCGATTTGCGACGTTTGTAGCAAAGCCCGCGAGCGAAATTACACTCGCCGATACCGCCAGCGGCAATGAATTCCATTGCCGGACGAAGTGCACCGCTGCTGCGGCACTGGGTTCCCGTTTGACACATGCGGCCGTATTTCTTGGCGGCATTCACCAACATCCGCCCCTCGGTGATGTTGTGGCTGATCGGCTTTTCGATATAGACGTCTTTGCCGGCTTGCATCGCCCAAAGGCCGCACAGCGCGTGCCAGTGGTTGGGAGTCGCGGTGCTGACGATGTCAACCGAATCGAGTTCAAAGGCCTTGCGCATGTCGGTAAAGACTTCCGGGCGACGCCCTTGCATCTTTTCGATCTGGTCGGCTCGGTTGTTGCCGACCGCCGAATCGATATCGACGATCGCTCGGATTTCGGTCCGCTTATCGGCGTGAAAACCATTGATATGATCGCCACCGCGACCGTTGACGCCGACGATGGCGACGCCCAAAATTTCATTCGCGGCGACGGCGCGCGC
>DIUH01000446.1:0-6681 GCA_002428205.1 Planctomycetaceae bacterium UBA6163
TGGCGTCGTGCGTGACGCTTTGGCTCGCCACGGTGAGCATTTGGTGAGTGGGGCCATGGGTGCGGTTTTGGGTGCTGGAGTTTTCAGTGATGCTGTTCCAGTTGCCTACCGCCGATAGATTCCACGATTGGTCGAGGTTCGTATCGGATCGCTGCCAGTTGACCAGACNNCACTGAACCCGTAACCGCTCATCGCTTGCGCCAATCGTTTCAGACGTCTTGTTGTTGTTCTCGTCCCAGCCGTAACTCAAATCACCCATCGCCGCGCCGGTGAATGATATCGAAGCGAGCGTGTTGTCGGTGTTGTAGGCCCGAGACTCGCTGACCCCGTTATTTTAGCTGCTGGTCGTCATCCGGCCACCATCATCATACGTGCGGGTGTCGATCGTGGTGCTGCCCACGGCGAGCGTCGCTGTTACCGGACGCGCTGTGGTCGCTGAAATCGATCGGTAGCGGGTTTCTATCGAAGTGCAGTCGATTTCGATGCGCCAACCTTGGTTGCTTGGGAAGAATGGGCAATTCGTAGCGTCGCTAGTTGGGAATCTTGGGCCCGGTTGTAACGATTCGTTGCATGCGGACGAATCTTCCGGCCGAAACCACTGGTGTCCGGTTGTGCGTCCGCATCGACTTTGACAACTGATCACCAATACACAGAAATGACTGGGCGGCGGAAATGGTTTTCGTCGCCGGGCTCGTTCGGAAGGAATCGACGATGAACCGTTGGCTTTGGATAGCATCAATTGCGGTGGTAATGTCCAGCACTACCGGGTGCTTGCGCCACAACACACGCTGTAACAATGGCTGCCAGCAGTGCAACACTGGCGGCGGTCTGCTGGGCAAGCTCGGTGGCGGTTGCAAAAGCGACTGCAATGGCGGGTGTCGCACTGGATGCGTGCCTGGCCCGATTGGTTGGCAACAAGGCGGCTTGAACTACAGCGGCCACCTTTGCCCGCATGGCGGAACTGCGGGGCACTGTGCCACTTGCGGCCCGGGCGGAATTGGTGGTGGTCAAGTGATGCACGGCTTGGCAAATGGCAGTTACTCGGGCATGCAGGGTATTCACAACCATGGCCAACAGCAGATCAATCCGGGGCCACCGACCGCGGCGGTAGCCTACCCGTACTACACCCATCGTGGCCCACGTGATTTCCTGCTGGATAACCCGCCATCGATCGGCCGTTAGTTGAGACGTGGCGCGGCCTTTGCTGGGTAGGGAGCGAACCGAACCGCAACGCCATGGTGTCTGGTGAACAGTCTGGTTTTTCCAATAGCGTGATTGACCAGTATCATGGCGACCTTAGCAATGAGCGGGAAATAAGTGTCCGGTACCTTTTGTGCGAAGCACCCGAAGGGCGAGTTCCTCGCAAAAGGTACCGGACACTTATTTACCGCACGATCCTTAGGCGGCGGCGTTGATCGGCGTTCCTTGTTTTCGGGGCGCGCCAGTTTCTTAGAGGTTGAGGATCGATACTTCACCCGAGATCGCCGACATTCTTTTCAACCGAAGTGGTGTGAGCATTCACTGTGGCTTCTGATTTTCGCCTGAAAGAGCAACTTCCCGAATTAACGGCCAAGATTGTCGCGTCTTACACGCCCGACGACGGCATGAACCATTTGGGTCATTGTCCGCTACCGAGCTACGAAGAAATCATCGAAGCGTTGTTGGACCTGAAAGACGTTCTCTATCCTGGGTATCGTCGCAAGGTTGGTTTGCACAGCGGCAACATCATTTATCATGTCGGTGGTCTGATTGATTCGCTGCATGATCGATTAACCACGCAAATTGGTCGCGCTTTAAGGCACGAGCATCGCGTGACGAAAAAACACACTGATTGTGAATCGGAGATCGATTTCGAAGCCAAAGGTCAAGCGATGGCCATTGAGTTTTTGAAGCGGATTCCGGAGCTGCGTCAAACGCTTTCGACTGATGTACGAGCGGCTTTCGATGGTGACCCCGCGTGCCGGACAACCGACGAGATTGTCTTCTGCTATCCTGGTTTTGCCGCGACGACGGTCTATCGAATCGCTCATACGATGCTGAAGCTTGGCGTTCCCTTCATTCCTAGAATGATGACCGAATGGGCACATAAGCAAACCGGGATTGACATCCACCCCGGAGCGACGATCGGTGACTATTTTTTCATTGACCACGGAACCGGCGTCGTGATCGGCGAAACTTGTGAAATCGGACGCCACGTCAAGATCTATCAGGGCGTGACGCTTGGTGCCTTGTCCTTTCCGACCGACGCCGATGGTCAACTGGTTCGTGGTCACAAGCGACATCCGACGATTGAAGACCGCGTTGTGATTTATGCCAATGCGACCGTCTTGGGTGGGCGAACGGTGATCGGCCACGACAGCGTGATCGGTTCGAGCGTTTGGGTGACCCGAACGGTATCGCCGCTGACCACCGTGACGCTCGAAAAACCACAGCTTAAGGTCCGCAGTGCCGCTAGCGACGCCGAAGTCCTTGACGGCGAGCTCAATTTCCAGATCTGATCACTTCGGGTATCTTCCTGGCAACTGTTCTCGATACTGTTGCCGCGGAGCCCCACGATGCCTGGTCTGTCTGATGATTCTCTTGTCGAAACGATTCGACTGTACCGTGAAACGCTGATCGCGATCCGGGATCTTTACACCAGCAGCGGCAGCCTGATCCGCGATTCCTATGGATGGTTAGCGGATGACAAGGTCGGCGATGCCGCGTCGCTGGCAGGCCAGATGGACGACCTTCACCAAGGGTTGGTGATGAAGGTCTACGCGACGGCGATCCCCAGCTTGCGGGCCGATACGATGCACCAGCGGCAACTCGGCCGGGCGACGCTGGAGCACATTTGGGGCACCACGGTCATGGGCACCCAGCTCCGCCAGGCGGTCGACTGGTTGATTCAAGAAAGCGAAAACTTCCGCTGGCAAGATCTTGTCCGACCGTTCGCCGAGCTTCCGCCGCTGCGTGATCGTTGGGGCGAACTTGAAGCGTTGGTCGTGCGCGCCGCGACATTGATCGCCACCGCTGATGGTGACCAAAGTACCAGCGACAATCAATTATTGTCCGACATGCGCCAGCAACTCGAACGGCTGGCAGGCCGAGCTCCCGAAAAGTTTATCGCCGATGCGAAGCCTTCACGCGATGCGATCGTCTGGCTGCGCGAAGAAGCGGAACGGTTGCGAAAAGGATCTGCGCCAGCGGCGACGCACGAAAAAGAAAACGAAAATGAAAACCATCCGCCGGCCGATCCTCAAAAGCAACAGCGCCCCCCAATCGCCGCAAAAGCCGAAGCATCATCACCGGCTAAACCACAACCAGCGCCGCCTGACAACCGCACACCCGAAGAACGCTTGGCCGATGCGCGAAAGAAATTGGACGAATTGGTAGGCCTAGCGTCGATTAAGGAATCGATTCAGACGCTAACCAATTTTCTAAAACTCGAAAGGCTTCGCGCGGCTGAGGAATTACCGACAACCCGCCCGAGTTTGCACATGTCGTTTGTTGGGAATCCTGGCACCGGCAAGACGAGCGTGGCGCGAATTGTTGCCGAAATTTACGGTGCGTTGGGCGTTCTGGAAAAAGGGCATCTGGTCGAAACCGATCGCAGCGGATTAGTCGCAGAATACGCCGGCCAAACGGGCCCTAAAACCAATACTAAAGTCGACGAAGCTTTAGATGGCGTATTGTTTATTGACGAAGCATATTCTTTGATCGACGAAAGCGGCCAAGATCAATATGGACGCGAAGCGATTCAAACGTTGCTGAAGCGAATGGAAGACCAGCGTGATCGATTGGTTGTAATCCTGGCCGGTTATACCGATGAAATGCACAAGATGATTCGCAGCAACCCTGGGCTCAGCTCGCGGGTCGGCACGACACTGGAGTTTGATGATTACTCGCCAGAAGAATTGTGTCGCATCTTTGGTCTGATCGCGGGCAAAGCGAAATATGAATTGCCGACACAATCGCGACGACGTTTGCTGCGCGGTTTTACTTACCTTTATGCGACGCGTGACCGGCACTTTGGTAACGGCCGAACGGCAAGAAACAGTTTTGAGCGCAGCGTAAAACGATTGGCCAACCGCCTATCAAAGGTGACCGAAGTGTCGCGAGAACTATTGACCACGTTGCAACCTGAAGACATCGAAGTCGACGGTGTTACCACAGAGTATTTAGAGGAACTGGCAAAGGAACCGGGACATGTCCGCATCGTTTGTCCAGCGACTCATAAACCGATGGTTATCGATGATGCCTTATTGGGAACCGAAGTCAAATCGGAACATTGTGACCAGACATTCATCGCGGATTGGGGCATGCCCGTGTTATTGACTGGCGAAGTGATGCCCGGTAACCCACACGGTTCGGAGACCACGGCCCAGGATTCAACGTCCTGAGCCGCAGTTGGTCTCATGATGCTTACTCAATCATACCGGACTGTCCGGTGTGCGGTGACAGTTCGCAACCGGGGCCACAGCCCTGCACGCCGCTGGCGTGCATCCAGTCACCACCGCCAAGTGTTTCCGGCGTAATCGCTCCTGGATCGATCCACATCCCATCGGGCGTCAACTGCATCGTTTCCAGGTCAAAGTCCAGGCTGCGACGAATGACTTCGTAGTTGACAAAGATATTCAGTAGCGTGTTTTGGGAGTTCAACAAATCGCTCAGCGCGCTGATCGTATCGCGGGCCGCGGTCGGACCGCTGCTAAGGCCGCGAGAATCCCGCAAGGCGCGGATGTCTTCGTTCAATTCAAGTTGCTGAGCGGCAATGCGGACCGATTGTCGACCAAGTTCGAAGTTGATTTGGTTGGTCAACACTTGACGAAGTTGGCCGCGAACGAGTTGCCAGATACCGTCTTCGAATTGGTAGTAACTGCGTCTGGCCTGTTCAAACTCGATCAACGATTGGCGATACGTATTTCGTTCTTGCAAGCGTGTGATCGGCGCGTCCCAGCGGAGTCCGACGCGCAATCGACCTGTACTGGTACGAAGGTCAAACGGGTTGTTGCCTACGTTTTGGACGTCTCCGGAGAAGACCACATCCAACGAGCTTTCGAGATCGTCGGCATTGAACTCGATCAAACGCCAACTGTCGACCAATGCTGCCCGCGCGTTTGCCCAGTCACGACGATTTGCCTGTGCGATTTGAAACGCTTCGCCAGGTGTCAGTCGAACCTCAGGCAAAACAACACTTTCGGTGCGGCTGCGAGCTTGGATCAGTTGCAACGACAGCACGTCGTCAGCCAGATCGGTTAACAGATCTTGGCTGGCAAGAATCACATCGTTGCGGATCGCGTCGGCAAACTGTTGCTCATCCATTCCGGCAGGCGGCTGCGGCGTGGAATATCGCTGCAATTGGCCGATCAATTTATCAATCGATTCGGTGTACTTCTCAAACCGCGTGACCAGTTTCGCATAATCGTTGTCGAGGTCGACAACAATGCTCTCGACCATCTCGCCGGAGAAGATATCTTCACTGACGTTACCAAAGTCTAACAGCGTGCAGATCTTGTCTTTATTTCCCTCATAAGCTTGGCGCAGTGACCCGGCTTGCAGGCGACGGGTCTGTTGCGCTTTTTCTAATACGTCAAGGTCTGCGGCAACGCGGGGCAAATCAGACTCGATCAGTTGTTTACGGAACTCGATCAATGGCTTGAGTACCGCTTCGAGTTCGCCGACACGGGTCGCGACTTCTGGGGTCCAGGTGAGCGTCATGCGCGGCAGTCCGGTCACGGGATCGACCGACCGTTTGGCGACGTCCAACAGGGTAAGATTGATCTGCCCAGCGGCGCGTCGCAGTTCGATCAATTGCTCGCGACGGTTGCGCAGTTGTTGGTCGATCAATTCGAATCGGTCCAGCATCGGGTCTTCGATCGAAACGCATAAATAGGGTGGCAACCCGAGGTCTCGCATGAACCGATCAAGCGTATTTTGGTAATCTGCCTTACGGGTCACCAATTGGGTTTGTGCGTTCAAGAGCGCCGATTGTGCTTGGGCGATCTGCAACCGCTGGCGCGGAATCGCTTCGGCGTCTGTGGGGATCGTTGTCAACAACTCGATCAAGGTGTCGTCTAGGATCAGCAGGTTTTCTTTCAACCGCGCCGTATTTTCTTCCAGGTTGCGGATCTGCAATTGGTCCTGCAGTAGACCGACGAAACCGCCCGCCTGCGGCACGCCGCCACCACCGGCAACACCGAATCCGCCACCACCACCGCCACCGCCACCCAGGCCGGCAAAGCCGCCGCCCAAGCCCGTAAAGCCGCCCAAGCCGACGCCGAACACACCGCCGCTTCGCTGGACTTGGCTTTCGGTGTTTCGGCCGATCGTGATGAACAGATAGAAACTGCGTCGGTAGCGTTCAAACGCACGAACGTTGGCCAACAATCGCCGCTCCGACAGTGTCAGACGCTCTAAAACACGGTCGCGACCGGCGCCGCGGAGCAGCGGTTGCAACAGGACAAAATCGAAAACGGTATTGGCACTTTGGGTATTGGGTCCGCTGAAGTCCCAGACGATGCTGTTGGCAAATCCGACCAACAAGTCCGCTCCGGTCGCGAAGGAGCGCTGCATCGCCAATGGTCGACGGCCTAAACTGTAAGGGGCCAATTCCAATTGTGAACGACTTTGTCCGCCCGCCCCGCGTCGATCAGGGCCATCCGCTGTGAAGAATGCTGAAGCGCCACCAAAGAATTGGGT
>DIUH01000446.1:6823-8896 GCA_002428205.1 Planctomycetaceae bacterium UBA6163
TCGTCGATCGGCATCGGCTGGAAGTCGAGGTCGAACGGGTTGAACATTCGGCTTTGTGGATCGGCCGTGACGCGAATCGGCTTGCCGGGATCTTGGCAAGCGTGCGCGAACTTCTCGTCGATCAGCGCATGCGCCTCCATATCCGCTTGGCGTCGGTAGTATTGGCGGTGGCAACCGGCTAGTGAAACGACGCAGCCGGCTAGCAAAATCCAGACAGTCGCCAAATGCAGCGATTGGCGCGATTCAACCGAGTGACCGCGCATCGGCAAACGGAGCACCGCTTGGCTAGTGGACCAAGGCATTCCCACGGCGGCGCTGGTGCCCTGTCGTCTTAATCGCATTTCCATCAACCCCTTTTGCCAACCCTATCGATACCCCTCGTTCGCGGAATATTCATCGCAATTGCGACAACAGTCCGCGACGGTACTGCACGAATATTGAGATCGGCCCGCACAATCCGACTGCTTGATGCGACCCGTACGGCACTGGTGGGATTAGGACACGGGATGCGCTTGTGGTGCCGTTTGGATAGACTTTGCCGGATCCGGCAACCGGTCGCCCAGCCCCACTGGCCCCAAGAAGAGTGGGGACGGTCGAAAACAAAAACTTGACGTTTGGTTAGGTTCAAAATAGGATCGGTATCGGCTCGTAATTCTTTTCCAGGGTTTCGGCGGTTTTACATCGCTGACACTTTCGAACCTTTCCCGGCAAGTTCATGTCTTACGCCCTGCTAGCTTTCCTGATCATCCTAGTGCTGGCGTTTGGCTTTTTTATGTGGAAAAGCCGCGATAACTGGCGTTGGTTTCACATCACGTCGGCATCGCTGGCCTTGCTGTTGGGGATCATTTTTTTGTTCCCAACGGCCGGAACGCTGAAAAGTCGATCGGCGTGGCATAAAGTCAAAGAGGATTTAGAAGCGCAATTGACGCGTCTCGAATCCGAGCAACTGACGCTCAAACACGGCGATCCACCGGATTCACCCGATGGAAACGGCGCCTTGGTGTTGAAGGAACAATTAAACCGTTATTCGCTCGAAGCCGGACGACGTTGGCAGAACTTGCGGCCGCAACCGGGTGCGAGCCCGGCCTCGGTAACGTTGGTTCGGTCCGCACCACCGGTCGAATTACCACCGGGAATGGAGGGCACCGAACCGCCGACCGATGCACCCGCCGGCGCTGCCGCCCCAGCAGCAGGAAACCTGCCGTTGATCCCACAAGGGCTAGTTGTTTATGCCTTCGCCGAAACGATGCAAAACGGCATCCCCGTCCCCGTGCCGACCTTTTATCTCGGCGAGTTTCGGGTAACTGCTAGCACGCCAACCCAGGTGACGATCGAAGCGACCGCTCGTTTGGAGGGCCCACAGGCCCAGGCGATCACAGGTGCCCAGGCCGCCAGTTGGTCGTTATATGAATTGTTGCCGCTGGACAGTCACGAAATCTTTTTGCGTCCACAAACGACGGCGTCAGACAATGCAATTTTTGGCGATGTCGATAGCGACCTGGTAAGAACATCGCTCAGCCGTGGTGTTACCGACGCGACCATTCAAAAATATTTGCGTGACGGTACCCCGTCATCACCTGATGATCCGCCGAGTACGCGCTGGGTGAAGATCGAGTTCACCAGGGCGCACGGAATCGTCGTCGATAGCCCCGAACAGCGAGGTGCCCTCGATGGAGGGTTCTTTGATGCCAGCGGCCAAGCGGTGGACAGTCGCGTGCAGCGCCGAGGTGAAGGCCCTGCAGGTGGTACCGTTCAATTCGCCGTGGGTGATCAAGTCATCGTGCTCGAAGAAGCCGCTAATGAGTTGATTGAACAGAATGTTGCGAAACTGTTAAACACTTACTATGTACGACCACTGAATGATTATCTGTTCGTGCTGCGGCGGATCCGTTTACGTTTGAATGAATTGGAAATTCGCAAAACTGAACTGGAGTTTGAACAGAAGGTTTTGGAAGACGCGATTGCCGCAACCGTTTCGATGCTTGCCACCAATCAAGAAGCGAAGTTGAACTTAGAAAAAGACTTAGCTCAATTGAAAGTCGAACAGGCGGCAATTGCACAGTACAATTCCAC
>DIUH01000445.1:0-8653 GCA_002428205.1 Planctomycetaceae bacterium UBA6163
TTGATTTGCAAACCTGTGGAATCATAACGAGTCGCAACCGTTTGGAATGCCGGCATCACCAACGGCGCCGGTTCGCCTGTCGATTACGTCGTCGGCATTGGAGGTTGCGACTCGGCATCCATTTTTGGATTGGCAAATCGATCGCTCGTCGCCTAACGCTGTTATCGTTGTAACCCCGGGTTACGCTCGGCTTGCACGGCAAGCCAGCGCTCACCCGGGGCTACAATCTTTCGCCACTTCGTGGCTATCAGAGCCCGGCTTCGCTTGGCGGCGGTTAGCGTTGCCCAAAGATGACACAGATGGAAACACCCATCTTCTGCTGCCTTCTGCACCGGCAGAGAATTCCCCAGCCATTCGGGCTTCAGTGGCTCCATGCCAGCTTGCTGGCATGAGCCCAAGTTTTGAAGTTAGAACACGCCGACACCGCTGCCGATCCAATCTTCCACCCGCTCGCCGCCTAAGGCGGCGAGCGGGTGGAAGATTGATGGATTTAAGATCGAGACGCGATCTAACTTCAAAACTCGTTCACCCGTGAGCAAGCTCACGGGGGTCCCAAGATGGAGCGCGCCGACCTGAGTCTCGTTCGCTTCTTAAACCCGAAGGGCTGACACATCAATCCGACGTTCAGTTGGTACAATCCATCGACTGCAGTCGATCCTCAGGAAGACGGGTAGGCTTAACTGGCGGTGTTTTCTTGCTGAATCTCATGACCACAACTCGCGCCTGCGGATTATGTCGTGTATGCCATTGAAAGCGATTGCTTTATCACAAAAGGCACATTCTCCGCTCTGTTTTTTCCGCGCGTGTTGACAATTCGACCCATATCTGTGGGGGCAACTGATTTGTCATGGCTCGACTTTGTTCGAGCCCAAGAATCCAGCGGACACTGCGAACATGTCGAACGAACAACTCAGCACGGAACAAAAAGCACTCGCCATCAACCTCGATCCGCGACGCTACGGGTCGTTTGCCGAAATCGGTGCGGGCCAAGAAGTGGTGCGCTGGTTTTTCCGAGTCGGTGGAGCCGCCGGCACGATCGCCAAGAGCATGTCGGCATATGACATGGCCGTCAGCGACGCGATCTATGGTCAGTGCGACCGTTATGTTTGTCGCCAACGGCTCGAAGACATGCTCAATCACGAGCATGAATTGAACTTAGAACGATTACGTGAGAGTCGTGGTGACACGACCGCATTCTTCACCTTCGCCGACACCGTTTCGGCTCGCAACTTTCACGGCACCAACGATTGCCATGGCTGGATGGGTGTTCGTTTTCAAGCCCACCCGCGTGACCAGGTCAGCCAAATCATCATCCATGTGCGGATGTTGGACAACGAAAACGCGGCACAGCAAGAGGCGATCGGTATTGTCGGTGTAAACTTGCTTTATGGTGCTTTCTTCCTTAATCACGAACCCGACAAACTGATCGAATCGTTGCTGGACCATCTCAGCACGCGCCGAATCGAGATCGACATGATCGAGTTTTCGGGAATCGCATTCCGTCATGTCGATAATCGCGTGATGAGCTTGCGGTTAGTGCAATTAGGACTGAGCGGCGCGGCGATGTTTTCCGCAACCGGTGAAGTGCTGCAACCGTCGGAAGTCTTGTATAAGAAACCGATCTTAGTTGAACGTGGCAGTTTTCGTCCGTTGACTCACGTGAACGTCGACATGTTGCGTGCTGCGCAAGAAAAGTTTCAAACTGAACCGGATGTGGATGCCGATCAAGTTGTCACGCTTGCCGAAATCACGATGCGAAATCTGCAAGCCAATGGCGACATCGACTTGCGAGACTTCTTGGCACGCGTTGACGTACTAGCCGCCTGTGGCAAGACGGTTTTGATATCCGATTATTTTGAATACTACCGCTTGGCCGCCTACCTTTCGCGACACACCAAAAAGCGGATCGGCATCACAATGGGTGCGGGCAGCTTATGCGAATTATTCGACGAAAAGTATTATACCAAGCTCGATGGCGGAATCCTCGAATCGTTCGGTCGCTTGTTCAAGAACGACTTGAAACTCTATATCTATCCGCTGCTTAATCGCGAGACCGGTGAACTGACGACAGTTGAAAACATCCAGATACCGACAGGCATTCGCAAGCTGTATGAATACCTGGTGGAAAAGCACTGCATCGAACAATTGGATAACCACAATCCGCAATGCTTGTCGACCTTCTCACGCGAAGTGTTGAAGATGATTCAAGCGGGCGACATGCGTTGGACCGATCACGTGCCCGAGCAGGTCGCGGAATTGATCCAGCGTCGTGGTTACTTCGGGTTTCGTCGTCCCAAAGTGGTGCGTCAGACGCCATCGGTCGGTATGCCGATCGGGTCGAGTTTCAGCAACAACGACCTGTTTGTCGCGTCATCGTTCTAACGGATGCGAATCGGGTGAGGGCGATTTCTCGGGCTCGCGGGTCTGACCAAACTGTGGTTGCGGCGACTTAGGCAAAACCATCGGCTTGAATCCGTGACTTTGGCGTTTCGTCGCGCCAAGATCGGAATCGGGATTCATCGGACGCTTGGCGGCGCGTTTAGACGCCGGTTTAGAGTCGCTTGGGTTGTTATTTTTCGTTCTCAAGCAGACATGATCTTGTCGGCTGTGACCGAGTACAATGGTGGCGATAACGTCTGCTGGCCAATCCGATTGGCATGCTTCAACCCCTTCCCACCGTTTGACCGGAGTCTCCCGCCGTGTTGCGTCTCTTCACTGCTTCGATTTTTACCCTTTGTTTGATTGTGCCATCGGCAACCACCCATGCTGCTGAACCGGTCTCGATGTTTGACGGCAAGTCGCTTGATGGCTGGCGCGGCCGTGCGGACCTGTGGTCGGTAGCTGATGGCGTGATTGTCGGCCGTACTACGGCTGAGGACCCGATCAAGAAAAATACCTTCTTGATTTGGGACGGTGATGCGCCAGCCGATTTTGAATTGCGGATCAGTTACTGGATTGAATCGGGTAACAGTGGCATCCAATACCGCAGCGTGGTCGGCGACGAAAAAGAGTTTGTGGTTGGCGGATATCAGGCGGATATCGAAGTTAGCAACAAGTTTACCGGCATCAATTACGAAGAACGCGGTCGAGGGATTTTGGCTCAGCGTGGTCAACGTGTCACGATTGCCGAAGACGGTTCGAAGAAAGTCGAGATGTTTGGCAACGCTGAGGAAATCGCCAAAGCGTTCCACGCGGACGCTTGGAACGAGTACCGCGTGGTGGCTAAGGGGAACACTCTCCAGCACTACATCAACGACACGCTGACCAGCGAAGTGATCGATGGCCAGACGGAGAAGGCGGCAAAAGACGGTGTAATCGCGTTGCAGTTGCACGTCGGCCCCGCGATGGTGATTCGCTTTAAGAACTTGACCATCAAGGCCTTGTAGGCGTCGATCGATGGTCCAGCCGCTGAAACTCTGTTCGGTGATCTTCAGCGGCTGGAAACCACGTGCTGGGCATTCCCGACACGCTATGATGTGTTATCAACACTTTATTCGTACTTCGGTAATACCCCATGTCCGGCTCGTCAAAATCGATTTGGCCCAGCGGTGATCAGACCAGCGTGCTGTTGGTCGCCGCCAAACGTGGCGACGAACAGGCGGTTAATCGATTGCTGGAAAAACACCGCGCCCCGATTCGCCGCTTGGTCGAATTGCGCCTCGATCGAAAAGTGCAGCGACGGGTTGATGTCAGCGACGTGGTCCAGGATGTCATGGTTGAGGCGAGTGGACGGCTGGAAAAGTATCTCGAAGATCCGGCGATGGCCTTCCATCTCTGGCTGAGGCAGATCGCTTGGGACCGTATCATCGACACCTACCGTCGGCATCGGGTCAGCGCAAAGCGGAACATGGACCGCGAGCAACCGATGTCGGTCCCGTCGAACAACGACCAATCGACGATGGAATTGGCGGTTCAGTTGTGCGACCCGGCGTTAACGCCTGCTGCGGCGGCGACCCAGCGCGAGTTGGCCCGGAACGTCGAAGCGGCGATCGAGCGTCTGAACGACCAGGACCGCGAAGTGATCCTGATGCGGCACTACGAACATCTGTCGAATCTGGAAATCGCCGAAGCGCTATCGCTTAACCCGCCAGCGGCCAGCATGCGATACCTGCGGGCCGTGCGTCGATTGCGAACGCTGCTGGAGGGGGCCGATGATTCAAGCGTTAACGAAGTCGACGATGTAAAGTGACGCAATCTCCAGGCAACGACCCGTTGATGGTTGGCGGTTCCAATCGTGAGCTTGGCGTTGACAGCAGTTTGGGCGGATCGCCGCACGACCGTTTGCTGGCCGCATTGCTGTCCGACATGGCCGACGAAGTGGCGGCGGGGCGAGAAGTCGATTTTGCTGGTATTTGCCAACAGAATCCGGAACTGGCCAGCGATCTGCGGCGATTGTGGGGTGCCGTTTTGGTGACCGACATCGCCGGTGTCGCATCAGAACAATTGCCCGCTGGTGACTCGAGCGATCAAGGCAATCGCCGCTGGCAACGCCTACAGTTACCGACAACGATCGGCGATTATGAACTGCAAGAAGAGATTGGTCGCGGCGGAATGGGGGTCGTCTTTCGCGCCAAACAGATCAGTCTTGGACGCAGCGTCGCGGTGAAGATGATTTTGCGAGGCCGTTTGGCCAGCGATAACGATTTGCAACGTTTTCTGTCGGAAGCTTCTGCGACGGCCCGCTTGCAACATCCTCATATCGTTCCGGTTTATGAGGTCGGCGATATTGAAGGACGACCATTTTTTAGCATGAAACTGATCAACGGCTTGACGTTATCAGATCGGTTGCTGGACGGCCCGATGCCCGAGCGCGAAGCGGCCGAATTGATCGCAGTAATCGCCCGGGCGATCGGTTTTGCGCACCGTCAAGGAATCGTTCATCGCGATCTGAAGCCTTCAAACATCTTGATCGATGATGACGGCACGCCGATGGTGTCCGACTTCGGATTGGCGAAACGTTTTGGCGTTGAAAATGATCTGACCCGCAGCGGTATGGTAATCGGCACGCCATCTTATATGTCGCCCGAACAGGCGAGCGGCCGACGAGACGACGTTGGCCCGGCGAGCGATATCTACAGCCTCGGTTGCGTGCTCTATCATGCCTTGACCGGACGCCCGCCACTGGTCGCCGAATCGATGATGGAACTGGTGATGTTGGTTCTTGAGCAAGACCCGACACCACCACGAGCCCTACGTCCGCGACTGGATCGTGACCTGGAAATGATTGTGATCCGATGTTTACAAAAGCCCGCGGATTTACGTTATGAGACGGCCGATGAACTGGCCGACGACCTCGAAGCCTATTTGCGTGACGAGCAGGTTTTGGCCGCTAGCGGGCGATTCGGACAAGTGCTAGCGCGTTTGTTTCGCGAAACGCATCATGCCACCGTATTAGAAAATTGGGGTGTGCTTTGGATGTGGCACGCGCTGGTGTTGTTGGTCGCGTCGCTGTTGACTTGGATACTGGAATATCGCGAAGTCCAAAACCTTTTATCGTATGTCTTTGTCTGGGTCGTCGGCCTGGGAGCTTGGGCGGCGGTGTTTTGGAAACTGCGTCAACGGATCGGCCCGGTTACTTTCGTCGAACGCCAAGTCGCGCACGTTTGGGGCAGCAGTATGATCAGCATCGCGCTGCTGTTTCCGCTGGAATGGTGGTTGCAGTTGCCGGTGCTTTCGCTTTCGCCTTTGCTGGGCGTAATCAGTGCGAGCGTCTTCATCGTTAAAGCGGGGATGTTCAGCGGTCTGTTTTACTTCCAAGCCGCCGCGCTGCTAGCGACCGCTGTGGTGATGGCAATCGTGCCGCGATACGCACACTTGGTATTCGGAATCGTCGCAGCCATCTGCTTTTTTGTTCCCGGATACCAGTACCAACGCCGCCGACGTGTTTGAGGATCACTCGTGCCGTAACGCGTCGATCGGATTCATCTTGGCGGCGCGAATCGCGGGATACAGGCCGCTGATCAACCCGACGGTCACCGCGATGCCCACGGCCAAGGGAATCGTCGCATACACGATCGAAGGCTCGGCTTGGCGAATCGCTTCGGGCAACGACGCAAACTTCTCCGGTGATGTGGTTTCGACCACGTACAACAGTCCGTAGTACATTGGCGGGCCTAGGAAACCGAGCAGGATCCCGAGCGCCGCGCCCGAAAAACTCAGCACGATCGTCTCGACCAAGAATTGCCGAACAATGTCTTTTCGCTTCGCACCAAGGGCTCGGCGAATCCCGATTTCACGCGTTCGCTCGGTAACACTGGCAAGCATGATGTTCATGATACCGATGCCACCGACGACCAACGAAATGCAAGCGATCAAAACGCCGATCCCCAAAAACATCAGTCGTAGATTCCTCGCCTGTTCCAGCAATTCAAGCGGAACCACCACCGCGACGTCTTGCAATGCCGCATGCCTAGGCTTAATCAAAGATTCAACCATCGCCGCGGTCGGACGAACATTCTCGACAGCCGAAAGATTACCGAGTGCAGCGACCTGCAAGGTAATCTGATTCAGTTCCATGATTTCGGTTTCGAACTGACCGCTGCGGCGAGTCGTTACCATATCGCCGATCCTGCGTCGCAGCGTTTTGATCGGGATGTAAACGTCGCTCGAAAAGTCTTGCGAATCGAGCGAACCACCGATTGCCGCCGACGCATTGCGGTGCTTTAAAACACCGACTACGCGATAATAATCGCTGCTTTCAGGGATATAAATCCGTTTGCCGAGCGGATCTTCGAAGGGAAATAATCGGTCGGCCGTTTGGGCGGCAAGCACACAAACGGTGTCGGCGGTTAAATCATCCGCATCGGCAAGGAACCGTCCTTCGCGAATCGTCAGTCGGTTTACTTCGGCATACTCAGGCGTACAACCGACCAATCGTCCGTCGACGCTATTATCACCGACGGTAAACTGGCGACGAATCTCACGAATCGGCAAGGCACTTTCAATCGTCGGCACATTGGCGATGATCAATTCCAAGTCGCTTCGCTTGAGGCCGTATTGCGCGGCGCGACCGGTCAATTTTTCCGCTGGCGGTTTGATGCTGCGAACGATGATCGTGTTGGCACCGAGCGATTCGATTTGCTTTTGCACCACATCGCTGGCACCTTGGCTGATCGCCGTCAAAACGATGACCGCCCAAACACCGATCAAGATGCCAAGCATGGTCAAGCCGCTGCGTAGCGGATGAAGCAAGAGGCTCTTTACGCCGAGCTGCCAAGTGCGAAGCCAAACCATAAGTAACGCTCAAAGTTTTCGTTGGGCCAAGGCCAGAATATTTTCGTGTTGCCGTCGCCGAGCTTCCTCGCGACTTTCTTGGCTATTGATACGATCGCTGGCCAACAAACCATCTCTCAGCCGAACGACCCGCTTGGCTCGCGCGGCCACTTCGTCTTCGTGCGTCACCATGATGATCGTTCGGCCTTCCGCGTTCAGCCTATCGAAAAGTGATAAGATTTCTTCTGTGGTGACCGAGTCGAGGTTACCGGTCGCTTCGTCAGCGAGAATGAAATAGGGATCATTCATCAGGCTGCGGGCGATTGCGACTCGCTGCTGCTGGCCACCAGAAAGCTGCATTGGGCGATGGTCCAATCTTTCAGCCAATCCGACAGAAGAGGCTAAGTCGATTGCCCGCTTTTGTTCGGCGGGTCCCAATCGGCCCTGATAATAGAGAGGAACCTGAATGTTTTCGACAACTGTATATTGCTGAATCAGATTATAAGACTGAAAAACGAACCCGATTCGGCGACTGCGGATATCGGCAAGTTCATCGTCAGACATCTGGGCAACGTCATCGCTGCCGAGAAAGAAATTGCCGCTGGTCGGTTTATCCAAGCAACCCAACAAGTTTAATAGCGTGCTCTTGCCGCTGCCCGATGGCCCCATGATCGCGACATAATCGCCTTCGGGGACATCGAACGAAACGCCTCTCAACGCGTGGACCGTTTCGCTTTTCAGAACATAAGATTTCTTCAACTCGCGAATCGAAACCGCGGGAGCGCCAGTGGCGTGAGAGACTGGTGCGGCCGCGGTCGTGCCGATGTTTGAAGTTCCGACTGTATAAGGATCAACCACAGAATCACTCTCCCGATTCGGCGGTTTTACGCTCAGCGGCAATTCTTTCAAGGTACAGATCGCTGCGAGATTTACCTTCTACGGTCGATTCCGCGGGATTGGGAACATCGGTCGCCGAGTTGTCGTTTTGGCTTTGTGCGCCCGTTGCGGGTCTCGGTCCGCGGGGCGGTCCGCCTGCGTCTCGTGGCCCGCCCGGACCGCGAGGGGCCCCGGTGCTTGGTTCGCCCACTGGCCTGCCGCCCGGACCGCGTGGGCCAACCGCCCCATTGGCCCCCGTTTCACCGCCAACACGGGTTTCGGCGCCACGTGGCTGTTCACCATTGGCGGCGGGCTCGGCACCCGGAACGCTGTCGGCGACCAATTTTGCCAACAAGGTACCTTCAGATGGCTGCAAGTCGGGCAAATCGACCAATGAAAGGTTTTGCCTTAAATTGAGAACGACTTTTTCGTTCTCGTTGACACCATCAAGGACGGTTGCTTGTTTCTCGTTCGTCGCGCCGATGCGGACTTCTCGAGTCTCAAAAGTATTATCGTCTTTTTTCACCAGCGAATACGTTTTGCCGCCGTGTTCATAAATCGCTTG
>DIUH01000445.1:8740-11777 GCA_002428205.1 Planctomycetaceae bacterium UBA6163
ACGATTGTACCCGGTGCGATCACCACTTCCGCATTTCCTCCGCGGCTGCTGTACTGGTTGGCGTGGATTACGATACCGGAGGTGGGAGCATAAATCGTGCAGAGTTCGATCTGTTTTTGAATGTCTTTTAAATCCGTCTGCTCTTCTTCTAGCGAACCCAAAGCTGCCGCCAAGGACGCTTCCGCGGAATCGATCGCACTGTCAAATTGCACCAGCATCTTTTGCCGAGTCAAGTTTTGCAGGACCCGCAATCGATTCGCCGCCGCTTCCAGTTGATTTTGACTGTTGGCAACGGCGAATGTATCCGCTTCCAACTGAAGTGATTTCACCAAACCGCGAGCGACCAAACGTTCGGAACTCTGAAGAGCCAACTGAGCCTTGCGAAGATCCTGTTCAGCAATAGCCATTTCGCTTTGAATAGCGCGTTCTTCGGTTTCAAACAATCCTTCGAGGTATTCTTGGCGAGCGATTTTGGCTTGTTCAACGGCCGCTTCGGCTGCGGCCACCTGAGCTTCGGCGCCGATGACGACAATTCGCTTGTCTCGCAAAGCCGTTTTTAGTGCAGAGTCGTCGAGTTCGACCAGTTTGTCGCCTTGGCTGACGCTGGCGCCTTCGTCAACGACCCATAAGATCGGAGTGCCTTGGCTGCCGCTCCGCGAGCGAACTTCACAAATAATGTCAACGTTGCTGCTGCTTTCCAACTCGCCCTGTTCCAGCACAATGTGATCAAAGGCCCCTCGGCTGACCTTATCGACGATTAAATCAGGCCGGACTCCGCTTTTTTGCGATCGCTTCCAAGCCCAGTACCCTCCGCCACCAAGGCTAGCGAGAACGACGAGCAAAATCAAAAGGCTGGTGACGATGCCTGCCTTTCGATTAGCCATGCGGCGAGGACAGACCGATAAGTTGTGACGCATGAGGTTCAGTCGTTTAGCGGGGGGAGGTCGGTGGGATTTTGGCGAGCGATCCTGCGGCCGTTTATTCCCTCGATTCCCCCGGTGAGGAACACGAAGTGTTTTTTGCAACGACAATCGCACCAGCGAAAAACGCAGTAGCAGCAAAAGTCGATTAACCACAGTCGGTACCGCTGCGGTCGAGTTCGCGACGGCACAACCATATCTTAGTCGATCGACTCATAAATCTAAAGCGATCAAATATTTGCGATTACCCGGCACGAAACCGCAAACAGTTTCAACCCGCGGCAAGCGGTTAAGTTTCGCCCCCGGTAATCGACTTAAGCTGGCGGGTGGGACATGCCCGTCGGTGCGAAGATCCATAACAGGTCGCCCCGCTGATTAACTTTACGCGGCCAAGATGATAAGGTTTACGCCAGTTACCTCGATTTCAATCATGCCCAATAGAACTGGTGCTTGCAAACGTGACCGAAATGGACGACCCGACACTTAAGACCAGTACCGTCGAAGACTTAGAGGTCAAAGACGCTCAGGTGATTTTCGCAAACATTTGGAGCGAGCTGGAGGCCGAGTATGGACGCGAAAACTTGCGTTTTTCGAAAGAACTAATCCTTTTGGGCGGGGCGCCCGGTGCCGGCAAAGGGACCAATACCGAATTTATCGCTAAGGCACGCGGATTGACCTGTGCGCCGATCGTGGTCAGTTCCTTGTTGACCACGCCAGCGGCTGAACGGATCAAGGCGGCAGGCGGAATGGTTGGCGATCGAGAAGTGATCGGAATTTTGTTTCGCAAGTTACTCGATCCGGAATATCGCGACGGTTGTATTTTGGACGGATTCCCCCGAACGCGTGTCCAAGTCGAGTGCTTGAAGCTGATCGTCGAGAAGATGAACCAGCTTTACAGGGAGTATCATACGACCCCGCTGGCGATCAACTTTCGCAAGCCGACGGTCCATGCGATGGTATTGTTCATCGACGAACGGACCAGCATCGAGCGGCAACTGTTGCGTGGGAAGTTAATCGCCGAACACAACGCAAAAGTTCGCGCCGAAGGGGGCAGCAACTTCCTGGAGCAGCGTGACACCGACATGGACCCCGAAGCGGCTCGCCAGCGTTACCGAGTCTTTAAAGAACGGACTTGGGACGCCCTTCAATCGCTCCGTGAACTCTATCACTACCATTTCGTAAATGCCCAAGGCGATATCCGCGACGTCGAGAACAACATCCTAAAGGAGTTGGCCTATCAGTCGTCGCTGGAGCTTGATCCTGAGACTTACGATGCCGTTCGTCACATCCCGCTAGCGTCTGAGATCGTTGTCCATGCCCGCCAGGAATTGGTTCGCCGACTAGACAGTTATCAGCTCGAACATACGGAACTGTTCCATCAAGTCGTTCGCATCATTGAAGAGCGATTCTTGCCGATCGTCCGCCGTCACGCGATTGCCGGCATGGCCGTGGTCAACTCCGAAGACCCCGTTTTTGATCACTCGCTGGCGCTAGCGATGGTGATCGATGTCTTTGCCGAACGTGGCTTTCGGGCTGTGGCAAACGTCAATCGCGCCGAAGTGCCTCACCGTGTCGATCTGACCACAGGAGAAATCATTTGTGCGATGAAAAAGATTTATCGATTCCAGGTTCGATTCAGCGGTTCGGCAATTCGCCGTGGTGAAAATTAACAACATGGCCAACCGAACGACCGGCCACTGATTCGCTCCGCAGGTAGGCAAAAGGAAATCGGTTAAAGTCGGTAAGACACCCTTCCGCGTTGCACCACACAAGTCATCGTGGATTGCTCCCCTGCCAGCTCGTCTGGCAGGAAGCCGAGGTTGGCATGCTAGACACAATCCACGATTTGCGCAATCTTCCGATTTTAACGTGCGCTCGCCGCTTGAAGCGGCGAACGCACGTTAAAATCGCCGAACTGGGACAGCGTCGGTGTCTAGCTTGGAAACCTTACTCACCCACGAGACGAGCTCGTCGGGGTCAAAAAATATTTGTGGTACAACGGGCGCGTCGCGCGGGAGAGTGTCCTGCATAATGACACCAATTGACTCGCTCAGACCTACTTAGCGAACCGATTCTTCGATCTCGCTGTGAATGTCACCCAGTTCGTTCCGCAATCG
>DIUH01000177.1 GCA_002428205.1 Planctomycetaceae bacterium UBA6163
CTTAGGTGCGGGCGGCGTAGGATTCGGCATACTCGATCGCCCATGCATCGATCAATCGCGCGAAATCGTCTGGGTCGACTTCTAATAGTGGGATGAAGTGGTTGCGGTTAAAGAGCTCTTTGTTCGCAACAGTTCCTTTGCCACGTAATTCTAATACATGGTAGGACGTTAACGGGCGGATCGTCATTTCGAGCCGGCTATAGAGATTGCTGCGGCGGCCCGCGACCAATAACAAATCGTCACGATACGCAGCGGCGCCCCAACCGACTTCGCCATACAGCATCTCAGTCCGAAAACCAGGAAAATGCTGGGCCACGCGGTCAATCGCTTTCTCGATCCGTTCCGACAACGACAAGCGATAGGACGTATGCATCCGCTTGAACTCTTCCTCAGTCATCTGCGCAGCGCGGGCCGCTTGGCCATGGCGTTCACCGCGCCGCTGTCCGCGTTCAATCGCCGACTTGAGTCGTTGTTCGAAATCGTCGCTCATGGATGGGTCACGCCGATTGGTCGCTGGTCGCAGTCGGTTCGGAAGCAGGCGCCTCCGCGGGTGGCGCTTCGGTCGAAGGTGGCGGATCGCTTTTCGCAACCGCTTCCGCTGGCGATTGCTCAGCCTGAGGTTCCTGCTTCGGTGGCTTAGGCTTCTTCTCCGCCTTGGCTTCGGTTGGTGGTGCCGGTTGGTCCTTCTTGAAGAATTGCAACAAGTCGCCAAACGACCTCAGCGGCTCTTTCCCTTCGGCCATCGCTTCGGTAATCGGCTCCAACGGCACCTGGGTTTTGGGCGACCGAGTCGAATAGGAAATCGGTTCGTCACGGCGTGGACCTCGATCGCGCGATCGATTGTCACCACCACGTCGCGAATCATCGCGCCCGCCGCCACGACGTGGCTCGCCGGAACCACCACGACCGCCACCTCGATTGGGCTGTCCGGCTTGATTTCCGCCGCCGGCTTGATTTCCGCCGCCTTGATAACCTCGTGCGGGACGCTGGCCAGCACCGACCGCTTCGCCTTCGCGTCGCGGTTGCGACGATCGTTGTTGACCACCGGTTTGGCCGGACTGTTGTCCGCCTTGATTGCCGCCGCGTCCAGGACGCGAACCGCCCCGTTGGTTGCGGTTTTCGCGAGCCTCTTGGCGTCGGCTGCGTAATTCTTCTTCACGTTGGGGCGAAATCGCCGATAATTGTAACTTCCGCCGCTGGTCGACTTCTGTCACCCAGGCCGTCACGATGTCGCCGACTTGGATGTAATCGTGAATCTCTTCTACAAACTCTTCGGCCAATCGGCTGACACGAATCAGCCCGGTCGATTCAGGTGATATTTCGACGAACGCGCCGAATGACGCGACGCTGGCGACAACGCCAACGACTTGATCGCCGGGACGCAAATCGCCCGGTTTGGGCAGACGCGTCATGACCGCCGGAGGATCGCTTAGATTCGACAATTTTTCTTCGCCAAACGGATCGCACAACGCGTGTACCAAGCGATGCGTTCGATTTGAACCGACCTGCCATTCGCGAATACACTTGTTGATTGCCGCTGGGTCGGGCAACGCTTGACTGACCGAGCCACCGGCATCGGACCCGACTTCGGCCGATGAGGTCGCGGTCTCGTCGGCTCCAGCCACCGGTTCGGCCTGCTCAGCCACCGGTTCGACATCCACCGGCGTTTCGGCGGCAGTATCCGTAACGCTTTCTACGACCGCTTCGGCTGGCGTTTCGTTTGTTGATTCAGCCGCTGCGGCGTCTGTGTCGGGCGTCTGCAGCAGTTCGGCGGCGAAGTTTGGCGATTGCTCGTTCACCTCGAACGATTCCGTTTTCGGTCCGGCCGCCGGTGAAGTTTGATCGGAAATCACCGTACCGCTGCGATGGCTATCGCCGGGCGAATCGAACGACGGGGCTTGGTAGCCCGGAGGGGCCGAAGGCGGCAATTCCAGGTTAAGTGCCTTGGCTAACTTTCGTGCCAACGAGTAATCTTCGGGGTGAATGACGGTCGCATCCAGCGGTTCGTCGCCCCCGAAAACTCGCAAAAACCCGATCGCTTGGCGGCTGTCCATTTCGTCGCCCCACTCTTCAAGCGCCAGCAACTGCTCGCGCGATGTGAACAACGATTGACGGCGGGCACGATCGATCGCTTCTGCAACGGCGTGGGAAACACCGGGCAACTGAGTCAACGAATCGACGGCGGCGGCGTTGACGTCCAGCCCACCGCGGCTGATCGCGCTGGTCATCACGTCGCGCAGCGCTGGTGCCAGCAATTCATCGGGCAATTCACGCTGGGCCGATGACAGACGCAACCGCAATGGGTTAACCTTGGCAAGTGCCCAAGCCGGCTTGAGCAGCGAAAACGCTAGCCAAGTTGCGGCGCGGAATCGACGCGGCGTCGTTCGCATCTCGCGGTCGGCCAGGTCGCTGCCCGAATAAGCATCTGCGCCGCTGCGCTCGGCCAGCGTCCACTTCACCGATCCTTCGGGCGACTGGGCGATCAATTCGCCCAAAATGATCATCGTTGCACGTCGCGCCGGGCCATTGCCGATCACGATCAAGTCGACCCCGTAACGATGGATCAGTTCGCCCAAACGCGTGACCGAAGCGGTTCGAAGATCGTTCTCCAACTGGCTGGCGATGTCCTCAGTATGCAGCACTCGACCATCGGCCGACACGATTGAAATTGGCGACGTGCGTGGGCCCACGGCGTCGATCGCCAAAACGGTCTTCGCTTCCAGCGGCCCGCGATGCAATTGTGCGTCGAGATGGGCGGCGGCGATATCGACCAACCGTCCCGTCGCGATTTCCTGCAATTCGTCCCACCAAACCGATTCAGTCGCTTCGCGAATCGCCGCTTCTTCGGTTGCGACAATTCCGGTCACGCGATCGGCGATCGCTGGGTTCAACGACCCGGCCGTTTTTTGCAGTTGAGCGATCAACTGGTTGGCGTCGTAAACGAATTGACAACGGACCAAATTGCCACGCAGCGCCCGGCTCAGCACCAGTGTTTGGAATGGCGACAGATCCTTGATCGGAATCTGTTTGCCGACCAGTGGTTCCAGGATGCTGATCAGCCATCGTCGCCGGCGTTGGCGTGGCGACAATTTCTTAAAAACCTTCGTCTTTTTGACAATCGGTTTCGCCTTCCCCTTTTTCTTGCCGCCAGCCGGTGCAATCGCGGCCGTCTTGGTCGCCGTATCGTCGACGGCAGTTTCCGTTGCCTGATCGGCGGCGATCACTTCATCAGCCTCACCCGCTTGCACCTCGTCGGCCACGTCTTGGATCGTCGCCTCAGCCGCTTCGCCAACCACGGCGGCATCTTGAACCGTAACCGGTGCCGTCTCGGCGGTCGCAGACTCACCCGTCGAAGCATCAACCGCGTCAGTTGATCCCGCGTCAGTTGATTCCAAGGCCGGCGTTTCAGGCGTCGCTTCTGCGGCAGTGGCGGTCAGCTGTTCGGGGCTGGGCCAATTCGCACCCGGTTCGGTTCCAGGACGGTCCAAGCTAACCAAATCGTGCACACCGCCGCCCGACGATTCATCGTCGCCCTTGGCATCGACGTTCGGATCGCTGACTTCCAAGAACTTGATCGACGCGTTGGCCGTTAACCAACGAACCGCAGCACCTAAAACTTGGGGATGATCGGCCAAGCGTCTCGCCAGCGCTCGATCGATATTCTGAGCAATCTGTTCAGCGTGTTCCGCCTGGCCGACCGCTGCGGCCAATTCGGCGGTATCGGTCGAATCGCCGGGTTCGGGATTCAGCAATCGCGAGGCTACCCAAATCTCCGGGGCGATCGTCGCGTTCGGATCGGCCGGCTCGCTCTTGAGTCTGCGGGCCACGCGGCCAATCGCTGATTTCGATTTCGCGTCGCGGATCGCTTTCTCGATCGATTTGTCGGCCAAACGAGTCCGCTGCCAAAGCTTCGTCAGCTCCTCGCGTCGCGCCGCTAGCGACTGTTCGCTGCGGATCGAACGCTGCAGCATCCACAGGGCCGGTTCGCTGACGCCGCCCAATTCGTCGCGACGGTAGCGCGCCAGGAACGGCGGCGCGAACCCTTGCTCGACGAGCGGGAGTGCTAACTTGAGTGAGGAAATGTCGCAGCCAGATCGTCTTGCGATCGCTTCTAGGTCGACGGTCATGCAGACACGCACAGGAGTTTGAGACGAATTACCCCGGCTGCAGCCCCATCAACGGTCATCGCGTCAGGTGTTATCGGCCCGACGAGGAGCTTATCCAGAGCGGTCAACCGAAGGGCATTCGCAAGGTGAGAAAGAAATGGAATGGACTGGGTCGCGCAAGTGCCCGACCACGTGGGGGCTGGAAATGTAGGGTTTTCGATACCGTGTTGTCAACCGACCCGCTTGCGGTACTCGATCTCTGGGCCAGGTTTTTCAGATTAGCCGAATGCCACCGGCATAATCGATAAAATCGGCACAATCGTTAAAAATTAATGCAGTTCACCGCTGTCTTGTGTCGACGTTGGATGCACGGACGTTTCTGCGATCGTTTATTTCGGTCGCAATGCACCGTAAATTCGCGTCCGCGGGGCGATCTTTGTCGCGCGGTCTTGCACCCAACGACCCTTTCCCGATACGAGAGTCGCCGTGAACCAAAACCAGTCAACTCGCCCGTTTTTGCGGCTGTTTTCCGCACTGCAATCGTCGGAAACCGCTAGCCAAACGGTCCAAAAGGCCGACGAAACTGGGCCCGCCAGCGGAATGACGCCCGATCGGCCAACCGATGATTGCGAAACGTCCGCTTCAGCCGCTGGCTCGGTTCGCTCCACAACATGCGATCACCATCAAGACACTAAATCCCAAGGCAAACCGTTGCATCCTGAAGAAAAAATGATTGCCGGTTCGGTCGGCCCCCGATCGGATAATCGCCGCCCACAGCGGCTCCGCCCGATCGAATGCTGCGCCGAAGAACCACGCCGTGTTGAAGTCTCGCTGGCCGATATCGCGCCGGTGCTAGCAGACGCGATCAACCATCAACGCGGCTGGTTGAGCGATTTTTCGGACGACACAGTCTCCATTGACGCCGACCTGTACGAAGTCTTATTGGCTTATCAGCAGATGCGACGCCTGAACGCCGCGTAACGCTTCGCCTTGCCGGTGTGCTCGGCAGGACGATTGCGCCCAACGTTTCGGCTTGTCGTTCACCCACCCCTTCCGGCAGAAGCGAGCTTTGAATCATGCGTTCCATCGCGGTCATCAATCAAAAAGGCGGCGTCGGTAAAACGACGACCGCAGTCAACCTTTCCGCAGCCTTGGCCGACGCTGGCAAACGTGTTTGTGTTCTGGACCTTGATCCCCAAGCTCACGCGTCGTTGCACCTCGGTGTCACCGCAACCGGTGCTGTTGCAACGATTTACGATGTGCTTTGTGGCAACGCATCCATCGCCGATGCACGAGTCACCGTTTCCGATCACCTGTCTGTCGTGCCATCGAATATCGATCTCGCAGCCGCCGAAATGGAACTGGCGGGCGAAGTCGGTCGCGAATTGATCCTGCGCGACGCTTTGGCCGCCGACAGCCAACCGTTTGACTATCTGGTGCTGGACTGTCCGCCTAGCCTCGGCGTGCTGACGATCAACGCCCTGGTGGCCGTTGAAGAAGTCTTCCTGCCGCTGCAGCCGCATTTCTTGGCACTTCACGGGCTGAGCAAATTGCTTCGCACGGTCGAAGTCGTTTCCAAGCGTTTGAACAATCGCTTGCGACTATCCGGCGTGATCCTTTGCATGTACGACTCAACAACACGCTTGGCGGCGGAAGTCAGCAGCGATGTCGAAGCGTTCTTCAGCACCACGACGACCGAGAACCACGTCCACGCCGGCGCACAATTTTTCGACGCCAAAATTCGCCGCAATATCCGACTGGCGGAAGCACCCAGTTTTGGCCAATCGATTTTCGAGTACGCCCCGGACAGCAACGGAGCGACCGATTATCGTGCCCTAGCCAACGAAGTGCTGGCACAGCGTGCCGAGCGATTCGTGCGCACCGAAACCGCCAAGGCGGCTTAATACCGGTTTGTAAAAATGGTCAAAAAAAACGGAGCGACCAGCCGCCGATAATTCGGTTGCCGGTGTTCCGGGTGATTGTCAAATCAACGGCCCGTTAGTGTTTAACGCGGCGCTTTTCCGGTGCCAATTCATCACCGCCAAGCGCCGATTCTAATACCTCGTCTGTGCTCTGCGGATCGACCCTACGGCACGCCTGCGTCAAGTTCTCTGCCAAATCATCCAATTGATATTCCCACTCTTCTACGGTCGTTTCCAGCGGTGGTATATTCGCCATTTCATCTAATAGAAGAATTAACCTTAGCAGGTGGCGAAACAAAATCCCTTCGTCCTTCTGCAATCCACGGCTGGTCACATACTTATTAAAGTCGAAATTAAACTCTTTCAATTCGCCCGCGATCCATACCGGGCGGACACTAACATCGTGAACCGACGGATAGTCGAACTGAAACAGTCGATAGATTTTCTCGCCAAGCGTTAACGGCCATACCTTTGGCTCGTCAAACATCACGCGTCCGAAACCGCGATCGGTCACCTCTTCGTCATCCGATGGCCCCGCGGCCCCGAGTTCGGCTGCGGACGCCAGCCCGGTTTGCAGCAACCGCGGATCGAGTCGCAATTGCGCCAAGGTCCCTGCTGGCATCTGGTCATAACGTGGCACTCGCACCGATCGCGCCACGGTCCCCGGAACATCCAACACACTTTCAAATGCTAAGATCCGTTCCTCAGGATCGGCAATCGCCAACTGGTCCGCCAGATAAACGCCATACAACGGATGAACGCTGCGCAATTGCACCAGCCACTCCAACCGCTCGGTCGGATGAGCGAATTCGGGACAGTAATCATCCAGTTCATAGTTGCGATTGTCATCCGACGATTCATCCGTTTTTTCGTTCACGATCGACGCATCACGATCGCCGGCACCGGATTCCTCAGCCCGCTTTTGTGCGAGCAAATCGCCGAATAAACCTACGGGTTTCTCGATCGCCTTGACTTGCGATTTATCAGCGGTGGGCGAAGAGACGCTTGCCGATGCCGATGTTTTGAAGCGTGGCTTAGGCTCAAGCGTCACATAACCCGATGTCCACAATGTGATCAACATCCGATTCAAGTCGCGCCGGGCTTCGTCAAGCGACTTAGGGTCGAGCAGGCGTTTGCCGACCAAGTCGCGAAGCGGTTGCACTTCGGGAGCCTTTAAAAGCATATAAGCGAGCAATCGCCACGGCAGTCGGCCTCGGCTGGCTAGTTTCGCCGACGGGGCTTCGCGAAGCGCATCGAACTGTTGCTGGGTCCAATACTGCTCTTCAGTCCGCCGCTTGGGCATTTTTTTCTTGAGCTGCTTTTTGGCCTTCATCAAGCCCGGGTCTTTGGTGTCCTCTGGGATCTGGTCATACTTCTGACGCCATTTCAAAATCTTGACATCGTCTTCGTGGGCGAGTGCATAAACATAACCATTGGCGTCGTATTGAGGTCGACCGGCGCGGCCGAAAATCTGGTGCGCCGTTGCCGCTTCAACAACCTTCTTTTTCCCAGCCGGACCTTTTAAAAGGCTTGGTAAAACAACGCTTCGCGCCGGCAGGTTGATGCCCGCAGCAAGCGTTTCGGTACAGACACAAACACTCAACAGTTTTCGCTGGAATAATTCTTCTACCATCCGGCGATAACGTGGCAAAATTCCCGCATGGTGCACGCCGACTCCACGCATCAGGATCTGTTTCAGTTTGGGCCCCGCGCCTTCGCTCATGTCGGCCGCGTTCAAGTATTCCGCCAATTCGGCTTGACGCGATTTGTCGATCAGCGATTTGCCTTTCAACATTTCCGCCGTCGTCCAGCAGATCGAGCGGTTGAAACAGAAGAAAAGCGCCGGAGTGCGGCGATCGATTTCGTTGCCAGCGGCGATCTTCTCAGCAAAATCGCCCAGCAGTTCATCTTCGACCCATTCGAACTGCAGCGGTACCTTGCGCTCGGTCCCTTGCACGAGCGTTAGTTTGCGTCCGTGGGCACGTTGTAACCA
Source organism: Planctomycetaceae bacterium UBA6163 (assembly GCA_002428205.1). Classification (GTDB taxonomy): domain Bacteria; phylum Planctomycetota; class Planctomycetia; order Pirellulales; family Pirellulaceae; genus UBA6163. Next base: position 8,022 of record DIUH01000177.1, read on the forward strand.
GGCGGTGAACTCGACCGAGTTGCCGACCGTGGCGGACAGCAGCAGCGTGCGGACGGGCGGCGGCAACAGGCCGAGTGTCAACTCCCAGACGACGCCGCGTTCGATGTCATTAAACGAATGGAACTCGTCCATCACAACAGCCGACACTTCGTTGAAATCGAACGCTTCGCGGTTCAGCAATCGGTTCAGCAGGATTTCGGCCACGACAACCAAAACCGGCGCATTGGGGTTTACGGTACGGTTGCCGGTGACCAGGCCGACGGAATTGGCGTCAAAGCCCCAGCGGATCGCCGATTCACGCAATTCGTCTAATTTTTGGTCGGTAAGCGCGATCAGCGGCGTCGTGTAGTACATCCGCGTGCCGGTCCGCAGCGCTTCGTAAACGGCCGCTTCGGCGATCAATGTTTTGCCAGTGCCGGTCGGGGCACAAACCAGCACGCCTTGCTGGCTGGTAAAGTACGCCAATAACGCTTCTTCTTGGACCGGATAGGGTGCGAACGGCAGCAGCGAAAAGTACTCGCTGGCCACCTCGTCACGCGTCGGCACCGGTTCGCTCGCGCCGACCGGTGAGGCGTGAGTCTTGTCGTGCGGGTTCATGCGTGGTAAGCCAGCCAGTGGTAACTTGTGCCAACCGCGATCGATCGACGATGATGCGATTGTGGCGTCGCAGCGCCGCGACGACAAGAATACCTCGCCAAAACCCATCCACACAAACGTCGAACCATGCAACAGGTCAAGATCTTCAAGAGCATCGAGAGTGAACGGGAAGAAATGGAAAAAGAGATCAACCGCTGGATCCGTCGCAGCGGCGCGCGGGTGATTTCGATTACCGGAAACATCAGCAATCATGGCGGCAGTGGTGGGCCGATGAGCTCTTTTTCTGGCAGCGACATCCTGATCATGCTGCTGGTCGAAGTCGACGCGCCCAAGCCCGCCGCGACCTAGGCACCCCGTTCGCAGTCCCGCCTTCAAGCGGCAAAGGTTCATAGCCGCCACGCGGATTGCGCCTGCCCACAACCCAGCGGCGGCCAAAAAATGGCAAAATCGTCCAACACCCCATCCGCCGCTTCGGTTCATCCAATCGTTCCAAGTCCTGACAGCACTAACGCGTTGACGTTTGCGTGAACGGCGAGGATGTTTTTGACCATCGATTCAAACTGCCTTCCCGCAACAGCGGTCAATACGGCGGCAAGGCATCTTTTCACATTCGCAGGTGATGCCCCAAGACGTCATGCCTTCGTCGACATTACGGAGTGACGGTAAATCGCGGCGACCGAGTAAAAAACATTATCACGAAAACACCCACATTCACATCCGCTCGTCGCCAATCATGACTACACGATGGCAATGTGTGAGAATCACGTTGGTTTGTATCATTCTCCCTGGAAGATCCATGCCCGCTGCCAGGCAATCTGGCACTGGGCCTTTGATCCAAAAGAGATGTGTATAACAACAAGAGCGGTGGCGAAAAATTTTACGTTTCAAAGCCACCCAACTCCGTCGCTCTGGAGCGCGGCTTGGTTATCGGATCATTCGGTAACAATTGGGCATTCGACAATGCCGCACACACCGTAGCGCAAAGTACACGCTCCCAAGCTGCGGGATTGCTGACGAGCACCGGTCTATGCATCTGAATCATTCACTGGCACTGCCTTCACACGTTGAAAGATGGCAGCAGCTCGGGCCAACAGAGCATAGATCACACACGCAACGGACAGATTACCAACCATTGCCATGCGATTCCAAACTGTGCGTTGTCCGAATTCGACCTTGTTCGCTTCAATGAAAGGGCCAGACGAGGTCCTGGCGACTGTCCATGGCCACCCGCGTTCATTGAACTCGATCGACTTGCCGAAAGAAAACCCAGGATATCCAGTGGGACGACTAGCAGCGGTCTCTATTCTGGATCGGGTTCTAAAATTGACACCAATCATGATCGCCATGACTATGGTCGCAAGTAAAAACTGGATCATTGTGAATCGCGTTAATCGCATAATATGCAAGAGAGGGAACAGGTTGCGATACCGTCGTATTTTTAGAGATAAGCGATTCTGTACAAATCAGTGGGCATAAGACCGATGACGACACCCGCCTGCGTCTCGCGGGAGGATGTCTTACCAACTTTAACCGATTTACTTTCTGCCTACCCGCTTATCGCCATCGTACAGCACCACGAGGTTGTCGCTTCACTCACGATCGACTCGGCAACTCGGCCTGCATCCCCTGGTTTGTCCAGGACTTAACGCAGTCGCTTACCTGCCGCACTCGCGTCAATCACTTTTTGCAGCCTTTGCTCACGCGTTGCAGACCTTTTGGCTGTAGTGATCCAATGCAACAGAACCTTTCGATAGCTTGGGGGGCAGGCGTTAAAGAATTTCCAAGCGAGTCCGTTCTCTTGGAATCTTCCCAATTCCTCCTCCGTAAGTTCAGCAGTGCCATCCTGTTCGTAGGCATAGACAACAGATTTTTTATCTGTTCGAAGCGAAAATGCCTTTTCGCCATCAGTTGTCATCAAACCAGCTAGACGCAGTTGCTCAAATTTAGCAATATTCACGGCGCTCCAGATTGATCCTTGCCTGCGAGGAGTGAATCGAATCTGATACGAAAGATCGTCAATTCTCTTTCGCACTCCGTCGATCCATCCAAAGCAGAGTGCCTCGTCAACGGATTGTGACCAGGTCATTGATTGTCGCCCCGAGCCGACTTTCCAAAAGCCAACAACAAGATGCGAAGCGGTCGATGAGTTCTCCTTCAACCACGCGCGAAAAAACTCAGGTGAGGCAAAGAACTTTGGTTTCATTTATCTTCAAGAGGGCGAACGTTGGCGATCACCGAGTCGCCCGAGTGGTCTTTCCATTGTCAAAACGCTCCTTTCGGCGGCTTAGGAGCATCGCTTGATTCTGTCGTAATTCCGCACTGAGAAATTCTCGCTTCGGCTCACGGCATGGATCGGCCGTGTTTCTCCGTTACGGCGACACAAGCAATCCAATATCTAGCAGTTGATCGCGCGAAATATTCTCGCCACCGTCGATCGTAACCAGCGCCTTTAACGTATCGGGATCGATCGATGGATTCAAGCGAAATACCTCTCCGTCACAAAACAGGACTGCAGGGCCACGTGGATGGCGACTAGATATCGAGTTCGGGCCATCATTTACCGTGAACGACATGGTTGCGACATCGAGATCGACAGGCGACAACCAATGGATATTCGATCGGATAGTTTCTGCGACCGCAATCGTTGAGTCTAAGCCATCGACAATCTCGGATTGAGTACGCCAACCTTGAGGTTTTCCGAACGCGTTATTGCCTACCAGCATTAAATACGACGCGTTGTGGTCAGCAAAATTGTATTCACATCGATACGGGTATGGCATGCCGTGAGGCTGCATGGCCATATCGCCTGTTTCTATGACGATTTTTTTGCTCGGCAGCGGTCGAGTGTCTATCGTGAAGTTTGCGTCTGAATCCCATGGCTGATCGAATCGGTACTCAGAATACATTGATGACGCGAGGATGAACGGAACGCATCGTATTCGCCAACTGTGGCCACCGAAGTCCGGAGACGGATATCGGTTGAAAGTTAAGAAATAGTTGTCAAGTGCAAGAGCTATCGACCGTAGGTTGTTAGCGCAATTAGTTTCGGCGGTGCGGATCGACGCTCGATTGTACGCCCACCCGAGAAATGCGGGACAAACAGCGCACACAATGACAATGATAGCAGCTTTAAATTTGCGATTCAGAGTGGATGCTCCTTGTCGGACAAACGCTACGCGTAACCAGGAACGTGCGGGAAAGTTCCAAACGGCCAAATCGCTTAGCTCGCGTTCTCCGGTTCGCGTGATGATTCGTCGCTTCGCAGCAGGTCCAGCTTTGCCGCGACGATATACGATACGATGATTGTACGATACGTGGCGTGACAATGTGAGGGGATCGCGAACGCAGGCCTAACATTTTCATCCTCTTTTAGCACCAAGGAGCAAGTCAACAATCTCGGCAAAGAAAATGAATGGCGACAATAATAGGAACACGAACAAAGTGAATCCAAGATGATTCCATGAGCCGCAGACAATGTAGATCAGCACGGCCGCGTAAGTCGTGATCTTGAAGAGCGTGCGAAGCGAGAATTGCGGTCTCTGCGGCGATAATTGTTCACCGTTGGGTTCGTCACTCATGCATTTGGCCCGATGCCTCGGAGCGGTCGGCGAATGGTTCAGATCGGTTGGCGGCGATCGTTGTTGTTTCGCTTTAACACGGCCGACCTTGCCGCTCGAGCGCATTGGATGGTTCTGCACTCTTTTTACGTCGCTATGGAGTCCGAAATGGAGTACGTCGCTGTCAGTTTAGCAGTAAGTATGACCTTCTGAGGCGTGGGAGACAGAAATTTCGTGGGTAGGCAGCGGCAAATGTAAGAGTAGTCTTTTCGCAAAGGATCGCCCATGCTCGGATCAACACTACCATTGGCCGTAGAAATCAAATCGCCAAGTTTCTTCCCGATACCGGTCGCGATCGTACTGGCGCGTTTTGCGGCCACCTTCAAGCACGCTTCGATTGCAATCGACTCGTGCTGCTGACTGTCAATAAGGCCGTAAAGGATCGCACTGTCTAATGTATCTGAAAAATACGACGGACGGTGAGGGTTCTCCAGTAACGCGCCACGTTTGATTCCGTCGTCCACAATCTTGTAATGAGTAGACGTGTCTGCGGGTGATGTTCGAACAAGAGCACCCTGCACAACAAGAGGTCGCGGGAACGATTGCGCCTCGGATCGTACGCGGTCCTCCTTTTGACCGAAGTAAATATCGAATACGTGAATGCTATGGATGGAGGTGTAGATCGTCCTGAGTGCTTCGGTTGCCTCAGCTACCTTCCGTTGGACATTGGCGACAGCATCTTCAAGCGTCATCCCTTCGCCGGTGAAATGAAGCTTTATGAGCGCGCAGTCTGGAGCGGCTTCATGGTCAAACGTAGCATTGATTGAGATCGATTTCTGAATGCTGTTAATCATGTTTTTGTCACCGAACCTTAATGTGTAGACGACTTGTGATCATCTCGTCGCAACGACAGGTCTTCCCTTTCAAAACGCCTCATTTTGCGACTGTGTTGCATCGCTTGGTTCACCCCAGTGTAGCGACTTTGTCTAGTCGCCCTTCAAATGCTTAAGGATGTCTGCGCCAGCTTCCGGGAAGAAAGTGATGAAAAGCCAAACAACGAACTGAGCCACCATTCTGAGCGATTTTAAACGTCCGGCTATCATTATCCATTTTTGGGAAAAACCAGATGGCGGCATGATGATTGCTAAAACCATTGGTGGAACCACGAGTGAAACAATCAACATCGCGGCAACAAAGGTTTCGGCGGAGGCTGCTGGAGGTAGCGGCATCACCGTCGCCAGTAGCAGTCCATAAATTGTCGGACTGAAGAACACAGCCAGCCAGCACAGAAGCTTGTGCAACACAGGCAGCCTCTTCAGGGCACTGATGTTCAATGTTCGCATAGTGGCACTACGACCGCGATAACGGAGTCCCGGCGACTGATTTTCCATTATCGAAAACGACGACTCCGCGGCTTCGGTTGACCGGTAGGCCCAGCACGGGCGTGAACTTGTGGAGTGCCATTCTTTTTGGGGGCCAGTATCCTGGACGAAAATGAGATTTGATTGGAGGACAGTATACCGAGTGTGTCGACAGCGGTTTCAGTTTTGACCAATTTCGCGGTTTGGTTGACAGCCAAGCAAGGCTGCGATTGAGTGTGTCCGGCCGAGCAGTTGAAGCCCAATGTATTTGATATAAGTAACCCGCGGGTTCCTAAAGGCTGAGGACCGCGTCAGGCGGGACCATAAACGGGTGGCTGAACTGGCCGCGAAGGTGGCCGAATTCCTAACTGCTTATCGACAAAAAGTACGTCTTTCACGACCGGGATACGCGGGCCCGTCGTCGTCTCCGGTCATGTTACTGGAAGCAATGGCGTGGTCCCCGGACCCGAATCGCGAACCTCAAGAAGCTCGGAGTCCGCAACCGCGAAGCGATCACCCATGGTGTCAGCAGCAAGGGCCCGTGTTGCTTGCTGCGCAAAAGCGGTCATGTCCTCGAGTTACGCAGTTCACGCTGCACTCTCAACGGACTA
>DIUH01000084.1 GCA_002428205.1 Planctomycetaceae bacterium UBA6163
GTTTTAGCCGAGTTCCGCGGCGAAATGTTGATCCTGGGGCTGAAGTCACTCTCGCCCGAAGTGGCTGCGGCACTTGCCAAGAGCCAGGCCGCGACGCTCTGGCTGCACTCGGCGACCTCCGTATCGCCAGAGGCTGCTGGTGCGATCGCGATGTTGCCTGGCGATCTGTTTCTGACCGGTTTGACCGACCTCGATTCGGTGCCGTTGGCCAAGAAACTCGCCTCGCAGCCCGGTGCCCTCTCGTTTCCCTATCTAACAACCATCTCACCGGAGATCGCGGACGCGCTGACCAAGAACGAACGAAGTCTGACATTGGCCGGCTTGTCCGATGTGTCGCTTGAGGTCCAGGAAGTGTTGGCTCAAACCGTCGGCGGTCTCTCGCTGCCGAACCTGACGTCGCTCGACTCGCTGGCCCTGGCGAAGAAGCTCGCTTCGAGCGTCGTGCTGCTGCCCAAAGTCCAGCAGTTATCGGCCCAGCAGATGGTGGCGATGCTTGATGCAAAGGGCCAGGGAAGTTTCTTTGGTGGTGTCTACTTATCGCTCGACGCGGTAACGCCAGAAATTGCTGATGTTCTGGCCGCGAACCAAGGGCCCATCAGCCTGACATTGACCGGCAACGGTCCCCTTCCCGACGCGGTCTTGAGAACGCTATTGGCAGCCCGGCTGAGACTCACGTTGCAAGATTTTGAAGAGCTCAGTGCAGCCCAGGTCCGCATCGTGGTCGAAAGATTAGCCGGCAAGCCTGTGCGTTCTGGAGTGGCGAATAGCGCGGCGTTGTGGCTGCCGAACCTAAAGCGACTCGACTCGGCGCTGCTTGCGGAAACGCTTGGCAAAGCCAACGGGTTCAATTTCCCTGGTGTTACGGAGATCTCGCCGGAAGCCGCCGCGGCATTGGCGACACTTCCGGACGGCGAAGCCATCGGCCCGGAAAGGAAGAAAATCGTAGTACCGAGTGGTTCACTGTCTTTCCCGAGTCTGCAAGAACTGTCGCCTGAAACGGCTCTGCTGTTGCTGAATAAACGTTGGGCGTCGATCTCGTTTCCGGCGCTTCAGGACGTCTCGCTGGAAACCGTCCGTCTGATGGCAAGCCAGACATCTCGCTTGACGTTGGGTTTCACCTCGCTGCCCACGGAATTCGCTGGCGCCTTTGCAGAGATTCGGACGTTTCAGCCGATGGCCGGCGACGCCATCACGTTTCCGTACTTGAACGACCTCTCCCCAGAAGCCGCTCGGATTCTTGTCAGCTCGTTGAATCGAGGGTTTCGAGACGTCGGCGTGGTTAGCAAGTTCAGCAATTCGCCGAAGTTGAGCTTTGGGAGAACCTTCGGCTTTGCCACGCTTTCGCCGGCGTTGGCCGTTGAACTCGCCAAGTACGAGGGAAACCTGGATCTCGAAGGTCTGGGCGAATTGCCGGCCGAATCCGCCGCCGCGCTCGCGTCGTTCCCGGGTCCCCGGTTGTCCTTGTCCGGGCCCGTCCTGGAAGGACTTTCGCCAGAAGCGGCCGCATCGCTGGCCAATGCTGCCACCGAGTTGCATATTCCCTTGCGGCAACTCGACTCACAGCCACTGGCCAATCGGATTGCCACCCAGCGCGGCAACTCGATGTTGTACAACCTTGAAACCGTTTCCCGGGCAGCGGCTCCGGCGCTCACTCAATACGGATCGTTCTTCGACCTGCGAGCATTGAAGGTGCTCGATTCACCAGAGATGGCGAGGCGATTCGTCGAAGGCGTCACGGGTGCAGGCTCTGTCACGCTGCCCTCGCTTTCGACCATCACACCGGAAGCTGCCGAGATCTTAGCCGCTGGCTCAAAGCCGCTCTCCATCGGTTTGACCGTGCTCGATTCTCCCGAGGTTGCCCGAGCGCTGGCGAAGTCGCGGGCTGAAGTCAATCTGTCCAGGCTTCGCGCCGCAACGCCTCAGGTGATTGAAATCTTGAAAGACGCCAAGTCGATCAAAACGCCGCCGCTGGACTCTCTTTATCGCTTGTCGGAAAGCACACCCGATTGAGCTGAGGAGATGCAGCCATGCGATTGGAGTCTTACTTGCGAAATGCTGCCTTGGTGATTTTCATCGTAACGTGTGCGAACGTTGCCGTGACCGCTAGGGCGCAGGAAGCAATCGAAGAGCGAATCGAAGAGCTGATTCAACAGCTTGGCAATGACTCTTATTTTGCTCGCCAACGTGCTGCGGAAGCGTTGATTAAGATCGGAATGCAAACCAAGCCGGCACTGTTTGACGCTATGAAAAGTAAGGATCTTGAGGTCGCCTCGCGATGTCGTGCCCTGTGGTCGGAGGTGCGGATTGAAGCGGGTTGGCAACAGGTTCGAGAAGTCATTGGTGATTCGGCGGCGTCGCGCGACCTTTATAACCAGATGTTCTTAGCCGCGCCAACCGTTTGGTACGAGCTTGCGGAAAACCCCAAAGACGCGGACATTTTGTTTGAGGAGCGACGCCAGCAGTTGCAAGGGCTGCTTAACGAAAAACAGGCCCAACGGTGGGCGGGATCGCTTGCCAATCTTTTGTACTTTGGTGTTCGAGTTAAAAAAGAACTTCCCCGCAAAGAGCTTCCACGACTGGACGATTTGCTTAATGCTGGGCGGTCGCAACAAGCGCTATCGGATAACGAGCCGCTTCGTGCGCTGCTAGATGTTTGGTTGCGTTATACGGGGGGCGACGGCGCCGCTTTCAAGCGACTGCTGATCGCGCTGCGCGATCGACGCCCGCTGGCCGTGGAAATCGCTCGCGAGATTCTTCGCGACAGCACCACACCGGTTAAGCAGCGGCAATACGCACTGCTGGCGCTGGCCAATTCGCGGAACCCGGATGACGAAGAACTAATCGACGAGGCGATGAACGATTCATCATCGCTGGACGCACTCTTCACCAAGGGATTGGTCATCGAGTCGCAGTTACGTGACGTTGCCTTGGCGGTCAGAATCGCTCGCAATGGCCGAAATCCCGTGGAGTTCGGTTTCGACTACCTGCGGCCGAACGACAGCACCCTCTACTCGCCGTCATCGCTCGGATTCAGAAACTCAGAAGAACGAAATGCGGCCTTTGAGAAATGGTCAACATTTATCACGCGACAAAGCTCGGATTAAACGATCAATCGATTTGGTTTTCATACGCGTTTCGGTTCCTGCAATCTTGTTCAGGCCCCACTGCGCGACGGACTCTAAAACAGATTTTAGGGCCTATCGGGAATCCATTTCTCAGCGATACCGTACTGGACTAGGCTTTTCAGAACAGCATGTCGCGGATGATCAACAGCATCGCCCCCGAGATTCTCCGTTCATTGGGCCGCACGTCGATGGTGCTGCCAAGGGCAATAGAATAGTGTGGCGACTTGAAAGAACTACCTTGACGTCGCCGGTCTTTGGAGGGCCGCGCGACCAACGCGCCGGCGCCACAAAACCCAGCCGGTATAGGCAAGGACAACGGGCGTGAATGTCGCCAGTAGATACAAGATTTGCGTGGCCACGCCGCCCCACGTACCGTAATGCAAGGTATCAGTCCAGTCATCCAAGAAAGCATCCGGTGCAGGTGTCAGGCGGGGATCAACAGCGCCTAGCAACT
>DIUH01000083.1 GCA_002428205.1 Planctomycetaceae bacterium UBA6163
GATTTGATCGCCCGCTTCGATGCCTTCTCGCAAGCGGACAGCTCGACGACTCGCAACTTTGGGGGCAGTGGGCTTGGGCTGCGAATCTGTAACAGTCTGGCGAGGATGCTTGGGGGGGGAATATCTGTCGAATCTGAACTTGGAAAAGGGAGTCGCTTCACACTTGTGATCGACATCGGTAATCCCCAGCGGATGGAACTGCTGGCGATATCCGATCTGGAATCGACCGAGCGTTGGGCGCTTACCAAGGAACCACAAGCGGATCGGCTTCGCGTAGCTCCACTGGAAGGCATTCTTGTTCTGTTGGCTGAAGATGGTCCCGACAACCAGCGGCTTATCAATTTCCATCTCAAGAAAGCTGGGGCCGAGGTTTGGCTTGCAGAGAACGGCGTAGCGGCGCTTGAGATGATGGCGGATGCGCGGGACGCTGGCACCCCGCTACCTGACGTCATCTTAATGGACATGCAAATGCCTGAGATGGACGGCTATTCCGCGACCGTTCGGTTGCGCGAACTCGGTTATACGATTCCGATTGTGGCGTTAACTGCCCATGCGATGGATGGTGATCGCCAAAAATGCCTAGATGCTGGTTGTAATGATTATCTTGCGAAGCCGATCGACAAACAGGTGCTGATCTCTCTGTGTCATTCCATCGCTCAGTGTTCTTCACAGCCCACCGGCCAGCCCGGATTGCCGGTAATTCAACAGTCGATCCTAACGAGCAATGCGGCAACACCGACATAGCGCAATCTTAGTAGTGGTAGCGGCTAAGAAGGTTCTTAGTAGGCGTGTTGTTAGTATGGACGTTCCCTCTGTTTGACGCGGTACGCTTTGGGTGGAACTGCTAGGGATGAAGCGGCCGCTTAAAGGCGGGACTACGATCGCTGACGCAGCCGTAAACATGATCGCTGGCGGGGCTGCGATCGCGGCCCCGCAACCGATCGCCGAACGTAACGTCGGCATTCTTTACAGCGATCTAAGCAGGTCGGCACAAGTCTTTCGGTATAATCAGCCGTTGGGCGTTAGCCCCGGTTCCTACCAACCGTCGCTAACGCGATGCGGCTAATTTTGTTTCGCCAAATCTCTTGTGCCGCCCCGCTTTTCATGACGCGAAAATGCACGAACCATCGGCTGACGAACTTAGTTCATCCGACCAGCGACGCTTTCGCAATAATCCCGCTTTCAACCCCGCGTACCTTCCAGCAATGATTCAGACGCAATGTGTGAGGACGGTGGTGACTTGCAGTCGCTTGAGACGTGGAAACCAATCTAGAGTGAATGTTTAAGGATCGGATTCGCTACGAGCGCAGGACATCATTAAACGATTACATAGTAGACCAGCAGTTTGATATACTCGATCCACAACGGGGCGTCTATCTCATGACTTTGGCTCGGCGGTGACGCCGCATAAACTTGTAATTGAATGTGAGGTGGTAATGTACGACGAAAACAGAATTGAGTCCGTCGTGTGTGCGGCGCGGAGGTGACCACTACTAAGCGTTGCAGTTTCGTTTCCTGATCTGCTACTGTTCGGGCTTCGTTCAGCGAACCGAACATTCCTGCAGATTCAACGCGAACCGTTGATATGTCTTCAGTCGGCACACCGAGCCACTCGAGGTAGGCTACGGTCCGCTGCAGTCGAGTTTCGGTTTTATTCTGCACGAAATTAAAGCCCGCCGGTTCATCTTCGGCCAACACGATCACCCGTGGCACCCTACCCATATGGTAAAGGTCTGACGCCGCGTGGACGCGTTCCCAGTAAGCGTAGCCATCGGCCATCACGTAGGCTGCATCACCTGATGCGTCGCCCTCGTGAACGTAAAGCGGGTAGGCGAGCAGGCCTCGCGTTGTCGGAAACGATGAAAACAGGGATGTGATGATCCACACGACCAGCAGAATGAAAAAGCGCCTTCGCCATCGGCTCCGCTTTTTCAGAAGTGCATAGCGTGGAACTTTGACGGTTTGGCTCATCAAACGTTGGCGGACAATAGGGATCAGCGGTGGGCACGATTGGGCAGGCAGTGGCGCGATGACGACGTTCCCCCGGCCAATCACCAGGATTATGCTAATCGATAGCGATCGATACGTTTACTGGTAAACCGATTGGCAGCTCGATTTTTGCGTCCAAATCGATCCAGACACGCCTGCTGAATGTATCGTTTCGTTCGCCAACGCGATGAGCAAAACGCTGCTTGGGTTGCATTCTTGGCTCGATTTCGACAATCATCCCTCGGGCAATCACACCGGGAGCGGCATCAGCCGAGATTTGGCATTTTTGTCCTATTTGAACGCTCAGGACATCAAACTCATCCACTTCGGCCACAGCCCGTTGTGTGCTTGTATCGGCCAAAACGATCAACGGCCGATCGTCTTCCGGGCCGGTCAGTTCGCCGAGTTTGGCATCGACAGCCAAAACTTGTCCGTCAAAAGGGGCAACGATGCGTGTGCGATCCAATTGGATTTGAGCGAGGTCGAGCTTCGCCTTGGCGGCACGAACGACTGCATCTGCCAACACGATGTCATCTTCTCGAGGGGGCTGTTGGTGGGTGTCCAGTCGTCCCTGAGCCGCCAGGGTAAGGGCTCGCAGCATGGCCATTTCCGCATCGAGGTCATCGAGCCTTTGACGGCTCTCGGCACCCTGTTCCACCAATCTTTGAGTCCGCAGGTAAACCTTTTCGATGCCCAGCTTTCTGGCATTGGCGGCCAAAAATTCCTGCCGTGCCGTTTCGATCTCGCTGTCGCGAAATCCGTTCTCAATCCGATTCTTACGAGCTAAGGCCTCGCAGTGCATCGCCGCAGCTAAGTCTCGTTCCTTAATGAAACTCAACGCGTCAAGGCTGATCAACTCTTCGTTTGCTGATACCCGTTGACCGCGTGCGACGTGAACTCCCGTAATCTGTTCAGAAATTCGAGCACGCAGCTCGACCGCTTCGAAACGCCCCTCGATCCA
>DIUH01000176.1:0-1878 GCA_002428205.1 Planctomycetaceae bacterium UBA6163
GCGATGATGTATATCAATCTTCCCTTCATCGAACCGTTTCCTGGCTGTTGGCCTGGGCCTCGTCTATCCAACCTTGGGCAACCCACTGATGCTGGGCAAGCAATCTTACGACCATCGAAGCCTTTCGATCCACTTTTAAGGCTGCGGTCCACCGCATCGCGTCGTCGCGTCGCCCCGATTCGATCGCCCAGCATATCGCCGCATAGTGCAATTGTTCGCGCGTCGAGTGGTCGATTGCTTTCCAACCTTCCGGGGCGATCCCCTTGGTAACCGCTTCGCTGGCTTGCAACGCAACGCCCGCCCCTGCTGTACGATAAACCGCAAGCAATCGTTCCCAATTGCCGAAATCGATTTCGGTCAAACGAAAGTTTTTCATGAGGTCGTCAGCGTCAGAAAACTTCCCGCTGGCCAGCGTTCGCATCAGGCTCGCTTGACCAACGCTTGTGCGTTCCCAGTCCGCCAACTCGATCTGGCAGCGTTGCCAAGCGGGAAGAAAGCGAGCGTGCCGGGGCCACTGCTGCCGAGCATAATCCAGCACTTTCAATGCCGCGATCTGCAGGTCCATCGCCGCGAACACGTCGGCTTGATCAAACGATTGGTCAGGTTGTGCGCGGGCGGGAAACAAACCGAATCGGTCACGATCGTAGGCCGAACCGGTTGATTGCGGCGGTTGATAGTCCCACATGCCGCTGTTGATGAAATCACGCTGGCCAAGCAACTCCACTATTTGCGGCGTATGAATCGGGTCGCCCGCCCGAGCATAAATCAGCACCGGCGAGTCGAGCGATAGCGGTTTCCAAATCGTCGGTTCCAAACGCCGAATCAACTTTAAATCTCGCCGCGAACAGGCCAGCAGCGAGGTCCCCCGCTGAGTCAACGGTAACCACCAACCGCCTTGCGATTCATCGTCACGCCAGTAACTCATCTGTTGACTGTCGCGTAAATCCGCAAACAACCTACGATGCTCGATCAATCGACCGCCTACTAACGCGCGCCTCGGTTCATCATGCAAGCGAGCCGCCGCAGCGCCATCAGAACCGGCTTTCTTAACGGGGCCAAGCACCCAAGCCACCATGCCGGTAGACCGCGAATCGTCAGTAAGAATTGTGCCGGTGTCGGGCGAGTCGGCGATCGCGATTTCCAACATTCGCGGATCGAGATCGGCCTCAAATCCCCAGCCCACGGTACGAACCATGATGGCTGATACAACAACCATCACAGCGATCGATACAAAGGTTTGTATTTGTGATCGCCACAATGGCAAAGGTTGAACCGTCGCTGATAATTGCACTGTCATCCATACAATCGCCAGCGGCATATTCACCGCAGAAGTCCACGCAAAAAACTGCAGCAAGACAGTGACCGCTAAGTGGTCGTACCGCTGGGAAACGAATAGCGACGATACAAAGGTGACCAGCGTTAGCAGCAGGAAAACCCAGTGGCTCAGTCCCCAAGAAACCTGTGTCAACGCGGACCAGTCGGTGCCAGCGAGTGTCCATGGCGCTGCAACCATCCACGGGACCGTTTGCGAGAATGAATCGACCCAAACTCGCCATCCGATCGGATTGATCATCGCGGCAAACAACGCAACCGCAGTGCCGATCGCGAATCTTTGTCGGGAAATAAGTGTCCGGTACCTTTNNAGGTACCGGACACTTATTTCCTGCATAGTACTTAAGCCCGCAACAATTAACATCGCGATGCCAACGAAACTATGGTTTCCGAAATTGGCCCAAAACGTAAACAGAATCGCAAGACTTAGAAAATAGACACGATTGCCCAGCTGGCGACCATCGTCTGGCAGCAGGATCCAGAGGGCGACCACAGCCGTCGCGATGACATCGAACAGGATGGGCACCGGATCCAAATAGGGCGACA
>DIUH01000176.1:1965-3208 GCA_002428205.1 Planctomycetaceae bacterium UBA6163
CGCCGTGGAAACTGTCGCGCCGACCGCAGTCGATTCACCTTGCGATTCATCGATCAATAGGTCAACGCTCGGCCACAGACTTGCTGTTGCGATCACTTGTCGACCGCAACTGAGTTGCCACCAAGCGAGATCGCTTGATATCGGTTGCAACGCAACACTGGCAAAAGCAAGCACCGCAGCGATCGCAACCAAGATCGATGTTCGGTGAACCAACGCATTGGGCGATTTTTCATCCGCAGGCCGGATGGGAGAAATCGGCTTTTTACGTTTTGCCATAACTGAGAAAATGTCCGCAAATCGGTCGCTGAATCAGGCTCACTTCAGCGAATCAGTTGTTAAGTTCCTGAGATATTCGATCGATTGCGGAACTTGAGTATCGATCGATGGGCTTTCGTCTTCGATATAATAATGCTTAACACCCGCTTTTCTCGCGGCCATCAGAACCCGTGGCAAATCGATCTGGCCGGTGCCGAGCGCGACGTCGTTTTCGACCGGAGTTTTTCCAGACAGATCGCCCTCNNATATCGAGCTCGATGCTGACATACTTCGGGTCAGTCTCCTGCATCAAGACGTCAAACAAGGTGCCGTCTTCGTGTGGCACAAACTCATAGCCATGATTGTGATAACAAAAATGCAAGCCATGCTTATCAAGCAACTCTTTTCCGACGCGATTGAACACTTCCGCCGTTTCGCGTGCGAACTCAAGTGAGAAGGGGGCTTTATGAGGAACCCAGGCGACGCGGACATACTTCGCGCCAAGCGTTTTCGCATTAGCGGCAACTTCATCCGTCTTGTTTTTAACGTCGTCGTAACTGACGCCAAATGACGAACAAAACATATCGCGTTCATCCAGCATCTTGCGCAGCTCTGTTGCAGATTTCCCGAACAGATTCGAAAACTCCATATCCTTGATGCCAAGGTCGCGGATTTTATCTAACGTCCCTTCGACATCTTTGGCAAATTGGTTTCGATAGGTGTAGGAGACCATCCCGGGCATTTCGGGAAAAATCGGCTCGGCCGCGGTTGCGGCAAACCCGGGGATGAATGCCAAGACCAAGCACAAATGGCTGGCCAAACGGAGGTGCGAGAGCAGGCGACGACGGTTCATGGGTGAAAACACTTGATCGAGTAGGCGGGACGAGGGAGACCGGGAGAGATCGAGCCAAGCCATGATTATAGCGACTGGCGGCGATTACGCCCGGCGGTGGGCCCAGCAGTAAATCTGTTGCACGACGGGGCGACG
>DIUH01000176.1:3220-4432 GCA_002428205.1 Planctomycetaceae bacterium UBA6163
GCCATTCGCTACGGTCGCAGATGACGCTCGCACCCAACACCACGACCAACAGACGCGAATACGACGGGCGGATGAAGGAATCAGATTGATGCTCGGAATGATGGAATTTGTCGACGATCTTTTGATCATTTTGACCACCGGGTTGTTTGCCGGAATCCTCTGTCGGCGAGGAAACATCACGCCGCTGATGGGCTATTTGGGCGTTGGCGTGTTGATCGGCCCGGCTGTTTTGGGATGGGTAAAGAGTGAGCAGGAGGAGATCGAACACCTGGCCGAACTGGGTGTGTTTTTCTTGCTCTTCTCGATCGGTCTGGAACTCTCCTTGGATGAACTTAAGCGGATGGGGCGATTTCTAGCCACGGGCGGACCGCTGCAACTTTTGCTGACCGCGGTTCCGGTTGCGGGTTTGTTGATCTGGGCCGGTTGGAGCATTCCCGCGTCGATCCTGATCGCCGCCGCACTCGGTTTCAGTTCCACCGTCTTGGTGTTCAAAGCCTTGGGTGAGATGGGGCAGACCAACACCGAACTTGGTCGCCGCGCGATTGCGATCTTACTGTTTCAAGATGCGGCCCTGGTGCCGCTGTTGTTGTGCGTACCACTTTTGGCCGGCACGGGCGAAGCGGCTGGCGTTGGCCAGTGGCTGCGTCTGGGCTTGTCATCAGTGCTGTTCTTGGCGGCAACGTTCGGGCTGCGAATCCTGTTAACTCGAACCGTGATCCCCCGCATCACACGACATCGCAGTCCCGATTTGGTCGTCTTGCTGACCTTGACCATTCTTGGCGCGGTCACCCTTGCCGCACACCGTATGGGGTTGCCACCGGCCATCGGTGCCTTTGCCGCTGGATTGGCATTCGGCGGAAATCGCTGGTCCGAGCAGATCGATTCGCTGATATTGCCATTTCGCGAAGCGTTCTCGGCCGTGTTTTTCGTCAGCTTGGGACTGTTGGTCAATCTGGTTGACATCATTCGTGATCCGATCGTCGCGGTCAGCGGGATCTCGATCTTGATGGCCGTAAAGTCGTTTGCGGCAATGGTTGCGCTGAGGGCAACGGGCGTTTCCTGGAAAAAATCTTTCGCGCCGTCGCTGGGGCTGGCGCACGTGGGCGAGTTCGCATTCGTGCTGATCCTGCTGGCCGCCTCGTCCGGCGTGATCACCGCCGACCAAAGACAACAGGTGCTGGCGATCGCCGGTGGCACCTTATTGCTGTCACC
>DIUH01000176.1:4513-4796 GCA_002428205.1 Planctomycetaceae bacterium UBA6163
TGAACTTGCAGGCGTTTAATCAATTCGGCATTCCTACGGTTACGGGCGATGCCGAAACATCAGAAGTCTTGATTTCCGCCGGCGTTCAACGGGCCCAGATCGCCATCGTTTGCGTTCCGGTCGACGAAGTCGCGGAACGGACGACGCGAGCGATACGGCGCATGAACCGCGAAATTCGAATCGTGGTTCGGTGTCGTTATGCAAGAAACGCGGACGAGATGCGAAAAGCTGGCGCCGATTTCGTGTTCAGCGAAGAAGCTTATGCCGCGATCGAACTGGTGCG
>DIUH01000168.1:0-1015 GCA_002428205.1 Planctomycetaceae bacterium UBA6163
GGCGAACGGCGGGAATCGAAAACCAGATGTTGCATCGCGACGATGTATCGCTGGTCGGCATCGAACCATCGCCCCAGCCAGCCCTGGTTGTCCCAAAAAGCGTCCAGACCGATTCGATACGAAGTCGCTTCCGGCGGCATGATTTCGTCCCGTGACTCGTTGGCTTCCCGCTCAACGTCGCAAGCGTTTTCATCCGACTCAGCCCAACTGCACTCGTTCGTCGCTTGTTCCTTCGACTGCGCTGCTTCAAACGCGATCCACTCGTTCCTGCGGACCTGATACAACTGCCATGCATCTTCGCAAAGCAGATAACCATCGCCCAGCGGGCCGAAAGAAATCTCGGCGACCTTGAATGTCGCCTTCAGGCGTGCGATTGAAACCGCCGCAATGGTAATGGCGATAACAGCACAACCGAACAACCCGATGGACGCCTGGGTGACTGAAAGGTCACCAGCGGAGGCAAGAAAAATCGCGGTCGGCCATGCGGTCGGCAGCAAGAAGATTGCGTTTGACAATCGCCATGAGACGATCAGGTCGGCGATCGGCGGATACAGCAACAGCGCGATGGCGACAAAAGCAATGATCTTGATTCGACCAAACCAAGCTGACAGTCGCGTCGATTGCTGCAACTTGAATGCAAATGATGTGACATACAACGCCAAGCTGGCAATCATCAACACCTGAACCGCTGCGGCAGCGATCGCCAGGCCGATCTTAAAATCGAAGGCCAGCGCCGGCAACATCGGGGCGATGCACAGCGTGATCAATGAAAAACAAATGGGTGGAATCAGCGAACCGGCAGTCCCACGCAAAAACTCATAAAACCATTGGCGATCGGTCCACGGCAGCAGCGCGATGGTATTGAGCCGTGGAAAATCGTTCACATCATAATAATATCGCAGCTTGCTGATTAGGAAGACACAAGTGATGCTGCCGATCGCATTGACAAGCAATAACGTTTCGACCGGATCGGGTGCCCAGGTTGCAAATCGGACGATTGCGGCGGACACGACCA
>DIUH01000168.1:1173-1486 GCA_002428205.1 Planctomycetaceae bacterium UBA6163
GTGTAGATGATTGTCCGGCCGCGTTTGGTTGCGGCACGCGAATGGCGTCGAAAAGCGGCTAAGCCTCGCGGGTCGATCCCGGAACCGAACGGTTCGTCGACCAGCCAAAGTTCTCGGTCCAGAGCGACCAAGGTCACAAGTGATGCCTTATAAAGTTGGCCGCGCGACAGCGAGCCGAGCGTCTTGTATTCACAGCCGCCCAATCCGAACTCGGCCAGCAGTTCGGCAACCCTATTCTCGATCCCAGGCGGCTGGTGGCCGTAAGAGCGCAGGATAAATGCGATCTGAGTGGCGATGTCGATATTGCCGGCTC
>DIUH01000168.1:1571-9720 GCA_002428205.1 Planctomycetaceae bacterium UBA6163
GAGAGAGCTTGAGCTGGAGTGTCAAAAACCTGGTATTGGCACGTTTTTCTTCGCAAGATTGAATCCGATACTGACAACAACCTCCAGACCGCGACGCGGGCACAAACGATTTCAGTTAGATGTCGAGATCTAAGCCTGGGTGATGGGCGACCAACTGCGCGGCGACTTGAGCGTGTGAGATGGCATTTTCAACCGTAACGCAATCGGCGTTGATATCCGCGTCATTGAACACGTCAAACGCTTCCTCCATCAATTCACTGTCGTTCGTTGCCGCATACACAACGCCCACACGCACGTCGCGAGGAACCTCAATGGGCTGCTTTCCAGCAAGTATCAGCCCGCCATGTTCTCGTAGCGTCTTGATGGACCAGCCCCAAGCTTTGATCTCATTGAGCAGCGGTTCGGCGGCTTTGATCTGCAGTGACCAGCACTGCGTGATGTCCTTCACGACGCCATTATGAACCGCAACGTCAATGTTGGTATGCGTTTTCGAGGTTTCCAACTTCACTCGCCGTTTTACGTGCGACCGGTCGAGTTGCGAACTGGTCAGGGCGGTGATGTATTGTGCTGTGACGGAAGCCTTGGTAATCGAATTTCGTTTGGTCGGAAGCGATTCGACAATGAGTCGCCCCCACAACTTTTCAAATGCACCACCGATGTTCTCCGCCACGACCGCATTGGGATGCGAAAACTGGAGTTGGTTCCGTGAGTTTCGAGACAAGTCTGCGAGCCAATCTTCAGACAGCTCGATGGCCCTCTCAAACATCTCCGGCTCCGTGTAGCCCTCGATCGTCGATTGCAACTGCGATAAGTCGGTCGCCAGCTTCGGCAAGACTTTGTCATCATCCAAGCGTGACGCTCGACTCATGGAGCTAACGACCTCAACCAGCCACTCACCGGTTTGGTCGCTACCAATGATGAGCCCCAAGTTCACAAACTCGCCACGAACCGGCGACGGGACGAATCGGATCATCGAATACTGGTACTTCGGCATGGCTATTTCTGATGCATCAATCGGTCTACATTCGTTTTGCCAATTCCCTCAGGCGAACCGCAGTCGGTTCTCGTCGGAAATCAAAGAATGCAGCGACTATTTCAAGTTCTTCGTCAGTGACCGGCCAAGCGGCAGGGATCATTCGAACGACTCCGGCAATCTCATTCATGGTAAGTGATTCGAGCCGTACGGCGAGCCTCACCAGTTCATTATCGTCCAAACCGTTACCGTCGGCGGACAATTCGTGCGGAAGTTCAGCGGATTGAGCCAATGTGACAACGGTCCAGTTGGGAGCTCCCGGTAGAAAATGCCCATGATCATGAGAATAAGTCTTTCGATCGTCCTGGAGGTCGTACAGCCACTGCATGTCGTCGCCCCAACACCAATCGAACAGGGCGAAGTAACCAGCATGTCGACGACGATTGTCGTCCTGGGCCCGATACTGCGGTTCGTACCACTTGTCGAATGAGCAATTGCCAACATCTCGCGATGCATGCGCTATGCCGGCTTCCAGCACTGTCCCGTTATCAAGGATCTCGCCGTCAAATTCTTTTGAAATTGATAGCAATCTTGTTTCACAAACAGGTGCACCGATCAGCCGCCCCATGCCAGCAATCAGCTGTTCCGTCGTTGGCACGCGACTCGATTGGCGGTTCGATGGTGATTTGATCCAATAAACTTCACCGTCGCTTGCGAGNNCCAAGACCGCGTCAAGTTGCAACGTAACATCGAACACGCGATGCCCGGCAATCATCCCCGACCACCGAGATTTGAATTGATCAAAGTCCATCAAGCGAGTTCGTCGTTGGGGCCATGACAGACCGGTTTGAACCCAAGGCGTGTTATCAAGCGTGCGGCCCCGATCGTAGTCCTTTCGGAATTGGTGGCGTGGAGCTCGATGATGCGCTCAAGCGTTTACCAGGGAAAACACAGCGCAAATCTTGGGTGCCTGGAAAGATATATTTCCGGATCAAACGTTGCAAGTTATGCGGAACTGAGCTCCGACGATGAAAGAAAAGTACCGGAGGGGGGACTTGAACCCCCACGACCTTGCGGTCACTGGATTTTGAATCCAGCGCGTCTGCCATTCCGCCACTCCGGCCTCGGATGCCCATCCCGGCAGAGCAGTGGGATGGCCGCATTTGTTCGACTTCGACTGCGTAGCAGTCTCGTGCTGGACGTTTGCCAGCGGTGGGCAAATATCGTCCAGAGACGGTTTCTTGTCCAGACCCTTGAATGAAGATCCCGGTTCGTACTTCTGTAAATCTAAAAGCCGCCGGTCGTATACCAGAACGCGGCCAGCATGGCGATCCAGATGATGTCCAGGAAGTGCCAGTACTGGGCGGAGAAATCGACGGCGAAGTGACGTTCGTGGTCGTATTTGCCGATTGCCGAACGGACAGCGACGATCCCCAGCGCGATCACTCCGCCGGCGACGTGCAGGGCGTGTAAAAATGCGAGCACGACGACCATACCGACCAAGCCGCGGCCGTTGCCGGCTTGCAGCGTGGTTTCCTGCAGCATTTGCGACATCGCGACGACTTGGATGCCCAAGAAAACGATTGCGGCCAGCGTGCTGGCTGACAGCAGGGTGGTGGTTTGCAGAAAGCGGTCGCGGCGAATTGACCGAGTCGCCCAGTGGACCAATCCGCTGATCAAGACCAAGCAAACCGTGCTGGTCAGGAATGACCAGGGCAGTGTCGCGCTGCTGTAGGGGTCGTCCCGGCGTGAAATCGCGTACAGTGCGTAGAGCAACAGGCTGGACAGGAAAAAGATCAGCAGCATGCCCAGAAACAGCCAACTGCCTTGCTTGGCCCGAAAATCGCTTGGTAAAACGCCTGCCGCGCTAAAAAGAATCATCGAACTTATTCGTCTTTGGGTGGTGTACTGATCGACAGGGTGTTGCCTTGGCGCGCTTTTCCGGTCAGGCTCCGGACGAGACCGGTTAACCTGACGTAGTTAACCGCCGGACGATCCGTTTCGTCAACCGCGTAAGATTGTGCATCGCTGGCCAGCGACGATCTCACTAGACTGTCCCGACCATGCTTGAGATTCGACCGTTTTCCAATTCGGACCTTCCGCGACTGGCGATGTTGTGGGTGATACACCACTCGGTGCACCGCGCTGCCCCTGCCGTCACGCCCGCGATTTGGGAACAGGCGATCGCGTCGCGGCACTTTTTTAATCCGCTGCGGTTATTGGTCGCCACGCAAAATTCGGTCCCCGTGGCGTGGTGCCAGTGGTTTGTCGGGTCGAATCGCGTTGGCTACTTGGCCGCGATCTGTTTCGATACTTCCCACGAAGCGGAAATCGCCGCCAAAGTGCTGTTGGCGGAATGTCAGTCCCAGGTTGCCGCTGCGGGGATGACGACGCTGGTGGTTGGCGTCAGCAAAGAATCTCGCTGGGGATATCAAGGCCTGGAGCCGATCGGCCAAGGGATCGGCGTCGATGTTGCCGATGACCGGCTGAACCAATTATTGGAAGAAGCGGGCTTTGAAGAACAGCAGCGGATCGATCGCTGGGAAGTGACGACGACCGATTATCGTCCGGCGATCAGCCGCGAGGCGTTGGTCTATCGCCGCGGTACGCGGATCGAACCGGTCAGTATTCCCGCTTCGACACCGGCCGAATCGGCGGCGATGTTTCATTTCGACATTCGGCGGTATCGGTTATTGCCCACGCTCAGCAACGAGCCGCTGGCGACGGCTGATCTCTGGCTGAGCGATCCTGACATTCACGTCATGTCGACGCACCAGTCGATTCTTGGTTCATCGTCCAGCGAAGCGGCAGACATCCAAACGCGTGAGCCGGCGATTCGTTACCTGATTTCCAGCTTAATTCCGATCTTGGCGGGCAAGCACATTCACACGTTGCATCGCAGCGTGGCGACGGACGATCATGACGAAGCGACACGCTTGGCGGCGCTGAAGTTCCGTCGCACCGGTGCCGGACGTCTGCTAAAGAAAAAGTTGTAGGCGTGCGGACTAAGCAGTCTAGCTTGCCAACCTAGGCATCCTGCCAGACGAGCTGGCAGGGGAGCATACCGACGTGCTTAGCACGATGCGGTGACGGGAAGAACGCGAAGAAACAATTTTGGAGACGGTCGGGATGAGCTCAGGCAATTTTTCGGGTGGACAGTTTGCCGGTTTTGCAAACCCGGGCGGCGTGACGATCAAGTCTGCGGTGCGGACCGGCCAATTCATTACGCTCGCTCTGGCCAAGGGGGTCATCTTCTTTGCGGCGATCGTCCTCTTTCTGTCGTGGGGCGAGGTTGCTGGGCCAGTCGTGCCTCGCGGCGGCGATGGTGGCGGCGATGCGGCGCTCGCGCCGGGCGATGTCATTGCCGCCGACGGCATCAATGGCGAAGGACCGGCTGCGGCTCAGCGGCAATCGACGCCCGGGAACTGGTTGCCGTGGATCGGCGTTGCGGTTTTTGCGGTCGCGGCGATTGCTGGCGTGATCGCTCCGATGGTGATGCGATCGTGGGCGATTCATAACTTCCGGCAAACGGGCCAGCAGTTGCCGATGTCGATCGACCCGGAAATGCCGCTGACCCACGAAGCGGGGCAATTGGTCACGCGGCTGATGGCATCCACCCTGATCAGCCAAGCGATTTTTGAAGGGGCGGGATTCCTGAATTTGGTGCTGTTGATGGTGACCGGCCAAATTTTCCTGGTCGTTCCGGCGCTTCTCGCGGTCTTTGCGATCGTTGTTCAGTGCCCCAGGACGTCGACGATGTTGGACCGCCTCGAACCGCTCGCAAGGGCTTAGGTTGGTCATGGCGAAGGCGTAGCCTTTCGGCTACTGTTGTTCGACGGCTTGAAGGCGTACATTACACGGTCACGAGTCGGGTCGATCGGGTTTCTCGCGTGTGCGAGAAACGGCGTGGCGGATCGGGTTGTTTTGTCGTCCGAAGATCAACCGAACTCGTCCCGCCTTACGCAAGCCTGCACCCCTGCCCAACGCTAACGGTCTTCTCAGTCATCAGCATGAGTGAATCTGCCCCACCGCCAGCGCCCGTGAACGCCAAAAAGGTTCTGATCGTCGACGATGATTACGAGATCATCGACTCGATCCGGTACGCTCTCGAAGGCGAAGGCTACACCGTCGTGATCGCTCGCGACGGCAATCAGGGGCTGGCGCTGGCCGAACGGGAAAACCCCGACTTGATGATCTTGGACATGATGATGCCCAAGCGGAGCGGTTTTTTGGTGCTGGAAAAACTTCGCCGCGTCCGCGAGACACCGCTACCGGTGATCATGATTACCGGCAACGAAGGTAGCCGGCACAAAGCGTATGCGGAATTGTTGGGGGTGAGCGATTACATTCGCAAACCGTTCGCAATGGACCGGTTATTGCAGGCGGTTGAGAATCTGTTGAACAAGTAGTGGCAGCAAGCCAACCCCAGATTGCACCACCCCCGATCGGACCAGCCATGACCAGCGGCGAAACGACAGGTGTCACGACCCAGCGAGACCGTTTGGCTTTCCGCTATTTGCTCGCTACGGCCGCTGTTTTTGGAATGCTAGGCGTTTTGATTGGTGCGTTTGGCGCTCACGGGCTGGAAAACTTTCTGGTCCAAACGCACTCGCTGGACGGTGAAATAGTCGCCAAACGGCTCGACCAGTTTGATGTCGGTGCGCGGTACCATCTGGTGCACGCCGTTGCGTTGCTAGCGATTTGTTCGATTCGTGGCGTTTCGCCGATGGTGATCCGTGCGATTGCCGTATTTATGATGGTGGGTATCGTCCTTTTCAGCGGCAGCCTCTATCTTCTTGTCGCCACCAATACGACTTGGCTGGGTGCGATCACGCCGATCGGCGGTGTCAGTTGGATCATCGGCTGGACGATGATCGCGGTGGCAGCGATACGTGCGCCTAAGGTTGAGGTTTGACGAGCCAACAGATGACGACAACGCCACAACTGCCCGCCTATCCGACAACATGGAAACGGCGGCATTTGCTCGAACTGGAAAGCCTGTCGGCCGACGAGATCACGACGCTGTTGGACGTCGCCCAGCAGTTAAAAGATGCGACGGATGGGTGTCGCCGCAAAATATCGCTATTGGGCGGACGAACGCTGGCCAATCTGTTTTTCGAGAACAGCACTCGGACCCGCAACAGTTTTTCGTTAGCCGCGAAACGGCTGGGTGCCGACACGGTCGAGTTCTCAAGCGCCGGCAGCAGCGTTTCCAAGGGCGAAACATTTATTGATACTGCCAAAACGATCCAAGCGATGGGCGTCGATTGGGTCGTGACGCGCCATCAAACTCCGGGGACACCGCACCTGCTGGCTCGTGAACTGGAATGTTGTGTCCTCAATGCCGGCGACGGCGCGCACGAACACCCGACGCAAGGGTTGCTGGACATGTTGACGATCCGCCAGCATCGACCTTCGTTGGCGGGTTTGACCGTGGCACTGGTCGGCGATATCGCGCACAGCCGTACCGCTCGCAGCAACATGTGGGGGCTGAGAAAGCTGGGCGCGCACGTGATCGTCTGCGGCCCGGCGACGCTGGTCAGCCCGCGATGGACCGAGCTCGGTTTCGAAGTCGCACACAGCTTGGACGACATTCTCGATCGCTGTGACGTGTTGAACCTGTTGCGGATCCAGTTCGAACGGTTCCAGTCGCGACCGTTCCCCAGTGTTCATGAATATGCGAACCGCTATGCGATGAATGGCCAACGGATGCGACGTTGCAAGTCAGACATTTTGATCATGGCGCCGGGGCCGATTAATCGCGGCGTCGAAATCACGCCCGAAGTCGCCGACGGGCCGCACTCAGTGATCCTGGAACAGGTCACCAACGGCATCGCGGTGCGAATGGCGGCGTTGTGGTTGTTGGTCGGTGCGACGGAGGAATCTGCGCCGGCGATGACTTCCGAAGGAGTGCTGCAGCATGGCTGAGCCGACACCGATCTTGATCGAAAATGGTCGACTGGTCGATCCGGCGCAAGGGATCGACCAAATTTCGCGACTGCTGCTGCGGCGCGGTCGTGTCGAAGCGATCGATCCGCTGGACGACGAATTGCCCGGATACTTTCACCGCATCGATGCCGAAGGTTGCATCGTCGCACCCGGGCTGGTCGATCTGGGGGCAGAGTTTCGCGAACCCGGACACGAGGAAGACGAAACGATCCGCTCGGGCGGGTCGGCTGCGGTTGCCGGCGGCTACACCACGGTGCTTTGCTTGGCCAACAGCGACCCACCGATCGATACGCCTGCGGGTGTTGAACTCGTTCGACGAATTGCCGAAGAAGCCGCTGGTCCGCGGGTTCGCGTGATCGCTTGCTTGAGCGAAGGGCGACGGGGCGAACAGATGGCGGAGCTCGGTTTGCTGGTCAAAGCTGGCGCGGTGGCGTTCAGCGATTCACCACGCCCGACCGGCAATAGCGCCTTGCTGAAGAGTGCGCTCGATTATTGCCGGATGTTTGACATTCCGATTTTCGATCGTCCGGTTGATCCCGATTTGGTCGACCGTGGCGTGATGCACGAAGGGTGTGTGTCGTTGGTGCTGGGGTTGTCGGGGTTACCGACGGAGGCCGAAGACTTGGCCGTTGCTCGCGACGTCCGTTTGGCCGAAGCGACCGGTGGTCGGTTGCACGTTGGGCCGGTCAGCACGATGGGCAGCGTCGACTTGATCCGCCGCGTGAAGTTACGTGGCATCGATGTCACGGCGTCGGTCTGTCCGCACAACTTGTGGCACAGCGATGCGAGTCTGGAAAGCTTTGATTCGCGGTTCAAGGTCCACCCGCCCCTGCGCAGTGAGCGGCATATCGAAGTGCTTTGCCAAGCGGTTGCTGATCGCACGATCGACGCCATTCAAAGTGGCCACATGCCGCGGGCAAGAGAGAAGAAGATGAACGATTTGGACCAAGCGCCGTTCGGTGCTGCGACGCTGGAAACATCGTTGGCCGTTGTGGCGACGCGGCTGGTTCACACCGGTTTGATGTCGTGGTCGGCGGCGATCGACCGCATGTCGCTGGCACCGGCGAAAATCGCGGGGCTGGAAGCGGGCACGTTGGCCGTCGGGTCGCCAGCGGACGTGACGATCATCGACCCCGAGGAAACGTGGACGGTCCAAGCCGATCAATTTTTGTCGAGCTGTCAGAGCAGCCCGCATGATGGCGAGACGGTCCGCGGACGAGTCGTTTA
>DIUH01000168.1:9789-14456 GCA_002428205.1 Planctomycetaceae bacterium UBA6163
TTTCCACGATACTGGGTGCTGGCCAGAACCAGTTTGATCAAGTCTCTGCCGATGTCGGTGTTGCTCAGTTCCAATGCACCGCCCGCAACTGTTCCGATACCATTTTCACCCGGCTTACCTTGGATCGGTAGGCCGGTGTTGATACCAGCGGCGTAGAGGTTCAGGCCTCGCCCTTCCAAACCTGCGGGGTTTGTGAATCGAGCCAATTGAACTTGCCCCAAGTCGCGAGTGATCCCATTGCTGAAGATGCCGCGGATTTTGCCGTCATCGCCGACCACAAAGCTGTTCAATTTGCCCGGTGCGCTGCCGTCCTGGCGAGTCGCAGCCAGAAAGGCATTCTGCTCGGCGAGGCCTGATACCTTTCTGAAGTCGATGTTGAACTGCAATGGCGAAATGCTTGGCACACCCTGGCGGTTGATGGCGATCGTTTCGTTAGTCGAGGTGACGAAGTTGCCGTTGCCATCGAACTTGATCAATCCAGTGCCGACCGCAATTCCGGTGCTGCCGGTAACTTTGTTATCATTACTGTCCGCATACCAACGGTAAACCGTCTCCTCGTCAGATCGCGATTCTAGCGTCGCGGTCACTCGCACTCCGACCGGAATCCCCAGCGAATCGTATACAATAAAATCGCTAGTCGCACCTTGTCCTTGGGCCGCTTGGATTTCCCCAAAGGCAAGGTTCGGAACGGTCACTGAACCGTTATTGGAACGCAGGCGGAATGCGGTCAAGTCGATGTCAACCGCATTGAGTGCGCCAGTGTTGCTGGTCACTCGGATTCCGCCATTGAAGATCGAAGAGCCGGGAAAAAGCACTCCCGATTCGCCTGAGATTGTATTTAGAGAATTGGGGATCGGGTTTTGGGCATCGATTTGAACCGTCTGAATCCCGGACGCTGCGGAAATGAAGTCCATCAGATCTTGGACCGTCGTCGTGCCCGTAATTCGCAGTTCGTTTTCGCCAATCGCTCGCCCACCTTTGCGGCCGTTGTAAGACAGTGTTCCTTCGGTGAAGATCCGTTGGTAGGTCGCGCCATCTCGGCGCAGAACGTCGGTTAGCAACGTGTTGCTATTGATTGTTGGTCCATCCGCATCCAATACCCGGTTGGCCGGATTGCTAAGGTTCGAGATCTCAGCGTCGGTGCGATTGTCGGTGAACGTTTCGCCTGGTGCGGCGGTGCCGACAAAGTAGAAGTTGTTCTGGTCACCCGCCAAGTTTCGATAGATTCGAATCTCGTCGTATGCGGGAAACCCTCCACCGATCGGCGGAACGGGTGGGGTTGGTAAGTCTTCTAGTACCAGTCGTCCGTTTACGATGCTGCGCGGTCCGATCGCAACGCTCGGTCGCGATTCCGGATCGCCCGCTCGACCATAGGTGATCACGTAGGTGTAATTTCCGGTCAGCAACGTGTGATTCAACGGAACGCCGCTGAGGGTAACGCTTCCGTCGTCGACGAACGTCCCACCAGGCGGGACACTGGTCAGGCGAAAAAAGTCGCTGCTACCGGCATCGGTTCTGTAAATGTTCAAGCCAACGTAATTGCCAGTGGTGTCAACCGGCAAGGAACTGAAGTCGACTCGGCCCGATGGACCAACGTTTCGTGAGATTGGCGTACTGGGGGGAGATTCGTTCCCAGACGAATCGACGAATGCAAAACGGTATTGGTACTGGCCTGCGGCCAGCGTTCCACCACCCCCAGCAGTCGCGGTGATCAAAGTGTGATTAATCAGTGGTGACGTCGAGACGTTTATCGTGGAAGAATCCGGCCGCGGCACGCTGGCATCACCCAATCTGGCGCTCTGGATCACTTGCGAAGTTGTCGACACATCGCCAAGTGGAGTCAATGTCCCTTCGAAAGTGACATTTTCTGTGGCTTTAGCAACTGAAGCCGAGCCGAGCGGAATCGTTAACGGAACCAAACTCGTTTCTTGCAGGCGGAACACATCGTCGACACCAAATCCCAGCAAACGTTGACCGCTGGAATTAACCAGTTCGGCGTCGGCGTTGAGCTTGAAAATGCCGTTTCGAGTGTACAGTCGCTCGCCTCCACCGCTTTCGACAATGAAGAATCCATCGCCCTGGATTGCCATGTCCGAAGGGCTGCTGCTGATTTCAATTGTCCCTTGGTTGTGGTTGGCGGCAATTTCAGCAACCTGCACACCTAGGCCAATCTGTCGAGGATTGGTGCCGCCATTCTCCGCAGTAGGTCCACCGCCGAGGCTTAGCGTCTGCAAAAACTGACTGGCGAACACGGTCTGCGAAGACTTGAAGCCAACGGTTTGCGAGTTGGCGAGGTTGTTACCGATCACATCGATCTGGGTTTCGGCCGCGCTGAGACCTGTGAGCGCGGTATTGAGTGCCGATGTCAGACCCATGAAAGCGTCCCTGCTTTGAGAGTGCCTAGTTCGATCGAACCATTGGACTCACCAGAGAAATTGCCGCTAGGAGTTTAAGATGGTTCGGATATTCCTAATTTGCATCGTCTGGTTGCCCACGTGAACTTTGACATTCCGAGATTTATTCTCGGAATCTGTTTCAACCGTGATGCGATCGACTACCCCGTTTACCTGAGATGTGTCGTCGGCCAATCCTTCCACCTTCTGGCCTATCAATCCGCTGGCGGTCACCAATTCCTGGCTTTCACGCAAAGTCGACAACGTGCTCGTTAATTGATCCGTCGCGCCGATGTTTCGGATTTGGCTCATCTGCTGGACCATGTCCGAGTTTTTCATCGGTTCCAGCGGATCCTGGTTCCGCAATTCTGCTAGCAAAAGCTGCATGAACTGATCGGAGTCGACGTTGCTGAAGCCACCGGTGCGGGAAGCTGAACCGGCGTTAGACGCGACCGCAGTCGTAGAGCCAGAATCGGTAACACGCGACATGATCCATCCTTGTAAGAATCACGCTGGACGGCCTAAGAAACGCAACACAAAATCGCCGTCGCAAACGCTGGGTTAACCTAACCAATTTTCATGATCGGTCGCCAGTGCCGTTTTGATGAGCCCAATCGACTGTCTGGCGAAACGCAACAGGTGATACTCACCAGGATGGATTGCAGAAAGACTTATGATAGCAAAGTAAGTAAGTTTCGTTGCAAGGCGAATCGGTCGAAGGGCTTTCGAAAACAAGATTGATCGGGCCTGTTTTGGTCAACAGGCCAAGCAGCACTGGGCCGGCGAAAACGTCAATGCCAGGGCCAGATTTATGGCGAGTCAATGACGCCAATTTCGTCGGTCGGTGGCGACGAGGATGGAGGGCTCGGGTGGACCACCACGACGGTCAGGTCAAGGAGGTCATCGTTGGTCACTCTAAGAGTGTCTTGCAAACGGTGATAATGCAGCACTACCATTAGAACGTCGTGAGTATTACCCTGGCGGATTTTCCTCGAGACAATCCCGTACCACATTTCGCTTTGCGTTTTTGACTCAAGTCTTACAAAGTCACCGACGGAAATGTTGATGCCGGAAATGAGTATCTTGCGGGCTTTTTGCTCATCACGGTGAAGTACCAAATGAGAAGGTATATACACAGGTGCTGTCATTCTATGGTCCGCTTGTTGATGGTCAGTGTGATCGACACAGGTTGATGTTTTATTAAGGTTGCGTTTGCGTTTGCGATTGACTGGTCGCAAGGCACCGCCCCGTCCGTTCTTCTCAGTTTTCAAGGCCCGTCGATCACAACATTTGGGATAACAATGGTGTCAGCATCAGGGTCGGCGACGGGGCCAACGGTAACGGTGAGGGTTCCTAAATCTTCATCGACAAAAGGCCTGATCGGAAATTCGTCAACGTAGGTTCCATCGCCCTTATAAGATACCATCGCCAACGCCTTCACATAGCCGCCCGCCACCGGTCGAGGTGTGCCAACAATCGAGCCTTCCCAGACGTTCTTGCCGGACGAAACTATTCTGACAGGATCATTTCGAAGTAGGTTCGTTCCATGAAGCCACACGGGCGACTGGCCGCGCAGTTTTAATAGACCGGCGAAACCTTTTATTTCTCGTTTTGCCACAATTAAATTTCCAACTACAGGGTGCAAAGGAATGATTGCTAGGTATTAGAGTACGCCTGCGTCGAAGGTCGTCAATGACTCGCTGAGATAATTTGTCCAAACTTTATAAACGAAGAATGTATATCTGCACCGAGTGATGTGTTTTTGTTCGGCGTACAAATGTGCATAGGTTGGTTGTGGGTTGTGAGTCTTAGTTCGCCAAGCGTCTTGCAAGATTTAGCATATGCGGCTCACGGCAGCCCAGCACCAACGGCGACTCAGGTCCACAGGTTGGCGTCGAGCGAGCGGTAGTTGATCGCTTCACCGAGGTGGACTTCTTCGATGTCGCTCGCTCCTGCGACATCGGCGATGGTGCGGGCGACGCGTAGGATTTTGTCATGGGCACGTGCCGATAGGCCGAGTTCTTCGACGCTGTGCTTGAGCATCTTGCGGCAAATGCTGCTCAGCTCGCAGTACTTGCGAACTTCGCGGCTGCTCATTTGGGCGTTGTATCGCGTCGAAGTGCCAGCAAAACGCTCGGCTTGCGCCTCGCGTGCGATCGTGACATCGCCCCGCATCTGCTCGCTGGTGATTGAATCGGTTCCGGTCGCCGACAATTCATCAAACGGTACTGCGGGGACTTCGATATGAATGTCGATGCGATCCATGAGCGGGCC
>DIUH01000304.1 GCA_002428205.1 Planctomycetaceae bacterium UBA6163
AAGTCGCCACTATTCTTCCACATCATCAGATGGTCTTTCCAAACAAAAAGAGCATCCACATGCGTGAACTCTTCCTGCAGTTCCACGATGCTGACATGCTGGTCGGCCCAAATATCGAACTGGTGGACGCGAGCCCGTTTTTGGTCAGGGCCATGCTTCGTAGATTGCACAATGAAGATTGTGCCGTGATGTTTCGCAACGGCAACCATTCGGCCTGGTACAGGGCAATTGCTAACGATTCTTAGTGTAGATTTATTCAGATCAAGCTCCGCAAAGTTCTCCGCAGAACCGAGTCCATGGCTGGACGTTAGCACAAGAAATTTGCCGTCAGCACTGTGGATTAACCACGAAGGTCTTCCCAGGCCGGCGCACGCGAACTTTTGCATCGACCACCGATCGGCAGTGATGTCGTAAACACCAACGGTTACTCCATCCATGTTGAACTGTTCGCCCAGTTTCTTGATTCCAGCAATCGCGACGAGGCTGTGTTTGGATGGCCAATAGGCCACTGACGCACCGCCCGTACCAAAGGGCGCTTCGGCCAGCGGCAACCAACTCTCGCTTTCGGGATTAAAGACTGCTAATTGGCTTGAGTAACTTCCGCCAGTACGAATATTGAATCCAACACCGCCGAGCCGATAAATCAATTTGCCGTCGGTCGCCAACTGGAATCTGCCAAGCTTCTCCGGCATTTCT
The DNA here is from genome assembly GCA_002428205.1 of Planctomycetaceae bacterium UBA6163. Classification (GTDB taxonomy): domain Bacteria; phylum Planctomycetota; class Planctomycetia; order Pirellulales; family Pirellulaceae; genus UBA6163. The sequence continues at coordinate 697 of DIUH01000304.1, forward strand.
GTCAATCGTTTCCAGCCAATTCCTTTGGTTTGTGAAGTCGCATGCACTGCTGAAACGTTCGGCGACGGCGGAACACGACTGGGCAATTTTGAAGTGGCTTGTCCCAACGCCGCAGAGTTGGCCAGTCCAAAGCAAGCGAATGACAAGATGACGATCAATCTTGTTCTGGGCGTTTGATGGTTGTGGTTCAATCCGTGCCAGTTAAGCATTGACTCACCCGTTTCTAGGAAATCGTCGATCGCGTCAAAGCATGTCATGATGTCTCCTCGCAGCGGTCCAGCAGTGGCTGTCGTTCGCGTTCATATTAAGGTTTTTTCGGTGCAATACAAGGATAATTGCGTCACATCCTGCATTTACAGAAGCTTGGGGCACCGCTGTTTACGTATTGATAGAGACGTCAGCGCTTTCGCTGGTGAGTGGCTGCCGACTTACCTTTGTAAACCCCGCTATAAGCCGAGCGTTTGCATCAGAGGCATGGCAAGTACAACCACCCCGATGAAGGCGGCCAAAAGCGATGCGATGAGGACCGCCGCAGCGGCTAGGTGGAGCGCTATTGCGATTTCAGGCTTATGACCTGGATTGAGGGCACGAACCAGTTGCTCGATCGCCGAATTAAAGTATTCGGCGGTGATGACAATCGCGATGCAGGTCAACAACACAGCCCAACGCCATAGTTCGATTGATAGCGAGGCGGCGACCACTAGTACGATAATGGCGAACGCGAAGTGAACTTGCAGGCTCGACTCGGTTCGGATTCCATGGATCAAACCGTCGAAGGCGTCGCCAAACTTTCGGCACCAGGCTGCGATCAACGATGGCCCGTTGCGGCGCATGATCACTCCAGTCCCTCGAGCCCAGCAGCGGGAATCAACTGGCCGCCAATCGCTCCGACGCGACGACTGGGGAAGAACCTTGGTTCCAACAGCAACGATACACCAACATTGTCTCGTCCCCGGTCAATATCCAACCCGATCCGCAACAAAAAGGATTCGCCGATTCGTGTTAGCGCAATGTTTTGGCCAACATTCCCTGCGCTGCCAAAGTCATACGTGTTGTTTGCCGAAACAATCCACTTCTCATTCATTCGATAATCGTAACTGGTCCTCAGTACCTGGCTGGTTATCGGACCTTCAAGCGACATTAATCCGACATAAACCTCGCCAAGGCCCGGGCGACTGGATCTTATACCGGCGCTAACCGATCGTAGGCCGCTGTCAAAGAAGTCGGCATAACCATCGCTGAGCAATGTCACGCGGTCGCCCACGTGGTAGCGAAAATCATAAGTCGTTGGTCCCATGGTTTCCCCAAAGTTGTCGCTGTCGGCATTTGGAAAGATCATGGTGTCGACGTTAAATCGCATCAAATCCACGATTCGCTCGCGTCCGGGCAGGCCTCGCTTGGTTTGCCACCGTTGATGCAACCCGAGACGACCCTGCATTAGATCGTCGGCGATCACTTCTGACGGATTGGTGACCATTCGTTGCATCCCGTGGCGCAATGCATAAGTCCGAGGATCAAATCGATCAGGCAAGATGCCGCCGAAATTGTCAAAAATAAATCTTCGTCGAAACTCCTCTTGCGCATTGTCATCTAACCGATCATACAAAGGCAATTGGTTCACGTTTGTATTGCTGTCGGCATAGAAGTATTCGCCAAATAACTCGACTTTGTGAGCCAATCCGTTAACATTCAACAGACTGCTGTGAACATTCGGGTCGATCCTCCACATCGGCAACGATGAACGGATCCCTGCTTGCCCGATCAACCGCGACAAGCTTTCGCCATTGATGTCTTCGCCATAATGCGACGCTTCACCAGACAAGAATGGCACGAACTTGATTGGGCCAAGTTCCAGCGGCATTGCCACTTCTTGTCGCGTCGACGCGATGATTCCGCTAGCGTTGGCTTCACCAGGCAGTGGCGTTTGTGTGACAGCGGCCTGCGCCGGATCGGTCGGTGGGTCAGCGATATTGATGTCCGCATAACCGACTTGATTCTTCATCGACCACGTCAGCCGATCGCCTAACACCGAACCGCCCAGCAGATAGTGTTCCAGTCTCGGTAAACGCTGCGTTTCGCTATAAAAATCATTCAAACGAGCTTCGGCCGACAACTCAAACAGATTGTTATAATAATGTTTGCGCAATCGTATGTTCGTATCGTGATCTTTGTCCTGGTCCCATTCTTGTTCAAAGTATTGGTCCAGAAAGTTTCGGTCGCTCAAGTAGCCGATTTCGCCGATCAACTCATAATCGCCTGCGAGATACTGACGATGCCGCCCGATCACACGCCCACGATTCGTTACTTCGGGTTGTAGGTCGCGACGCCCACGTCCCAAGATGTCTAATCCTGTGTCGCGAATCGCCCAGGCATCGATGAAACCACGGGTCGGGCCGGCTAGTCCGAAAAACAGGTTGCGTTCGTAGGTTAACGTCGTGCCCAGCGCCGGTCCACGCTCGCTTAGGTAATCCGTTGACAATGTCCACTGAACACCATCGGGCGGTCGCTGGCGGCCGAAAAGTTGAAAGAGATCCCAGTCGACATATAACTGATTTCCTAGAATACTGTCGTTCCGATATCGAACACTGTTCACATAGAAACTGGATACTTCCACGTCGCTGGTAAATGCTGGCCAGTAGAGCAACGGGACGCCACCGAAATAGACAAAATTATTGCTGCTGGTGATCACTCGGTTGCTCAGTTCGATCGGTGCGCCCGTCGTAGGGTCAACACCGGGACGGGTTTGGTCGGAAAATCGCAACTGTTCGCTCTGCAACCAATAGCGCGGAACCCCCATCCGACTGCTGGTTACTGCGGCATCGAAAGCGATAAACTCGCCGCTGGCAACTTGCTGTAGGACGTCAGCCTTAAGCCTTACGACACCATCAAAGTCTGGCACCGATGTGATCGCTTCGGCACCGAGCACCATTCCGTACTCTCGCGTCACGTTGTAATACATCGAGTCAGCATAAATGACGCGATCGCCCTGGCGGAAAACAATGTTTCCCTCCAAGTAAAACTCACCTTCGGCATCGTTAAATGAATTGGATCCGCTGAGCAATCCTGTGACGATCGGAAACCAACCGACGACTTGATCAGCTGAAAGTTCAATCGTTCCCAGGTCGAGCAGTTGGCCTGCGGGTAATTGAGCTTGCACGTCGCGTATCAAAACGGTCACGCCGCCCCGCGCAACGACCACCGTTTCGCCGGTTTCGATGCGGTTTTGGGTCTCCAATTGCGCCAAGTTGGCTGTGCCGCGGGAGACAATTTCAACCGCTTGTGATCCGCCGCCAAGGATCAATTGAAAGGGACTGCTGCCGGGGGCTTGTGCCGCCGGCATTAATGGTTCATCCGGTGCAACCACGCCGCCCGGGGCCGTTGGCATTCGGGGCGACGGCGGCTGCATCGCTTGAACACGAGGCAGCATCTCAGTGGGGATCGGCGATGTTTCGATCAGGCCGCCCGGTGCACTGATTGCCGGTGAAGCGGGACTGGCGCCGCTGGGGATTGGCAACTCATATTGCGCTTGTGTTACCGCTCCGGGTGCATCGCCACTGCCGCTGGGCCGTGGCGATCCAGTCGCTATGACGTCCATCAATGTAGGACGCGAATCAGGAACGCCGCGAAAATGGGGGGCGTCAACCGTGGGTGGCTTCGACACAATCCACTGGCCCAGCCATGCGGAATCCCCAAAAGAAGTTTGCATGCGTTGGCCAGCATTCTTAGTTTTCTCAGTGGCAAATTGCACTTTACCAGAGACCGCTGCTGTGACGCTCCAGGTGCGATCGCCCGCCGTGCTTGTTTCGGAACGCACCAAGATCAACATTTGGTTGGCGGAAACCAATCCATCGGGCGTTGCGAGGCGACAAGCCCCTTCGATCAGGTAGGCATCGGCGCCCGATTCGGTCCAGCGGTAAACCGCTTGGCCCCGCGCATCGATTCGGCGATCATCGTTGATCGCAAGTTCGCCGGCACGTCGACCGCCCACCTGGCCGATCTGCGGAGAGCGGATGCTATCTGGCATTGGGTCTGCCAGCGGAGGTGCGACCAGCGGTGCGGCCAAGGCTCCGAATCGTGACGCGTCCTGAGCCGATGAATGGGCATTGAGAAAAAATTCGGAAAGAATTGTCGTGACCAAAATCAGTGCGATCGCCTTCACCCCGGGTTTGAAACCCAGTTGTTGACGATACTTTGGAAACCGATAGATTCTCGTTAGAGCGGGCAAATTACGCTGTTCTTGAACTTCACGCCTTAACCGTGTCACCCAACAATCGGGCGACAACCGTGCGGCGAGTCTACGAAAGCGATTTAACCACTCACAAGGCGAATCCGGCTCGCAAACTAAACTACGCATTCACCCCAAGTCGCCCAGCTTCGAGTCGGTGGGATTGAGCGGCTTTTGAAAAGCTGTGGTTCAAATCAGCCGATCGGCGTCCGGCTTAGCTATCATTGCCATAGGCAGCGACTAGAGGGAACCAGTTCCAGTGACTATCATTCGAAAAACTTATCTGAGCAATCTCATTCATTCATTGCTAGCAATCGCATGTCGTAATCGCATCGTTTGTCTATCGATCATGGTTGCCGCGATTCTGGTCGTGGGTGACTCTGGTTCTTGGGGTGCGGACCGCCCCAACGTGTTGATAATTCTGGTTGACGACCTGAAACCGTCGCTGGGGTGTTATGGCGATCCGATCGCACGCACGCCGAACCTCGATCGATTGGCCCGACGGTCAATGCGATTCGATAGTGCGTATTGCAACCAAGCCGTTTGTGCGCCATCGCGTTTCACACTGATGCTCGGTTCTCACAGCACTTCCACTGGGCTTTACCATCTTGGCAGTCGGTTGCGGCATCGAATACCTGATGCGATCACCCTGCCCCAGTACTTCGCAATTCATGGTTACCGAACTGAGTCGCTGGGAAAAGTCTTTCATGTCGGGCATGGAAACCTGGGCGATCCACAATCATTTATGACGGAACATTTCTATGACAAGGTGATCGAGTATCTCGATCCGGCCAGCACGATGGGCGGACAATTGACTCGCGAAGAAGCGTTTTTCAGCAACCAGCAACTTGACCAAATCCGGTCATTGCCTCGCGGCGCTGCGTATGAGTCGCCCGATGTCCCAGACGAAGCTTACGCCGATGGTCGCGTAGCGAATGAAACGGTTAAACGAATCGGGGCAGCAGCAAAACGGCGAGCCGATGCTGGTACCCCTTTTTTTATTGCAACAGGATTCGCGCGGCCGCACCTGCCATTCAGCGCACCGAAAAGGTACTGGGATCTTTACGATCCAGCGACTCTACCTCAACCAGATTTTACAGCGGTACCGATCGACGCCCCCAAGATTGCTGGTAAGACCAACGGTGAACTTGCGAACTACAGTCCGGTGCCAGAAGATGGGGTTGTCGATGACGTTCTCAGTCAAAAGCTGGTGCATGGTTATTATGCCAGTACCAGTTTTGTCGATGCCCAGATCGGTAAAGTTCTCGACGCGCTGGATCGCCATCAATTAACAGATAACACGATTGTTGTGCTGTGGGGTGACCATGGTTTTCATCTGGGCGACCATGGTTATTGGACAAAACACACCAACTATGAACAGGCTAATCGAATTCCGTTAATCATCGCTGTACCGGGCATCACCGACACGGCATCCTCAACTGGGCAATTGACGGAAAGCGTCGATCTGTATCCGACGCTGGCTGAATTAGCGAAATTGCCGCTGCCACAAGTACCGCAACCGATTGACGGCAAGAGCCTTGTGCCGGTCTTGGTCGATCCGGCGGCGCGGGTTCGCGACCATGCGTTTCACGCATTCCCCCGCCGCAAGCTTGGGCGGGCGATTCGAACCGATCGCTATCGATTGGTGCAGTGGAAACGGGTGGAAGAGCCTGAGGATACGGCCGAATACGAACTGTATGATTACCAAACGGATCCACTCGAAACTCAAAACCTAGCCGGCGAGCATCCTGATGTTGTTGCGAGGTTGCGAAAAATCTTATATCGGTACCCCAGCCCGGTCGATCCTTCAGCTCAATAGACCGGCGGAACATTCGAAGTTTTGAAACCTTCGGGCAAATGCATTAAGGAATGCTGACCATCGCCCAAAACGGGCGTTTTCGGTCGCCACGAGTGCGAACGTCTTCTAGCATAAAATCGAGACCGCCATTGAAATCGAGCGTCGCGCTGCGAGTTCGATAGCGCACGGTTACCCGTCGATCCATACTAATGCCCATCGATGGCTCGAGGAAAACTCGAAAGAAATTGCTGGGCCCCTGAGTAATCCGGATTTCGTTGTTGGATCCGATCGACGCAGCAACTTTGCCTTTGTTTCGAGATTCCGCTTGGTCCCATAAGAACGGATCGATTGCAACTGATGCCGCGAGTTCCGTAAGTTCCAGCCACCAGAAGAATTGATCGCCGCGACGCATCGTAACCATTTCCATCGATCGCGGCATAGGTTTGCGCCGCAACGTGGGCAGATTCATCCAAGTAAACAAATGATGAATCTCTTCATAATAATGTTCGGGGCCACGGCCGCGATAGGTTACCACCATTGCGTCGTAATCGGACTTCATATAACGCTCGAATGCGTCGCCAATTCTTACTAATGTGACGGGCGATCCGGCAATTTCACCGAAGACGAACATCATCGGTACGTGCACGCCATTTTCGGCGTAAAAGCGAATGTAGTTAGTCGGCTCGCCACCGACATTAATCATTCCGGCCCAGTACTCGGGGTGCGACAAGGCGATGTCCCAAGCCGCGGAGCCACCGTCGGCCAACCCGGCGATAAAGATTCGATCGGCGTCGATGGAGACTCGACGCATCGCATCGCGTAACGCAGCCAACACTTCCGCATGCTCTCTTGGGGTCGACTCATAACCTCGCTGTGCCGGTCGCGTCCAAACCGGCGCAACAACAACAAAGCCATGGCGGGCACCCTGTCCTAATCGCATCCCGACTGACGCGTCGTATTTTCCAGACCAGTAATCGATCTGCGCTTCGGCGGAACCGCCAACCGGTCCAAGCGCTACGATGCACGGATAAGATCGCAGGGGGTCGTATTCCGGTGGCAACTGCACCGCATACTCACCCTTGAATCGTCCGGTGTGTTCGGCCGTAATTCGATAAAGCCCCTTATCCTCGGCGTCCTGTGCTGCGGCAGGCAACTCGAGCGGGGGCTTCATCAACGGTAACATTTTGGAAACGTAGGTCGCATCGGCTCCTTCAATCAGTCGCAACTGGTCCAGGATCGCGGCGCGCTCGGCAGGGTCACTGCTGGCCAGAAACGCCGCCACGCGGTCTCTTACGTTAATCAGCGATGTAGCAACCGAAAGGTTTTGCAGTCCCGACCCCGAGCCGAGCAACCAACCGCCGATCGCCAGCGCAACACGGTTGTCAATCGCAATCGTATCGACGCCACCAAGTCGGGTGTAGTCGCTCAGCCGTGGCAACGTATCGGGCGTCAGCGACGATTCGATTTCGTCAACAAACGCCAACAAAGGGTCCTGGGGGTATGCCTCGCCCAAAGCGCGAACTTGTTGTCGCAATTGATCGAGCAATCGCTTTCCTTCAGCCTCCTTGCCGCGAATCGAATCGATCGCATCCTGCACCTCGATCGCCGTGACGCGGGCAACATCGCCCAGCGGAAAATTCTGCAGGATGTCGATCGCCAGCTTGTATTGCCCCGCGTCTCGACGCAGTTTCGCTTCGGCTAACAACTGTGTCCCTTGCCGTTGCACCAGCACGCGCAACTGAGTCGCCAACCGGGTTTGTTCGGGAAAGTCGCTCAGCATCGCTTCGAGCTCGGATCTCGCCTCGCCGAAACGCTCGGCCTCAATATAAAAGCGCACGACCTCGAGGCGTTTGTTGTAATCTTGCTGGTCGATCCGACGGGTGAAAAGATTCTTCAGCTGGTCGGCGGGTATCGCTGAGGTAGCAATTCGCGATGTCCACTGATAGGTTGGGTTACCCCGCAAGGCTTCAATCGTCGCATAACGCGCATTGATTTCGGTAATTCCCTGGATGATGGAGATCGGACCGCCATCGGTGCCGCGAATGTTGACAATCCGCTGGCCGTGATTGTTGAACGGCGATACCCCCAACAACGGACCGATGCCACCAACGGTTTTGCCGGCCGTTGGGGCGGGTTGATAGAAATTCAGTCGCTGGGCAAGATCTTCGATCGGATTGGATTCCGCAACCATCGCGTTCTTGTGAACGTAAACACGACGCAGCCCGTCATCGACCATCCACACCGGCAACGACTTATTCGCAGCCGTCCCCGAAGCAGCGGCAAAAGCATTTTGGTTGACCGATGGAATCGGCACCACAGATCCGCGCAGTGTTAGCCCGGACTTGAGCCGAACCAACTGTTCGGCCGAGGCTGTCGAAGCGGTCAACAGCCCGAAAAGCCCGATACAGATGACCAGCATCAGGCTGATCGGGCGATACCGATACAATTGCTCGCGGGCCGATCTAACGGCCGCTGAAAAACTTTTTAAGTGCATTGTCAGCCGCCTGGCGCGAATCGTTAGACATCGATTTGTTCGCATTGGTCGGCAACTTGCCAGGTTGGCCCTTAACGGGCGGTTTCAGCTTCTGCAACTTCGAGTCGTCTCCCGACAGTTCATCGCTGTCACCGCCGGCCGATGCATCAGCCTCGGGAACAGAATCGATACGAAACTGGCGGGTATCGGGATCAGAAAGCTTACGAACACGATCGACTTGATCAGCTTCGTCCAACCAGGAGTTAACATCGATTGCCTCGAACCGACTTTCGGTACTCGATTCAACGGTCCTAGCGGCTGCGTCGCCGACGCTAGTCACCTCAGGTTTCTTCGCGGCCTGCAATCCATGCTCAATCACCACTTCGAACTCTAGCTTACCGACTCGCAACTGGTCGCCCGATTGCAGCACTTTCGCTTTGTCAGTCGGCAACCGTTTGTCGTTCACGAAAGTACCGTTGCGGCTGGCTAAGTCCTGCACTAACAACCGGTTATCGCGAATAACAAGAATGCAGTGCTTGCGGCTGACGGATTCGCTTTTCGGACGCAGATTACAAGACTCACCTCGACCAATGATAAACTTTTCGCCGCTAACGGCCAGTTCCAGCCCAGCATGACTTCCCGTCATGACTTTCAGCTTCACTTGCATCAAATAACCCTTTCAAGTCGATCGTTCACCGGGTCGCCTACACCAGGGTGGCAGACACAATCGCGGCTGCCGGAAAAAGAAAATTAAAAGTTCCGTCTGGTTGGTGGCTGCTGTACGGTCTTCTGGAGTGACAAGCAAAAGGACGGGATCCATTTGAGCATGCGCTTAATTGACTAAATGATACACGCATCGTCTATACCAAACAGACCCCCCTCCTCGAAGTTTCCTGAATTTTACATTTTAATTAGTGTTTCGTGAATTTAAGCACTCAAACGGATAAACCGTTAAACTTTCTATCGCTTCACCGTCCACTGCAAAGCCGAAAACTTTTCCTCTAGCGACGACTTAGCGGAAAAATTCTCACCGGAGCTCAGATTTCCTATTCGCCAATGAACACCGCATACCGCCCCAAGTTTCGCCGCAAGATGATCAACTAAACTATCAAAATCGATCCGGCGCGACGTTAATTCGGATAACCCTGGTAATTCCGGTGCCGCGGCCGATGCCGCGAGCAAAAGGCTGCCGTGTTGCAGCAGGCCAGTCGCCCCCCGCCGCTGGGCGCTGCCGAGCACCTTGTAGCCAGACACCACCAAATCTTCAACATTTCTTCGCTGAAAACACAAAAACGCGTTGTCCGAGTGGGCGGCACGGCCGGTGTCTCCAAACCGCTGGGCGGAGACCCCAAACCCTGCCAAGCAGTCGATGAATGCGGTGTGGACAGCACGGTAAATTTCAGTCGCAGCCCCCCGCGACGAATGGTTTGCCAAGGGGACTACGAGGCTGTAGGTCAGCTCGCGATCGTGAATAATCGCTCCGCCACCAGACGCTCGGCGAACCAGTTTCAGGTCGCTGCTAGGCGGGTGTTCACAACGACTGGAGATCGCTTGGAAATAGCCAAGCGAAAGCGTCGGTTCCGCCCAGCGATAAAAGCGGAGCGTGGGCCCAGAATCAACGTTCGCACTGGCGAGCAAGGCATCATCGATCGCCATGTTCATTGCGCCATCACCAGGTGGGCTGATGATCATTCGGCCAATCGATGGGGCCACAGGCGACCTGGCAGGAAACTGCAGCAATTGCCGCGAACGCAAATCACCTGATTCTTCGACCGCACTCATCAACCTATTTTCCCAAAACACGCAAACACCATCGTTGCAAGTCACACGTTGCGATTATCTCTGGCATCATACGCAATTGAAAACTGCCGTGGGGCTTCAGTAGTGGTGCCAGATGGTGTTGTCGTCTCGCGTGACCCCCGCAACAAACGACCCCACCGTAGGCTTGCAAGCGCCCCGTTGGCACGCCTAGGTAGGTTGCCTAGACGATAAAGCTGGCTGTCGCGTCGAAAGCGAACCGAACATGAATGAAGCATCACCGTCGCCAATCAAGGGACTAGTCGTCCTGCTTTCTTTGGTCGGATTTTTTGGGACCGGGGCGTCCGCGATGGCGCAAAGGCCGACCGCTGGCCCCAGCGATCCTGAAAAACGCTCAATGCGGATTAATGAAAAGCAGTGGATTGGCACCCATAACTCCTACCACATCGCACCGGACCCAGTGGCGATGGCGATCATCGGGCTTGCCGCACCTGGTGAAGCACGTTCGATCGATTGCACACAGCGTCCACTTGAGGAACAATTGGAAGCGCTTGGTATGCGACATTTTGAACTCGACCTCTTCCACGATCCCGATGGGACACTTTATCGATCACCGCTCTGTTATCAGATGGCAACGACCCAAGGAGCCAATGTCCCGGCATTCGATCCCGACCAGAAGTTGAGCCAAAAAGGAATTAAGGTTCTGCACAGCCCTGACTTCGATTTTCGCACCCATGTTTATACGCTTCGCGATGCCTTATCACAGTTCGCTCGCTGGATGGAAAAGCATCCGGATGACGGGCCGATTTTTGTGCTGCTGGAACTTAAATCGCAATCATTTTCTCCGGCAACGATTCCGTTGCCATGGACGGCTGCGGCGATTGAAGGGCTCGAAAACTCAATACTAGAAGTTTTCAGCCGCGATCGGATTTTGACTCCGGACGACATACGGGCCGGCAGGCCAACGCTTCGCGACGCGGTCAAGGGTACAGGGTGGCCAACGCTTGCCGAAAGTCGCGGGAAAATCGTCTTTTTGCTCGATAACGAGGGTGAGCAACGTAGCACCTATCTCGCCAAAAGCGAGATTTTAGAAAACCGATTGCTCTTTGCCAGTGTACCGGTAACACATCCCGCGGCGGCATGGATGAAACGCAATGATCCGATCGGCAGTTATGATGAAATCGTCGCGTTGGTAGAGCAAGGTTTTTTGGTGCGCACTCGGGCCGACAGTGGCACGACCGAGTCACGCACAAACAATACAAGGCGGCGTGATCTCGCGATCAAAAGCGGCGCTCAACTCATCAGCACCGATTACCCAGAACCGGACACGCGATTCTCGGACTACTATGTCTCGCAAGATTTTTTACAGAACACAGATCATTGAAACGCATCCGAAAACCTACGACAACGGTGGCTAGCGTGAAAGCGGTTGATGATGGATTTTGATTGGTTGGTGGAATTAAAAACTGGCTCTTCTAGCAATCATAAACCATATGAAATCACGGTCGATTGATTACGTTTGGTGGTCGGACAGGCAGTCGATGATTCGTTCAGCCGCGATTTCGGCGCCGTCGCGTCCTTGAGTTTTTTCCGCTATCGCTTGGCAACGCAATGGCTGTGTGGGATCTCCTAAGACCTCAGCAAGTGCGCGATGGAGTGATCTGCGGCGAGGGCGATCGATCGTTTTGCCAAGCCCCAGTTGCTGAACTCGCATGCCATTGTGGAATTGGTCGAAAGCCATCGGTAAAACGACCTGAGGACAAGCCCAAGCGATCGAATGAGCCGTCGTTCCGATGCCTCCGTGATGCACGATCGCTGAACAATGTGGCAAGACTTTACCAAGGGGGACGTAGCCGACACCGCGAATCGTTGGTGGCAATCGCGACGGCAATTGGTCCTGATGACTGGTTGCCAAAATCGCGGGCATATCGAGCGATTGGCAAACATCGATCGCCATCTCGAAAAATTCCTTTGCGTGTCGGTGCGCGGTTCCAGGCGTAAAAAAAATCGGGCGTTTGGACGCGGCCAGTTCGTCTTCAAACGCGTTTGTATCGTCCGGCAGTGTGCCGGAATTGACATCAAGGGGAAAGCCACACGCGTGCCATTGGCCGTCAGTGGGCGGAGCAACCGATCCGAACCAATCCGGATACAGCGACAGAATTGCGTCGGGCGACCACCACCATCGATCCATGATGCGACGAACCGGCCGCAGCGATAGCGAATGACGCAAATCGTTGATGCTTTTTCCCAAGTATCGGTCCAACAACAAATGGTCGCCCAGCCAATATCCGGCCCGCATTAACCATGGCGGTTTTCTCGGTTCGAACCACCAAGGGCTCAATCGCGGAGGAACGAGCGGATCGCGGATCATCATCGGCGACAGCACCACGTCGACCAGCGGAATTGTAGGATCAAGATCGCGATGGATCCTTGATGCGAAGTCCAGCGGATGCGAAACCAAAACGGTTCGTCCGGGGCGTTTCAAACGCTGAATCAATTCGAAATGCGGAACCAGGTATTCGGAAGCCGCGCCTTGCAAAACGATCCGAAGTCCGCTGAGCGGTTTCCAGACTTCGGCGGCTCCCAGCAATTCGCCGAAACGGTTTTCATCGATCGCGATGAATGGTGTTAACCCCGCCGACTCGGCTAAACCGGCGTACGGTTGCGCCAGCGAGATCACCACATCGAAACCGCGACGTCGCAGCTGCTTTCCGATCGCGACCATCGGGTTGACGTCACCTCGGCTGCCCGGTGCTGACAAGATTGCCAAGGGGCGTTGTGTATCGCCACAGGAGTGATCAACGCTGGATGTCATACTCGGCAATTTTCCGATACGCGGTGGCGCGGCTGACCCCTAACAATTCTGCCGCTTCAGGCACACTGCCGCCGGTTCGATCGAGCGCTAGCGTGATCAGTTTTCTTTCCCATTGATCGATTCGCAAGGTGTCAAGTTCGCCGGTTCCCGCGTCATGCAGCCCCAGGTCGGACGGCAGGATCTCTGGGTCGTCGGCCATCACGACGGCGCTGTCGATCACGTTGCGAAGTTGGCGAACATTGCCTGGCCACTCGTATCGTCGCATTCGCTGGCGGGCGGCATCGGAAATCCTCAGTTCGCTGCGATGGTGTTCGATACGAAAGTGTTCAAAAAAATGGTCGATCAATCGGTCGAGGTCACCTTCGCGTTCGCGCAGCGGTGGGACGACCAGTTCAAAAACGCTTAACCGATAAAACAGGTCTTCGCGGAAGCGGCGTTCGCGAACAAACTCGGCCAAGTCGCGATTCGTCGCCGCGATCACGCGCACATCGACCAAGATTTGCTGGGTTCCGCCGACGGGCAAAAACGGGTGTCCTTCTAAAATCCGCAACAACTTGGCTTGAGCCTCAAGCGTCAATTCGCCGACTTCGTCCAGGAACAAAGTGCCGGTGTGAGCCTGTTGGAACCATCCTGTGTGATCGGCATCAGCGCCGGTAAATGAACCTTTTTTGTGCCCAAACAACTGGCTTTCGACTAGGTCGCGTGAGATCGCGGCGCAGTTAACAGCCAACATCGGCCGCTCGCGCCGCGGGCTGGCTTGATGGATCGCATGGGCCACCAATTCCTTACCGACACCGCTCTCACCGCGGATCAGCACCGACCCATTAGCACGTCCGACTCGAACAATTTTTTCCTTCAGGCGTTTGATCGCCGTACAGTCGCCAACGATTTCGCCAGTGTCGGCATGCCGATCGGCCGAGCGACGATTTGCGGCTTTAAGGTTACCACTTTCTTGAGCGCGACGGATTGCCGCGCCAAGCAATCGCCCTGCTGCGGCGGCCAACTCAAAATCATCGGGTTTGAAATGGCCGCGACGATGATAAAGATGCAACACGCCAGCGATATCCTCGCCCGCAGCCAGCGGTACCCAAATCGCATCGGACCAGTCGCTGGCCAAGTCAGTCGATTCTTCGGACACGCTGAACCAGATCGCTTCGCCATCGCGAAGCACTCGCCGGGCCAGCTTTTGTCCGACCTTCATTGCCGCGGTCGCTTCGGGCGGTACAAATCGCTGGGGCGTCAGTCGTCCATCGCCCGCATCGACCGAAAAACCGACCACATCGGCATCGGTCCGCTGCTGCAGCATCTCGATCGCCAATTGAAAGACGTCCTCCACCCGCCGACTCTGCAGCAGATTGACGCTCAACTGATACAAATCGAGCAAACGACCAACAAATGCATTGCCCCGCATCGCCTCAAGCGATTCAAAGCTGGCGTTAAAGTCCAGCGGCGAATGCATCGGTCGGTCGAGGATGATCGTTTGCGAGTTTGACGTCGAATCGGCATCGTCGATCTCTGGTTCAACCAGTTGGATCTCAGTGCTGCCAACGCTGATCACACTTTGGTCGATCAACATTGCGTGGTCGGTTTTCTGGCCATTCACCAGAGTGCCGTTGCGGCTGCCGGTATCTCGGAGTTGCCAATTCCCCTCTTCAAAGTAAACCACTGCGTGAAACCGGCTGCTGATCGGGTCGGTCAGCTTGACCTCGCAACTATCACCACGGCCAACATGCATCGGCCGGCTAGGGTCGAGCGGAAATTGGCGTCCCGACTCAGGTCCCGAGCGCACCAAAAGATAAGTCACGATCGAAACCTTAAGCTACTTTGGATACCTGGAGCGGATTGAAAAACTAGACTACGCTCAATCATAACCGAATTACCGATCCGTGGTCACTGACCCCCAATCAACCGATTCCTGCGACCGAAGCAACATGAGCAAGCCGGAAAACTTGTCCGACAACATCGTTTGGCATGCGACGACTATCGCGCGCCGCGATCGCGAATCTCGGTTAGGCCAACGTGGCACGGTGGTTTGGTTGACGGGGTTGAGTGGTTGTGGCAAGAGTACGATCGCCAACGAATTAGAAGCGTTGCTTTACCGGCGGGGAGTGGCCACGATCCTGCTCGACGGCGACAACGTTCGCCACGGTCTTTGTGCCCCGGCACAAACACTGGCCCAGCGACATGACCAAGCGTTTGCCGATCGATTCGGTTTAGGGTTCGGGCAACAAGACCGCGAAGAAAATATTCGTCGCATCGCTGCGGTCGGCGAATTATTTGTTTCCTCAGGAATGATCGCTATCACGGCATTCGTCAGCCCCTATCGCGCCGATCGCCAGCTGGCGCGGATGCAGATCGAATCCGCCGGCAGCGAAGGCGATTTTGTCGAGGTGTATGTCGACACGCCTTTAGAAGTGTGTGAGCGCCGTGACCCCAAAGGCTTATATAAGAAAGCTCGTGCCGGTGAAATCAAAAATTTTACCGGTATCAGCGATCCGTATGAGCCACCTTCGTCACCCGAAATTCACCTAAATGGTGGTGACGAACGGACTGTGGCCGAACAAGCCGGCCAAATCATCGCTTACTTAGAAGCGTCGGGGCGACTGCGGGCCAGTTGAGTTTCGGACAGCGGCAATGCACCCGCAATGTCTTCGTGATAAATCGACCATACGGCGACTCGCAGGGTCATCTCCGAAGTGACCTTCTGGATCGCCGCCTCGATTTTTTCTTGCTTCAGTTTCTCACGGATTTCTTCTTGCAAATCGCTGATCGATTTCACTCCTGCCGGTTTCCGTTCCAGCACTCGAACGATATGCATCCCAACATCGTCTTCGATCACTTCGCTCATCACGCCAATCGGTAACGTAAAAATTTGTTCGTCCAGCACGGACGAAGCCAGCGATCCCCGAGCCGTCCAGTCGTGCACTCCGCCGCGGGCCGCAAATGGTTCATGCGACTTTAACTTGGCAACCGCTTGCATGCTGCCGCCAAAATAAGCCTCGCGTCCCATCGCGTTAATCAGTTCGATTGCCTGGTCTCGCCCACCACTTTTCTCAAACGATGCCGTTAATTGCTCCCACCGCGATTGGGCCTTTATTTGATACTGATGAATGTTGTCATCATAGTAGTTTCGAATTTCAGCAAGCGTCACATTGGGATCGCGTGGGATCGCTTCGCTGCGATACAAGTGGGCGAGCATTTGATCAATAAAGTCTAAACGCGACGACTCATAAGATCCGCCGTTTTCACGTAACTTTTGATCGACCTCGGAAACCGTGACAACATTGTACTTCTTTAACAGTCTCGGCAGTTCCGATTCTTGGAACATCTGAACAGCACGCGATTCAAGTTTCCTTTCCGCGTCGCGGCGTTTGTCTGCCGTTTGAGTCGCGACCTGTGACAGCAGGAAGGATTCTCGCAAGATCTTTAACTGAATCGATTGGTTCAGCAGCGATCGGAAAATTACCGATCGAATGTACTTGATCTCGACCTCCGACGGCGGTTGCTTCGCTCGCGCGACAATCTCCTTCACCCGCGCATCGACGCGAGGCACCAGATCACCTGCAAGGATTCGGGATTCGCCGACCACCGCCACGATCGCAGCGGGGTCTTCAGGCACGCCAATTTCCAACGCACGCTCGACCTCTTCCTGAGTCGGCCCCTGGTTAGCCGCTGCCCCCTGAGGGCCAGGTGCCTGGCTCCAGATCACATTGCTGCCCCGCCCCATCAGAGAAAACGCGAGCAAGACGACGATAGGGTACAGTCGGTTTGGTATCGGAACAGACATCGCGAAACGGCATCCCAGCACAACGGCAACTAACCGGACGGAATCGAATTTTTCGCAATTGTTCCCGTGACCGGCGCGACATTTACCCCACATTTGTAGAAACTTTCCGTCGATCGTCGCAAGCTGAATTGTGGCGCAATCGCTTTTGCACCGATTCGAACCGTAGCGGATGTCGCCTGGTGGCAATGCTCGTTGACCGAACGGAATATTCCACGCCCGAAAATGGCACCTGTATCGGCCTTGTTTGCCAGTCGAGGAACTTCTCGACAGCGGCCGTGCCGGTGTTCCCCAGCACGGTTGATTAGCGTTTGCCGGGCTTTTGGAAGTCGAGCCCGGTTTGCGGAACAACGCTTTCTGAGGCCTGATTCGGGCCAGAATCTACAGAAAACCTATCCGACAACCGCAGCGGAACCGCCAACACAGTTGAAGGTTTCCGGACAGGGCCTTGCCAGGAATCGCCTTATGCGGCGCGGCGGACGTCGAGGTCGTCCAGCACTTCCAGGGCACCAATGGCGGCTTCAAGCGAACCCAATTGGGCGACCAAGTCTTTGATTCCGGCGGCCTGCTCGTCGGTCGCGTCGAATCCGAGTTCGCCGAGCAATTCCTGCAGCTCGTCGGTGCTCATGTTGGCGATCAGTTCTTCGGGAGTTTGGGTAACGTCGTCCATGAGTTGTCTCCTCGTTGGGTGTAACAAATAATCGTGTCGCGGCTATTGTCCTGGCCACACCGATTGCATCGATCTTTCGAGGCCCGAAGCGACAAATAAATCCGCCACGGCGTCAAGGTTTAACATTGCCAGCTTTCGCCGGTTTTGCGATCCGTGCGGGCTTCGCGAATCGCCCCCTTTGCCATAAACTCTGACAACGAAAGATCGCAAGGCATCTTGTCATCTCCAACGCGGGGGCGGCCACCTGCGCAGGCCAGCGAGCATGATTGTGCCGGTCTTGACGAACGAAATTGACCCTGAAAGCGAGCGATTTTCTAAAATCCGCTCGACCCCTCAGGGCGGACAAAACTTTTTTGCACGAACAGAAAAATTGGTGAAATGATGAGCGGCGATTGCGATTTTGGTCTAATCGGTTTGGCGGTGATGGGCGAAAACCTGGCGCTGAACGTCGAAAGTCGCGGTTACAAAGTCGCCGTCTTCAACCGCACGACCTCCAAGGTCGACGAGCTGATCGAAGGCCGCGCCAAGGGCAAGAACTTCGTCGGTTGCCACTCGATTCAAGACTTCGTCGCCGCCGTCAAACGACCACGCAAACTGATGATGCTGGTTCAAGCCGGTCCCGCAGTCGACGCGATCATCGAGCAACTGATTCCGCTGTGCGAACCCGGTGACGTCATCATTGACGGCGGCAACACACATTACCTCGACACCGAACGTCGCACCAAGACCGTTGAAGACGCCGGACTGCTGTTCTGCGGATGCGGCGTTTCCGGCGGTGAAGAAGGCGCACTGAAGGGCCCCAGTTTGATGCCCGGCGGCAGCCCCCAAGCCTGGCCGCAAGTTAAGGAAATGTTCCAAGCGATCGCCGCCAAAGTCGGTCCCAATAACGATATTCCTTGCTGTGAATGGGTCGGACCACGCGGCGCCGGTCATTATGTCAAAATGGTTCACAACGGCATCGAATATGGCGACATGCAGTTGATCTGCGAGGCGTATCAGTTGCTGCACGAAGTCGGTGGCTTGACCAACGAAGAACTGTACGATGTGTTTGCCGAGTGGAACCTCGGCGATCTGCAAAGTTACCTGATCGAGATCACGCGTGACATTTTCAGCGCCAAGGACGACCAAGGCGGCGATGGATTCTTGGTCGACAAGATTTTGGATGTCGCCGGCGCTAAGGGGACGGGGAAGTGGATGAGCCAACTGGCGCTCGACCTCGGCGTCCCCAGCACGCTGGTCACGACCGCCGTTTTCGCTCGGGCACTTTCGTCACAAAAAGACGCCCGTGTGCGAGCCAGCAAAATCCTTTCTGGTCCCAAGGAATCCGAGAATGCCGAATTACGAGCGACGTGCCTGAAAATGGTCGGCGATAAAAAAGCGTTCGTCGAAGCGGTGCGGCAAGCGTTGTACGCATCGAAGATCGTCAGCTATGCCCAAGGGTTTGTGCAGTTGCAAGCGGCGTCGACCGAGCATCATTGGAGTCTCGATTATGGCCAGAACGCGCTGCTGTGGCGCGGCGGATGCATCATCCGTGCACAATTCCTCGATCGCATCAAAGAAGCGTTCGACGAAACACCAGACCTCGAAAACCTGTTGATCTATCCGTATTTCAAAAACGCCCTCGACAAGGCCCAGCAGTCGTGGCGAGCGGTGATCGCGACTGCGGCCGTGATGGGTATTCCGGTTCCTGCGTTCAGCGTCGCGCTCAATTACTTTGATGGTTACCGAATGGCCCGATTGCCTGCGAACCTGTTGCAAGCCCAACGCGATTACTTCGGCGCGCACACGTACAAGCGAGTTGACAAAGAAGGAACATTCCACAGCGAATGGCTCGACTTGCGCAAGCAACCTTCTTGATAGACTTTGTCGATATGAGGATGCGGAAACATTAAACTGACCAGCTCTCCCACCGGTCGGCTGCTGCGGTTATGCCGCAAGGAGCTTCGCGAAACGCTGCGCGACCGGCGAACGATTCTGACGCTGGTACTGATGCCGCTGTTGCTCTATCCGCTGCTGAGCATGACGTTGCAGCGGTTTCTGTTCTCCACGCGTGCCGCTGGCGATTTGGTCTATCGGGTTGCCGTGATCGGCGAAGCGGAAGCGAATCTGTTGCGAGCGTTGATTGACGACCCGTTAAGCCAGCCGCCTGAAGTGTTGCTGCGAGCGAATGACGCTCAATTGGCGCAGTTTGAACTGGTGGCGCACGATGTGTTGACGCCCGAACAGGTTTTAGCGGAAAAACTGGTCG
>DIUH01000091.1:0-10643 GCA_002428205.1 Planctomycetaceae bacterium UBA6163
GCGCCACCTTGCAAAAACAGCACGGCGTAGTCGTCAGAAATGTTCAACAGCGATCGCAGCGAAGCTTCCGCGCCGTGCAAGATTTCCAAGAACTGTTTGTCGCGGTGCGACATTTCTAACAGCGAACAACCTGCGCCGGGCAAGCAGAGCATTTCGTCCCGCAATTCTTCCAAGACCGAGACCGGCAATACAGCGGGACCGGGTGAAAAGTTGTAGGTGCGCTGGGCGGCAGCAGGTGTCGAAGTGGCCATGGTTGCGATCCGAGCAATGGTGTGAGGTTGGAAAACAGGATTCTAAAGCGCAAACTCAAAGTGCGGAACCGTAGCGGCGCCGCTTCGGCAACGGTTTGGATCAACCGGCCGACTGATTCGTAACTTCGGACAAATCACCGTCAGATTCCTTGGACCACAGTTGGCGGTGATGGTTCAACAATTCGGCAAACCGATCTTGCTCGATCGCCTCGCGGGCACTGGCCAGTAAACGTTGGTAGTACGTCAAGTTATGCAGCGACAACAGGATCGGTCCGAGCATTTCATTACTGACAAACAAATGGCGCAAATAGCCACGACTGTGTCGACACGCCATACAGGGACAATCGGGATCGAGCGGACGGGTGTCGTCACGATGAACCAAGTTACGCATCTTCACAGGCCCGGTGCTGGTGAACGCCATTGCGTTGCGGCCGTTCCGCGTCGGCATGACACAGTCGAACAGGTCGATTCCGCGAGCGATCGATTCCAGCAGGTCGATCGGTCGACCGACGCCCATTAAGTATCGTGGCTTGTCGACTGGCAATTGCGGAGTCGTTGCCGCGGTGATGCGATACATGTCAGCGGGCGGTTCACCGACGCTTAGCCCGCCGACGGCAAACCCTTCGAAGTCCATCGTCGCCAATTCGCTGGCACACTGCACTCGCAAGGTTTCGTCCAATCCGCCTTGCACGATAGCAAATCGAGCTTGATCTTGGCGTGTGGCCGCCGACAGGCATCTGGCGGCCCAGCGGATGCTGCGCTGCAAGGCGTCGATGATCGCTTCGTTCGAATTGGGCAGTTTGACAACGTGATCGAGCACCATCGCGATGTCGCTGCCGAGCGCCTCTTGGATTTCGATCGAGTATTCGGGGGTCAGCCGAATCGTCGCTCCGTCAAGGTGGCTTTTGAACGTCGCCGCTTGTTCGGTGACTTTGTTCAATTCGCCAAGGCTGAAGATTTGAAAGCCACCGCTGTCGGTCAAGATCGGACCGTCCCACAGCATCATGCGGTGCAAGCCACCGAGCTTTTTGACCAGTTCATGGCCCGGCCGCAGCGACAGATGGTAGGTGTTGGCCAAGACCATTTCCGCGCCGGTTTGACGCACTTGGTCGATGGTCAAACCTTTGACGGTTCCTTGCGTACCGACCGGCATGAAGGCCGGGGTTTGCACGTCGCCGCGCGGAGTCGTAAATACGCCTCGTCGAGCACCGGTGGCCGCGTCGAGGTGACGCAGCGAAAATGGAAAGGGTGACACTGGATAGGGCGTTCTCAGTCGCCACGCATCTTCAGGCCAAGCACCGCCAGCTTCTCACGCACTTCGTTCAAGCTGGTCACACCGAAGTTCTTGCACTCCAGCATGTCGTCGCCGGTCTTGCGGATTAGCTCGCCGATGGTGTTGATGCCTAGCCGGACCATGCACTTGCGGGCACGAACCGACAGGTTCAAATCGGCGATCGGACGATCGAGCAACGCTTGTTCGTCGGGTGACATGTGCGACACGTCGATCGGCGGATCGGTCGATTTACGCTCGTTGGCAAACTGGCCAAGAGACAAACCTTTGCTGGACAAGATTTCGCGAATCTCATACAGGCTGGTTTCGCCAAAGTTTTTGCTGCTCAGCAATTCGGCTTCGCTGGTTCGCGTCAAATCGCCGATCGTCTCGATGCCCATCTTGGTCAAGCAATTGCGGCTGCGGACCGACAATTCAAAATTGCTGACCGGTTGGTTTAGGATCTGTGCCAAGCGATCGTTGCGACGCTGGGTCTCTTCGTCGTACAGGATGTTACCGGACGCCGACGCGTCCTTCATGTACAGCAAAGCTTGCTTGTGAGTCGGATGGGCGTCGAGGATTCGACGGTAACAAATCTGTGCTTTGTCGTACTGGTTGTTGTCTTCGTAGAACACGCCCAAGTTCAACAGGGCACCAAGGCCGGTTGGAAACGTATTGACCGCGCGTTCGTAAAGCATCAGGGCTTCATCGTCGTTGCCGCGGCGATCGTTTTCCAACGCCAAACCGAACAGAGCACCGGAGTGGTTTCCGTCGACCTGGACTGCTCGTTCATACAGGGCGATCGCTTCGGACAAATTGCCACCGACAGCCGAAACGGTCGCAGCACGCTGGTACAAATACTCAACCGTCTGTTCGATCGGGCCGAACATGTTGTCCAGAATGTTCATCGCGTCGGCCAGGTTGCCCATGTACCGCTGCGCTTCAGCAATACCGAGCAAGCAGTAATCTTTGTCGTAGCCAGCCTTCTGTGCTTGTTCGTACTTTTCGATCGCCAGCTTGTACTCGCCCAACTCAAGCGCACATCGGGCGATGTAGTACAGCGACATCGCGCCGCCATCGGCCGTCGAAAGCGTTTCGCTGGCGACTTTGAACATCCCAAGCAAGTATTGGCAAACGCCTAACTTGGTGCGTGCCGCCGGGGTCAGCCCTTCGGAATGCTCCAGTTCGCTCGATGCGTCTCGCAATTCGATGAAGTTCAGATGATTGTCGACAATCGCCTGGCGAATCGTCACAACGTCTGACGGGCCAAAGGCTTGGTTACCGACAACCAGCTCACGCAAATCCACCTGAGTGTCAACTTGACTTGGCACGAAAAAAACTCCAAAGGACTGGTGACGGGATCGCCGTCGACCTGAAACGTGATGCAATAACGGCCGGAAATCGCTGTTTTGGAGCCAATCCCGGCCCCGGTCGAAGCAAAGCCAGCGGTGGGACTCGAACCCGCAACCCTCGCATTACGAATGCGATGCTCTACCAATTAAAGCTACGCTGGCAAACGATTTACTCGCCAAAGGATAGAAACTGTGCCCACTTTTCGTCAATAGCCCGCCGAATCGCCGCTGGGCCCCGTTGAGCCGGAGCGATTCGGAACTGCGATCGGATCAAAGCAACGGCGAAACCAGCCGGACACAGCTTTCGGCGAATCGTACCGAAATGTTCGGCACCGCCAACCGATCAGCCGTCAAAATGTGCGATTGGCGGACATATTCTTTCTGCAGCGCTATCAAATCCCGCGTAAACGTTTCATCGTAAATTACCAACATCAGTTCGAAGTTCAATTCCAGGCTGCGTGGGTCGAGGTTTAACGAGCCGAAGAAACTGGTGTCGCAATCGATTGTGATCGATTTGGTGTGCAGCATCCCGGCATGATATTCCGCCACCGTGACACCGGCAGCCGCTAATTGCCGCAAAAACGGGCGGCTGGCCAGACGCACCAACCGCGAATCGACACGTTTTGGCACCACAAGCGTCACCTTCACCCCTCGCCTGGATGCCGAAATCAAAGCCCTCTGCAACGATTCGTCCGGGACAAAGTACGGGGTGGTGATCAAAAGGTCGTGATCCGCCATATAAATCGCGTTGATCAAGATTTGCACAATCGCTTCGCTCTCGGTCCCTGGCCCCGACGGCACCACCTGCACCGGAACGCAGCCGCCGACTGCGGGAATCGGCCGGACCGATTCCCATTGGTTCGCGACCCCGTAATCGGTCTGCTCGAAATGCCAATCTTCGAAAAACACCATCGACAACGCATCGACTGCCGGGCCGACGATGCGTGCCATCGCATCGACCCATTGGCCAAACCCCGCGCCGTTGCGAAAAATCTTAGGGTCAGCGATATTTTGGCTGCCGACGTAACCGACACGGTCGTCGATGATCAAAGTTTTTCGATGCATCCGCAGATCAAACCGATAAAAAAGCGCCCGCAGCGGCGAAACCGGCAACGCCGCGCGAACTTCGGCCCCAGCCTCGCGCAGCGCCGCACATTGTGGACTGCGCAAAAATCCGCGACTGCCCACTGCGTCAACCAAAATCCGAACCTGGATCCCCCGCCGCGCAGCCTTGCGCAAGCTTTCGCAAAAGTCATCTGCCACACCGCCGACTTCCCAAATATAAAACTCCATGTTGCAGCTAGCCTGAGCTTGATCGATATCCGCGATCATCGACTCAAAAACCGCCTCGGCCGATCGCAGCAGCGTCAAACCGTTGCCGCCGAGCGCCTGTTCGCCACTAGCGGCGGCGACGATTCGCGACAATTGCGCCGGGTCGCTCAGCGGGTTTTCCCAATCACTATAGATCCATGGTGTTTGACGCGATTTCCAGGCCTTATAATGTTCCCGCATACTGGCCGCCCACTTGGCTCGCATCACGCCTAACCAATTTTCGCCCAACAAGAGATAGATCAGCGGCCCGATGAAAGGAAACAACAATACAATCATCAACCACGACAGCGAAACGCCGATCGGTTGGCGGCGCATCACCACATGGATCGCGAATCCGATCCTTAAGATCCAATCGACGGCGAATATCCAAATGGCCGATTGCCACATCGTTGCTGCGATCTAATTTGTGTGAAACGAAAAAATAATGACCACGCTTCGCTTGATGACTTATAACATTCACAAAGGGATCGGCGGAATCGATCGTCGCTATCAGTTGCAGCGAATTATTGATACCGTTGGGCACTACAATCCCGATGTATTGTTCTTGCAGGAAGTCGACGAAGGGGTGCCGCGATCCCGTCACGATCGTCAAGTTGATTCGATCGGCGAGGCGCTCGCCATGGACCACCGCGCCTATCAGGCTAACGTCAAATTGACTCATGGGCACTACGGCAACGCGATCCTGTCACGTTTTCCGCTTCGACATACCTGGGACGTCGACTTGACGGTTCCGCTAAAGAAGCGTCGACAGGCACTGATCGCCAAGGCACACGTCGAAGTCGATGGACACGACCGGGTACTGCTGCTCTCCAACGTGCACCTCGGCCTAGCCGGTTACGAACGCAGCATTCAACTGAAACGATTGTTGGCTTGCCCCCCGGTACACAACACGCGGCAAGACACACCGGCGTTGATCGCGGGCGATTTTAACGACGTTTGGGGGTCGCTGGGGAAGCGATTTTTAATGCCACTGGGGTTTAAGAACGCATCGGGAAGATCGCGAACCTTTCCTGCCTTTCGTCCGCTGCGCAGCCTCGATTCGATCTACTTCCGTGGCGGCATCACGCTGCAATCGACCTTCGTCGGCCACACCGCGATAGCTCGCCAAGCGTCCGACCACCTGCCATTGATCGCCGATTTTCAGATCGAAGGGCATTGATCTCAGCGCAAATCCTCGTTCATAGCGGTACAGATTTAGGCCCCTACGGATTTACAAATTTGTTTATTCGATCATTTGCAGCGGCGAATTTTGGATCGACTGGCGACCTTATGGTTGCCAGCTTTCGTTGAAAAAACCCGCGGCATCGATTTTGCCAGGGTCGCGACTGGTCGCACCGTTGGTTACATCGATAATCGCCCAATCCGGCAATTTGGGGGTTTGGCGTGCGTTGTTCAAAAAGTCGTACTGGCGAAAGGTGAATCCGCTGTTGAGCACAACGTAGCGATTGGGATTGAGCGGGTTGGGATAGATCATCGCAACGACACGCCCGCGTGATGGTTGTGTCCGATCGCCGATGGCGATTTCCTTTTCATCCCAGCGAATCGGCAATGAAGAGGAAAGCTTGTCAATCACACGATTTGTCCGCGAGTCGCCAAACAGGATCAAGTTCGCTGACTCGATCCACGTGTCGTCGACTTCGTCGTCACGAACCACGCGCACGTCGCCTCGGAAGTGCTTGCGCCATTGCTGCATCGCGTGCTTCGATTCTTGCTCATACCAAGCTTGAACGACCGCATCGCTGCTCGTGCCGCTGGGCAACACAAACACGAACGAACCGTTAAACGCATCATCGATCGGCCCTTGCGACCCGGGGCATTTTCTCAGGCCTATCGTTTGTCTGTTCGAGTCCGAAAGCAATTGCCAGTTGCCGTCGACAAGCATCATTTCACATCGCAACGAGCGGTCTGACGCGACCATCGGTGCATTGATACCCGTCGCATCAAATGTATCGCCGTCGATTTCGATCGATACCTTCCCGCGTGGTCGGCCCGGCCACTGGCCAGCGGCGAAATCGACTCGCAGTCGCGTGATGTTTTTGGTGTCGATCTTGATCGCAAGCGGCCCTGAGACCACGGCGCGCACGTTCGCTTCGGTCCAGTGTTCACCCAACCCTTGAATGTCGATCCAGTGGATGCGATGGTGGCTGAGCGTGTAAGTCGTGAACTCCAGCGATGTCGGTACTTGAATGGATCGGCTTGAGGCAAGGCTCGCCAAACGGTCTTCGATTTCGAGCTTTGAATCCGGGTGAATCTTATGTTCGGTCTTCGCCCCGATGATGTGCGTCATCTGGATGTCGTGTCGCGCAAGTGCGGCTTCCATTATATCAGCGGCTTGTTTTTGGCGATCGAGTTCGCCGCTGTAAACCACCGTGGGACAGTGTGCTAGGTTGACCGCATAAGGCGGCCCGTCATAAAGATTCCACAACTTTTGCTGATACCAAGGCGCGGAATCTTTGACCGGTTCACCTTGAAAAAAATCAAGGAATTCCGCTGTTTCTGAAAATCCCGCCCCGGGATTGGCCGCAAACCATTGGCCAGGATAACGGGTCGCGAATTGCCAACATGCGGCGCCGCCCATTGAAAATCCGCGAACAGAAATCTTATGGCCGTCCACTGGAAGATTTTTCCGTATATGACCCAGCAATTCATGAACATCGACTTCACCAGCAAATCGAAACGCGTTGCTATAACGCCCATACGGATGCAGGACAAACGTGTCGTCTGGCGAGTATTCGCCAATTGCGCTCCACTGGCCGCCCAGAAAAGCGACTTCGCTGAGCTTTTCACCGCGACCGTGAAACCACAGGTCCAGCCTTCGCGGCCGTGCATCCGATGAAGTCATCCCCGCCGGGACAACCAATCCATAAGGCTGGTAGGAACCGTCGATTTCGGATTGGTAACCACCGATCACCGAATACGTCTTACCCTGTTCAATCGGCTTGCGATCCGGTAACGGATTCATCGGGCCGGTGGTGAGGACGACGTCGCGCCAATTGCCGCCGCCGCGAATCACTTCGATCCGACGCTCGGCTTCTCCCAGCAACCTTTCGGCAAACTGCAATTCAATCGGGCGATAGAATTGGTTCAACTCCAGTGCCATCTCGACACTGCGGGGAAACACAAGCACCTCGGCCGCAAGCGTATCGATGCGGGCACTCTCCTGCGGCGTCTTGCTCGCACTGGCCGCCTGGACCAAATCGCCCCAGCGTTTGCGAATCGCGGCGCATCGTTGCCCCAGTTCAGTTGCCTTGGTCGAATCGATCTCGATGCCTGGCGGAGGAATTGGGCGAACGGTGGCGGGGTTGTTGTCCGCTGGGCCATCGGCTGGCGATTGAGCCGGAAAAATGGCCAGCAAAACGGCGATCAGGATGGCGGAAAGTGACGCGGACAAGAGTCGGTAGGGAGTGTGGGGGCGGCGCATGGTGGCGGGTCATAATTGGCGACTGGCGAGACTGGATAACCAACGGCGTTGATCAGGCCGCCACTATAACCGGCGGTGAAAACCACGGCTGGATTGCAGGCGACATGGCGTGGCAAGTTTTTAACGAGCGGTCTTTACAGCGATACGAAACACGGCGACAATTTCGCTCTTAGGCAGGTTTAATTGCCAGTGCACGACCCGTTTGCAGATTATCGCGAAATAATCGCGTATTTTTCTGACGGCTCTGTTGCCTTCAGTGCCGTTGGTGCATGTCACCGGGCGTCGGCAGTGAGTTGTTTTGGCTGGACTTGCGATAAAAAACACATCGGCAGGCCTTTCTTCGGTTAATTAATTTCCGAAGAAAGGTTTATTTTTTGACTCATTTGGTTTTCGATTTTGACTGGGAAGGTGGTGTCATGAATGAATCAGTGCCCATGACGCGTCAGGGATACGATCGCTTGAAGGCTGAGGTGAACCGTCTAGAAACGGAAGAGATGCCGATGATCGCCCAGAAGCTGGCCGAAGCACGCGCCGAAGGCGACTTGAAAGAGAACGCCGAGTACCACGCCCAGCGCGAGAATCAGGGAATGCTGATGGCGAAGATCAACGAGATTAAGTTCAAGTTGGCCAACGCATCCATTATCGACACGTCGACAATGCCCAAAGATACGGTTTCGTTCGGCGCTTCGGTGCGGGTAAAGGACATGGAGTTTGGCGACGAGGAGACGTTTACGCTGGTCGGTGCCGGTGATGAGGATTACCAGACCGGCAAGATTTTGGTCAGTAGTCCGATCGGCCAGGGTTTGCTGGGCAAAAAAATTGGCGAAATCGCCGAGGTTAACGCGCCGGCGGGATTGTTGAAGTTTGAGGTTTTGGGCATTTCTTTCGAGTGAGCGATGGCCGATACGGCTGGTTCTGATTCAACAGCGACTGAGACATTGCGTGGCGTCGACGACACAGAAGGCGCCGGGTGCATGCCCGCGATTCTGGCCGCGACGGTACTGATGGGTATCGTTTTCTTCATCGCGTTTGGCTTCTCAGCTTGGTTGATTTTCCAAAAACGCGGCGACCTAGCGGCGAGAACCATCCGGGCGACCATCATTCCGGAATTGGAACAGAGCCGCCTGGAGCCTGCCGAAAAGACGTTGGTGGTCAAAGAACTGACGCTTTTGGCCGAGGACATCGAAGGTGGGATGTACGAAAATTGGCAGTCCGGCGGCATCATGCAGCGGCTGATCAACATGCCGCTGATGCGTTGGGGCGACCTGGAAGCGGTCTCAGCGTGGGCTGAAAAGAACATGCCCGAAGGTGAACGTGAAAACGCCGTCAAGCAAGTTTCACGGTTCTTCCGTGCCGTTGAACTCGATCGTGCCGTTGCTCGCGACATCCACGAAATACTCGCCCCGGTTGCGACGGCCGAGAATGCTGGCGGATTCGTGCAACTGCGTTCGGATTTGAATGAAAAGGACGTCGCCGAAGTGGTGCTGCGGTGTAAATTGGTGGCCGACCGAGCTGAGGTTCCCGACCAGACCTTCGACCGTGTATCTTTAACCCAAATTGTTCGTCGGCAAATTGAGGCTGGCGGGCGGGACGGCGCGAAGTAGCGGCTTGACAGCAAGGAAAAATGCCGCGTCGAGATACAACTTCCTTCAAGGATTCTTCCCTGTGCAGAACGTTTTAACGCAATCGGGCGATGCTTCGCTGAACGGACAATTGAAGGAATCAATGTCGCGGCCCAAACGGGCACCCGGTGGCAAGGGCAAGCGAGTGACGATTGTCGGCGCGGGACCGGGCGGATTGGCTGCGGCGATGCAGTTGGCCCACGCCGGGATGGATGTCACGTTGCTGGAAAGCCGCGACGTCGTCGGTGGGCGAACCTCTGCGATCGAGCGCGATGGGTATCGTTTCGACTGTGGCCCGACATTCTTTTTGTATCCGCGAGTGCTGGAAGAGATTTTTAAATCGGTCGGGTATGACTTGAAGACCGAAGTGCCGATGAAGCGCCTCGATCCGCAGTATCGGTTAACGTTTGCCGAAGGTGGGCAACTGGATTGCACGCCCGATATGGACGAAATGGATCGCCAAATCGGCGCATTGTCACCGGCCGATGTTGGCAAGTTGCGTCGCTATATGGATGACAATCGGATCAAACTGGAAAAGTTTCGTCCGATCCTCGAGCGTCCCTTCGCGTCGATCTTTGACTTGATCCGACCGTCGTTGTTGGGTGCTGTGAAGCACCTGCATCCGATGCGATCGTTGGGAGATGAATTGTCGCGATATTTTTCAGACCCCAGATTGGTGATCGCATTTGCGTTTCAAAGCAAGTACTTGGGGATGTCGCCGTTTCAGTGCCCCAGTTTGTTCAGCATCTTAGCGTTCTTGGAATATGAATACGGGGTACATCATCCGATCGGCGGATGCAGTCGTGTTAGCGAGCGGATGGCGGAAATTGCCGTTGAGCTGGGCGTCGATGTTCGGCTGAACGAACCGGTAACGGGACTGAAAATGCAGGGACGCCGGGTGGTGGGCGTCGAAACCGAACAAGGCATTTATGATTGCGACGCCCTTGTCGTGAACGCCGATTTCGCCGAAGCGATGAAACGGTTGGTGCCCGATTCGTTGCGCAAGCGTTGGAACGACAAACAGTTGGCGACTAAGCGATACTCCTGCAGCACTTACATGCTGTATTTGGGGATAGAAGGTCGTTATGACGATTTGCCTCACCATAACATTCACATAAGTGGCAATTATCAGAAGAACTTGGCCGAGATCGAGACACTGCATACGCTCAGTGAAGATCCGTCTTTCTACGTTCAAAACGCCAGTGTGACGGATGATACACTGGCACCGGCCGGTCATAGCACGTTGTATGTTTTGGTTCCGGTCAGCCACCAGCACGAGAATATCGACTGGAAGGTCCAGGCTGATCCGTTCCGCGAAAAGACGCTCGACGCGTTGGCACAGAT
This sequence comes from Planctomycetaceae bacterium UBA6163, assembly GCA_002428205.1. Lineage (GTDB taxonomy): Bacteria > Planctomycetota > Planctomycetia > Pirellulales > Pirellulaceae > UBA6163. Next base: position 10,593 of record DIUH01000091.1, read on the forward strand.
TGGGCTGAGCGACATTCGCGACCGGATTCGGTACGAGCATCGGATCACGCC
>DIUH01000091.1:10699-11253 GCA_002428205.1 Planctomycetaceae bacterium UBA6163
TCGAGCCGCATCACCAGCCGTTTGTTGTTGGGCGATTTAGGCCAAAGCACGGCATTCATTGACGCCGCGGCGTTACCGTTGTCGTCGACCGCTAGCCCAGCCGCGGTCAGCGGCTGAGCGTGAGTTTCGAGTTTGAACCCGAGGCTCCAGGGACTGCTGATTTACTAGCCCTCCGCGTGATCGAGGGACTGGACACGCACGCCGCCATAACGACGCAAGGAAAGACCAATCAATTTCCGGCGTAGTGGACGAGGTAACAAGTCCACAAACTATGGGGACTCGTCACCTCGTCCACTACCATTCCCACCACTTAAACTTCGCTCGGCCCTAAGTCATTCCCTCGCCTACGTTTCGGGTTGGGATGAGAACCAAAAGNNAAAACTCACGCGGCGGGTTGTGGTGTCGCCGCTAAATTCGCAAAAAGACAGTAAACCAACAGCCCGCCTAGTTGGGGTCGGGAAACGTGACGGTGATGTTGCTGTTCAACCCGCCGCGAGGGGTCCAACGACTTTGCACGGTGACGCTTCGCGGTTTGACGACTTCGAGAAAGTCGT
>DIUH01000091.1:11298-11440 GCA_002428205.1 Planctomycetaceae bacterium UBA6163
AGTTCCACGCACACTTTGTCTGGAATGTAGGTGAAAACGATGGTCCCATAGTCCGGTTGGCCGGTTTTTGGACAGACCGAAGTGAACTCGGGGCAGATATGTTCGATCGTAAAGTTACGCTGCGGGCTGGGATTGTCGAAAA
>DIUH01000351.1 GCA_002428205.1 Planctomycetaceae bacterium UBA6163
CGAGTGCCGGAAGATGTTCGAAAACAGGTTTCCAAGTGGGGACTGGCCGCCGATGAGTTCAAGGACAATCACAATTGGCCTCACCAAATCTATGTACGCGAAGCACGCAGGATGATCGGGCGATATGTGATGACCGAGAACGAATTGGTGAAATTGCGTCCCACCCCCGAGTCGATCGGCATGGGGTCTTATACGATCGATTCGCACAATGTCCAGCGATATGTGACGCCCGAAGGCTATGTCCAAAACGAAGGCGACATCGGCGTTTCCACCCATGGGCCCTACCAGATTGCGCTCGGGGCGATTCAACCTAAACCGGATCAAGCGACCAATTTGATCGTCCCCGTTGCGGTTTCAAGTTCCCACATCGCGTTCGGGTCGATACGCATGGAACCGGTTTTCATGATCCTCGGTCAATCGGCAGGTGCCCTGGCTGTGCTGGCGATCGATCGCCAATCGAGCGTCCAAGAGGTGCCTTATGATGTTCTTAAAAAACGTCTCGTCGAAGCTGGCCAAATTTTAGAATACGAATCGGCCAGCAATCGCACGTTGACGATCGACAAGTTATCCGGGGTTGTTGTCGATGATGAAATGGCACAAAAGGTCGGCCAGTGGACAGCCAGTACGGCGGCCGGGCGTTGGATTCATCGTGGTTATGTTCACGATGGGAACCCCGAAGAGAAAGGCTCGACGATTCGGTTTGAAACGAAGATACCCGCATCGGGTAATTACGAAGTCGGATTCGCCTTCCCACATCACTCCAACCGCGCGACAAAAGTGAAAGTCACGGTTCAGCACGCTGATGGCGATTCGGTGGTGTTCGTTAATCAGAAACTGGAGTCCAAGGAACCTTTCACTAAGTTGGGCAGTTATCGTTTCGACCAGTCGAAACCGGCCGCGGTGGTGGTCAGCAATGAAGGGGCCGATGGACATGTCGTTGCTGACGCGGTGCAGTTCTTGGCGGTACAACCGTGAGCGGCCAATCGCTGCTGAGCCTGCGAGATGTGTCGGTCGTTCGTACCGTCGGCCAGCAGGTGGTTCGCATACTGGATCACCTGAGCCTCGATATCCCGCAGGGCCAACACACGGTTATCCTTGGTCCCAACGGATCGGGGAAAACGTCGCTACTGAAGCTGCTGAATCGTCAATTTTATCCGTCGGTCGATGAGGGGCAGACGGGAGAGGTCGAGATCCTGGGGCGATCGCTTTGGAACGTCGAAGAATTGCGCCGTCGGATGGGAATTGTCGCTGGCGACCTTGACCGCGAGTTTGCATTGCCGCGGAGCGGACGAATGACCGCGTTGCAAGCCGTTTTATCAGGATTCGATGGCGTGCAATTGATTACATTTACCGATCAAAATAATGCCGATCGAGTCGATGACGCGTGCCACGCGCTGTGCCAGGTCGGAGCGGAGCACTTGGTCGATCGTACCTTGATGACGATGTCGACAGGTGAGCGTCGTCGGGTTCTGATCGCTCGGGCGCTAGTGCCTCGGCCCGAAGCACTGATCCTTGATGAACCGACAACGGGACTGGACATCGCCGCCCGTGCGACGTTTTTGAGTGAGATTCGGCGATTGGCGCAGTCGGGGATCACGATCATTTTGGTAACGCATCACGTTGAAGAAATTCTCCCTGAGATTCAGGCCGCTGTGCTGTTAAAATCGGGTCAAGTCTTTGCGCAGGGAGATTGTGGGCACTTGATCGCTGACAAGTCGATGTCCGAATTGTTTGAAGCAAATGTCCGTGTACAGCGATCGCCCGCGGGGCGATACGCGATGGATGTCTTGCATGATTAGATTTGCCCAGTAAATCACAATGTTCGCTTCCCTATTCGAAAATTGATAATGCTTCACCAAACAGATCGAATCGGGTCTTGGGTCATTGTTACCGCGATGCTCCTAGGAACAGGCGTTGCAAATGCGTGTACCACCGGAGTGATTAGTGGCAAGGCAACAATCGATGGCCGACCGCTGCTGTGGAAGAATCGTGATGCACCCTACAAGAACAACCAGGTTCGTCGATTCAGCGGTGGAAAGTACGCCTGTACCGCGATCGTAAATGCGGGACAGAATGCGACGATTTGGATGGGTGTCAATGATGCGGGATTCTGTATCGAAAACTCGGTGACTAGCGATTTGAGCGAAAAGGGGTCCAAAGGGGTGGGTAATGGAGCTTTTATGTTACGGGCGTTAAAGAGTTGTGCGACCGTGAAAGAGTTTGCGGAATTGTTGGACCAGACGAATGGCAAACGATCAACCAATGCGAACTTTGGAGTGATTGATGCGGTCGGTGGGGCGGCGATTTTCGAATCGGGGCCCTCCTCGTTCAAGATGTTTGATGCGAACGATCCGGTGGTTGCACCTAAAGGATATGTGATTCGGTCAAACTTCTCTTTTACAGGCAGTCCTCTGGTCGATCCCGCAGATCGAGAGGGGATCAATAAGCTTTACTCTGGTGGAAGATTTCTGCGAGGCTGCCAATTGGTGGAGATGGCGATTGCCGATGGCGGTGTGTCCGTTGAATACCTGTTGCAGCACAACACGCGAGACTTAGCCGACATGGATGGTCATGCGATTTGTGGTTCGGTCAATGGCGATATGGGGGCTCTGCCGGCAAGCGTCGATACGTCTCATACGATCAGTCGTCGGACCAGCGTTTCGGCGGCGGTTTTTCATGGGGTAAAGCCTGGCGAAGACCATCGATTGACGACGATGTGGGTGATGTTAGGCGAACCTGCCTTTACGCTCGCCGTGCCTTGTTGGGCCGCAGTTCCGGGCGTGGCTGCGGAGTTGTCGGGTGACAAGACGAGTCCTCTTTGCGATGCGGCAAGGCGTTTGCGAGACGCCGCGTATGTGGAAGTTGTGCCCGATGGAACAGAGCAAAAAAAGCGAGTATTCGTGATGACAACCGACGGTTTGCCGGCGATTTGGAAAGAGACATTGCCACTCGAGCGTCAGCAATTGCGAGCAGTCGCTGACGCTTTGGAGGCCTGGCGACAAGATGGCTTTGATCCGAGTGTCGCCGAGTCGTTGCACCGATCGGCCAGTGCTGATGCCTTGGAGGTGCTGCAAAGATTGGCATCCCCACAACCTGTAGAATTGCGTTAAACTGATCAGTCCGTACTCCGGCCCGCGCTAACGCGACAATCCCACCGCCTTTCCTCCTGCCGACATCGTTGCCATGTCACGAAAAACACGCTCCATCAGCCAGCAAAATTTGTTGGGCTGTGAAGACTTTCGTCGAAGCAATCGGCTGCTTTCGAGACGCAGTTTGTTGCAGGCCGGAATGCTTGGCACGTTGGGGGTCACAACGGCCGACTGGTTGCGTTTGGGTGTTGGATCGGCTCAGGCGTCGGCGGCCGGTACTAGCGGTCTGGCGAGATCGCGTCCTGCGAAAGCCTGCATCTTTTTGTTCATGTGGGGTGGCCCAAGCCAGCTTGATACATTCGATTTAAAGCCTAACGCACCCGATGAAGTACGCGGTCCATTCAAGCCGATTTCGACCTGCGTCCCTGGTATGCAGATCTGTGAACACTTCACCAAACTGGCTCAACACACCGACAAAATCGCACTCATCCGTTCGCTCACTCATGACGACCCTGCTCACTTATCCAGTGGCCATGCTACCGTGACGGGGCAGCCCGCACCTGTTTTAAAGAGCGATGCGACACCGCCGAGTGACAAGGACTCGCCCCATATCGGTGCCTTGATGTCGCGTCTTAGGCCATGCAAAAACGGGTTGCCCTCATTCGTGACATTGCCGTGGAAGGCCTATCACCCGGCGGCTCCTGGGGGAGAGGCACCTGGACAACACGGCGGTTGGCTCGGTCCCAGCCACGACGGATTGTTGCTCGGTGGTGACCCGAATGCGGCCGATTGGAAACCCGCCGCGTTTTCGCTGCCCGCTGACATGACGCTGCAGCGATTGGAGTCGCGGTTCGAATTATTGAGATCGTTCGACCAATATCGCGCCGGTGTTGCAACCTCAATGGAGGTTGCCGGTTTGCGTGATCACCAAAAACGTGCTTATGAGTTGTTGACATCCGCCGGTGTACGAAGCGCGTTCGATTTAAGTAAAGAGCCTGAAAAGATTCGTGAACGTTATGGGCGAAACATCCATGGGCAATCGGTCCTGATGGCACGGCGATTGATTGAACACGGTGTGCCGATGGTTTCAGTAAATTGGCACAATGATGGCAAGAATTTCTGGGACACCCACGGTGATAACTTCAATCGTTTGAAAAATGACCTGATACCACCATCGGACCAGGCACTGACTGCGTTACTAGAAGACTTAGAATCGCGCGGAATGTTAGAAGATACCTTGGTGGTTTGGGTGGGTGAGTTCGGTCGGCGGCCTCAGATCACACCAGCCAATGCGGGCCGTGAACATTGGCCATTCTGCTACAGCGGATTGATGGCTGGCGGCGGCATTCGGGGTGGACTTGTTTATGGCGCCAGCGATGCAACCGCAGCTTATCCAGAAGTCGACCCGGTCACGCCGCAGGATTTCGGCACAACGGTGCTGCATGCTTTAGGATTGCAAACTGACATGGTTTTACCCGATCGTGAAGGGCGACCACATCAGATTGCATCAGGCAAAGTCGTTCAGGCGTTGTTCACCTGAAAGCCGAATGCTGTGGCGATGTAATAGTTGCGGTGCCTACTGACTGCGTCCGCGAGAATATCGGTCGCGATACCCGCCGTCGGGGCGCCCAAAGTTGCTTTGTGGTGGGTTTGCCGAGGGACTGTCAACCGCCGGGCCAGCGGTTGCTGTTTGTGCCGACTGTCCGTCGGCGGGTGTTGGCTGTGAAACGGTAGCCGCAGGCTTATCTAGCATTGTATCGATTGATGATTGATCGGGTTTAACAATCAGTGCCCAGTCGTGTAGTACCCCGGCGCGATCGCTGCGGCTTGAACGAATCATCAACTGCCAGACGCCCTGCAAGTTCTTACCCTTTAAAGAGCTTAAGCTGGGTTGTCGTTTGATGACCGCACCGGGTTGAAAGCTGCCTCGAAAGGGCGGTCGCGATCGGGTAATGCTGATTGAGGTATCGTCATCAAAAACGGTACGATCAAAGTGATCATCGCTGCCACCAACGCCAGCGAATAATTCGATGCGTTGGCCTTCGGGGCTGATCAGGTAACCATCAAGTTGTTCGGTGAAGCTATGGGTGATAGAGAGTTGTACGTTTAAATCGCCGATGATCACGCTTTCGTCGACTTGGATTTCGGAAACGACGACACTGCGAGGCAGCAACACCTTGGCTTCCTGGCTGGCATAATTACCGCCCATGATTTGTTTTGAACTAAGAATCTCATCAGGCGTGATGATGCCGTCGTTATTGGAGTCATACATCGCGAACTCATCCGCCTTATCAGCATCCCACTGATCGGTAAACTCCGCCATTTCGATTTGACCGTCATCATTCAGGTCGCGTTCAAAAAACCAGGTCGGCAACAACTCAGACAAGTCGTTGCCCTCTCGTTCCATTTCTTGAAACAAGTGGTCACCCAGTTCGTTTCGGTCGACGCGTCCATCGCGATTGTAATCGGCTTTGGCGATATCGATTCCGACGCCGGCCATTTCGCGAGGCTCAAGCGTGCCATTCTTATTGGTGTCAAACCGTTCGATAATGCTGTACGCGAGCGCTCGACTGCCACGATCGGCTTGTGAAGAACCACGTGGGCCACGTTCGTAACTGCCACGATCATCCGACCGCCGAACAATCGAAGAGGAAGTCGATGAGGCAGATTGGCTCTGACTGGCCGCAAACTGGCGGATGATTTCCGCTTGCTTATCAATCGCTTCGCGACGCGAATATCGCTGTGCAAGTTCGACGAGAGTCAGTTTACCGTCGCGATCTAAGTCGCATTCCTGCGGGGTTGGTCCACGCCACCGACTAGGGTCGATTTCATCAAACGTGAGTACACCATCACGATTTCGATCATACCGACTTAGAAGTTCCTGGGCGTCGTTAAGATGATTCTTTGTATAAGGATAACGGACCTGGGGGCTTCCGAACTCGGCGACTACCGGCCGACGATCGTCTGGTTCGAAACCCTTGATAGTTGACGTTGCTTGAGGTGTGACGTTGTTCGAGGATGAGTCTCGCCTGCGCTTGTCAAAATACCTTCGAGCGGCTTCTTCTAGTCTTGCCACCGAGTTTGTCCGATTGAGGTCGATGCCCGCCTCACTGGCGAAACGATCAAAGAAGGCTCGCGAGCGATCGCTTAATTCGTTTGGCTCGATGTAATTATTGTTATTGGCGTCTAGCCGCTTTACCCATTCGGACTGTGCGTGTGCCGACCCGACAAGTCCGCCTGCCGACAAACATGAGACGACAAAGATCCGTAACAGATTGACGTACAATTTCGAATGTAAAACTACGGGGATATTCATCAGGGCACACGTACCGAGCAGAGTCGATCGAATGGGCCGTCATTAATACGACCGCTGTTTCATCACAAACTAACGTTGGCGGCGCGAGTCATCACGGGATCGGCTTCGCGAAGAATCATTGCGGCGGGAATTGCGGCTGGTATCAACCGATTCGCCATTGAGAGTTCGTAGGATCATTTCCAGGTCAACGCCGTCCTTTGCAGGAATCACTTCGACAACCTGTTCGCTCTTTGAATCGATCGACTTGACCAATAGTTCAACTTCGGCGAACAACGCGTCGGGTGCGGTGATCACGATTGAGTTGCTCGGTTCGTGTGCGGCCACGGTCATCCCAGGCATTCGTCCCCGCGTCGGTTTTTCGGCAACTTCACGACGTTGATCATCCACCGAACGACTGGAATCGTTGGATCGTGTGTCGGTCGCGCGGTTTTCGGATTGACCGCTTTGCTGGGGGGCTTGTGGGTTGGCAACGATCCGATTGGCGAACGCCTGCTTGATCATCTCTGCAACTTCGGTCGCCTTAGTGTAGGTCAGTTCGATGACGTGTGATCGGCCGAAAGTTTCGATATCCGTAATGCTGCTGCCCTTATCGACAATCTTCATATACTCGTCGATCACAGCGATATCTTCGGTTGTCCCTTGGACGATCAAACGATTCAGTCGCGCATCGGAAACGATCGTTGCCGTGCCGGCGGTTACGGTCGTTACCCCTTCTTTGTTCCAGGTCAAACTGCCTGTGTATGAACCGCTCGTAAATCGCGTCGATCCACCATTGATCAGCGTACCGCCGACCGGAGGTGCCAACGATCGCCCCCCATCGAGCAAGTCGGCCAGCATTTTTACAGCATCTTCGGCGTTAACATACTTGAGATAGTAAATGACTGGCGGTGAAGGTGTTTTGCGAGCCGATTCGGCAACTTCCAGTAGGTGATTCTGGAACCGATCGAGCGCATCAAGGTCATTGGATTGCAGCATGATTCCCTCGGGAATCAATTGCCCTCGAATCGCAGAGTCTTTTGTTTGTTTTGTCGGCGTTGTTGTGACACATTCACCGTCAACAGTCTCTGTAGTTACCGATACGAGAGCTTCCGCGGCATCGATAGCGTCAGTGTCGAGTGGCTTGAGGTGCGGGATGCCCCCGGCTTCGAATCGATCTTCAGGTCCGGATGGCACCTTGATCGGCGCAGATACGGGGCGACCGTTTGGGGAATCCGAATGAATCACCCGTTCGATCGGCCCTGGTTGGTCTGGCATGAAATCGGCAGGGGGCAAAATCAAAACGCGATTATCACCCTGCCAGATTCGCCCCGCGGTTTCCAGAACCTGTTGGCGACTTTGACCGCGAAGCGGCAAAACGCGAATCGGTTGGCCAATCGCTTTGCGAACATCAAGATTTGCGACCATCTGTTTGATTTGATCGATTTGGGCTGTCGTGCCGCGGACAAACAAACGTCGATTGCCCGGATCGGCGTCAACCTTTGGCCCCGGTGGTAATACTTCATCGCCACCGCGTCGGTCTCGAGAAGTTGATAACGAGTCGGTTGTCTTAAACATTTCGCCAATCAGATTGACAACGAAATAGGGATCAATGCTATTGAGATCGATCACCGCGAAATCGATCGCGGGTGCCTGCATTTCTTTGATCGTGGTGTCGATCACTTGATGTATGGAATCATCTGCATAAGCGACGATACTTTTCGTGCTCGGCTGCATCGACAATCGCAATGAGTTTCCTTCGAGGATCGTTTGCAAAACATTATAAACATCTTGCAAGTTGTCACCCGTGATCGGGTAGGAACGTAACTTCATATCCGTAGTCGGCTTGGCCGTTTCATCGGAGACATCCAAAATCTTTATGAAGGATTCAAGTCGATTAACCTTATCGGGTAATCCTGTCACAAAAAGATTTTGGCCACTGAAGTCGGTCGAAATGCTGATCTCTGGGCCTTCGGTTGCCCCCGACGCCAGGCCGATATGCGATCCCGCGACCATCATCACCGTCGCCACGTCAACGTGACGCAGTTCAAACCGCCGCACAATCGATTCGGTTTCGGGTACATCCAATGCTTGCAAAACCGCAAGCACACTTTTCACCTTGCCGGCGGTCTCTGTCACAATCAATTGATTCGACTTTGGCAACAGCACGGGCGCGATCATCAGCGACAAGGGTTTTAATTCGGCAAGTGCCTCGTCGGCGACCACCTTCCCTAACGGCACCATGCATTTAACGATCTCGTGTTCGGATCGTTGATCCAATTCGGTGACGGGTGTAGGGGTCGCAAGTGCATCAAGTTGCTGCAGACTGCGAGGGTCGACCAAGCTGATGGCTGAAAGCAATGTGCCGCGCTTAACAATCGAATAGCCTTGCGGGATCAGGAACAGGTTAATTCGCGAAATCGCTTCATCGATCGTGAAGTCACTCGGGTCGGAATAGGTGAAACTGCCGGCGGGCAAATCGCCGACATGCAACGCCATACCCGATTCGTCCGCCAGCCAATTAAGAACTTCTCGCCAGGGAGCGCCACTGAACGAGAAACGAAAACGGACATCGCCGGGCTTGAGCGTCGGATTCGGTTCGGTCGGAGCGTCTTCGTCACTGACGGACTTCACCGACGATGGATCGATCGGTTGGGATCCGTCCGCCAATGCGATGGGCGCTGAGTCACTGGGCGCGGGCTCCGTAAAGCCAGCGGACTCAGCGGGTACGGGTAGGTCATCCGCAAGAGAGTCCGTGATGGTGCAAAGCATCAACAGGGACACCAAAAGTGGGGCAGCGAAAGCCAGGCGCCAAGAAAGGCAACGGACCGCCTGGGCTAAAGCTTTTGAGTTCGAACATTCCCCGATGGACACAGATTTCACTTGAGCGGCCCCTGAAAAAAGTATGGTTTCGCTGCAATTCATGGATAATTTCGATAAATGACTGACAGGCGGGAATAAATGTTTGGCTGGAGCATTGAACTTTATGGGTTAGCCAAGTTCCGCGAACGCTATGTGCTTTGCCGCGCGAATCGTCTCTCGTGGGCTCGACGCAACGCGCCCCGACGAAACCTTAATCACGGGATTTACAACGACAGTTGCACACGCAGGTCGCAACTGATCAAGGTGGGTGGGTAGGCAGGGTAAGGATTAGGTGATTCCGAAACCAAAACAGACGGAAACGACCCGGTCTTCAACGTAGAGCCTAGCGTCCACGGCCCTTGGTGTCAATCTTTTCTGCCGCTGGCGAGCCTGATCCCCTGTGCCTGGGGGGCGAGAGCCTTTGCCTAAAAAGTACTAGTCTGATGCTTTAGTTCGGCCAACGTATTTCAACGCCCTGCGATTGCAGTTTGGATTGAAAGTTGGCCAATTGCAGAGGCAGTTCGCGGATTTCGCGAGGTGTTCGCTGCGTTCTGATCGCCTGGCTGGCAAGACCGCCGGCTGCCTCGCCGATACCCCATTCTACGGGATGCAATCGGTAGCAACCGCCGGTCATATGTGTCACACCGATGTTTTTGCAAGCGGCGATCAAGTTTGAAACCCGCTGTGGAATCAGGGCACCGAGCGGAACTTCAAATGGCAGGGTGGCAAAGTCGATGTAGTTATTGCCTGCGGTTGTGGGGTGCAAATCGATCGCGTAACTGCCCACCCCGACGGAATCGGTAAAGCTGGCCGCTCGCAAGCCGTTGCCACTGTCGCCGGTGATCAGCGCACGTTGCTCGCGACCGACGTGTTGCTCCAGAACGGTGAACATGGCACGGATTCGCCGCGACTCGCGGACGTACGGATATTTGGCGACCCCGGTTTCGGTTCCCAACAAATCATCGCGCAACCGCAGGCCGGGAAAACCTTGGCCACCGTCGGGACGCGGCGCCTCGGTCTGCAACCAATACATCAATGACAGGCTCAATTGGGTGGCCCGTGCGATCGCTTGCTGACGCTGTTGGTCTGTGACACCGACCAGGTTGCCCAGTAAGTAATCATTTTGCGGCCAATTCACTAGAATGATGTCGCCCTTGTAAGCCCCGTCTTGAAACTGCGACACATCTATCAATCTTCGATAGGTCCATAAATTGATAACACCGCCGGGACGTTTTCCGGTGGGATCAAAACCGAGCGTTTTGGGCACTCCGGTGCTGGGATGAGTATAAGTGAAGTCGAGCAGTTTGCCGGGCCAAGGAGGCGTCAAATCTGGTACATACGATTTCCAAAAATCATATTCCGCCGGCTTGTCAATCCGATGATCTTCACCTGCAACATGGTCGATCGCAAAACACATCGTGAAGGCTTGTTGATTTGCCGGATCGGCGTTTTCCAATGCATGCATCTCGCCCGTCTCGGCCTTCGATTCAGCTCCTGTGACGAACTCGGTGTTGGTCAGTGGGAGGGCGTCGCCGAGTTCAGTCGCATCGATGAAGTACGGCGCAACGAGTGTGCGGTGATTGCCACTGCGGGTTGATTTGACCGAAATTGAATTAACATGATCCGCACTAACGTCAGCAGCCACCAAGCGGTGTTCGAGCAAGAGCGTCAATTGGCCACTGCTGATCCACGGCGCGAACCATTGCAACAGCACCGCAAGGGCGACACGTGGCTCATGACATAACCGCGACACACTGCCGTTTCCCGGGTTCAATAGCGGGTTGTTCCGTGCAGCATCGGTTAAAGGATAATGATCACGATAGTAGTCGCGAATGCGTGTCCGCAACTGGCGATACGAGGCGTTCGCCCCATGAGTCTCTATCTTGCTATGTTCGTCTGGCGGAACGGCCTGGGACGTCAATTGCCCACCGATCCAGTCGGTTTCTTCCGTCATTACGACCCGCAACCCATCACGCAGAACGCTCAGGGCCGCCGCACAACCGCCTAGACCGCCACCCAGGATCACCACATCGGTGCGCAGTTCGCTTGTCGTGGATCCGGTCGATCGGCCACCAGGACCTTCGGCAGACTGTTCCGCAAGCAACTTGACGGCATCCGCAGAAAGCCAACCGCTAGCCGACATTGCGGCAACTGAACTCAAAAAACGACGACGATTGTAAGCCACGGAAGCTCGCTTGATTGTTAACTCATGTAAAACCGCAAGGCAGTGGCCAGCGGATGCCTTAAGTCGACCAGTTGATCGATTTAAATCTTACACGAGTTCATGGCAGTTTGCGTCTGAACGCGATGCGAGAGCGATGATTTTCGCGATGCGAGAGCGATGATTTTCAGAGAGCGATGGCACGATCGCTCATGCGCACCCGCGGGAGATGATGAAAATGATTACCAGCAGTGTGATTGGAACCCCCAACAAGTAGGCGATGCCGTATTTGACTAATCCACGTCGGTTATTCCAATGCGACTTCATTCTTTTTGCCCTGGCTATAAAGATATGTTGCTTTTACCGAACTCTTTGTTCGTTTTAATTTTTAGACCATTAGCCGCAATTTCTGTTCCAAAGAACAAGTCTCTCGAATTCGATGTTCAGCGGCCACGCAACTACACTTTCGAATTAACTTCATCATCGATCACGGGGGGTGAGTTTTCGGAATATGCTAACCCGGCTTTTGTTACATACTTCCATCCACTCAAGCCCGCCTTGTCCCAGTATTCACCTGTTCGAGGGATGATGTGTAATAGCACAATCTCCGGATCTTCGACTCCGTCTGGAAACCAGGTCCGCCAGGAATCTTTCCACAGTTTTTCTAACATCACACGGTTGTCGATGACGGAGGCGTCGGCTGCGAGATAGACAAATTGGTCGCTGTCTTGCATCGTAACGCCGACATCGGTCGAAGCTTTAATCTCCATCACTTTGCTTGATTGGCGATCAGTCACAAACCAAAGACTTCCGTCGTCTTCCACCTTCGCGATTGCCATCGGCCGCGCGTCGAGTCGTGTGCCGTCGTGTGTCACCAACATGGCGTTCTCAAAGTGATGCATTAGGTCGACGAGTTTTTTGGACGTTTCTACAGGGTTCATGACTTTGTCCATTGAGTGTTTTCAGCGACCTGCGGCGCTGAGAAACGAAGGTTTGCTCGCACGGATCGCTGGTTTGTTCCAACGCAGAACAGGTAAGAGGTGCAATCCATGTACCACCCAAGACTTAAATGGGCGGCATGGCAATTGCTTCACTTATAACGAACTGTTGTTTAATGCTAGGCACTATTTTGGCGAATGGTGCGTCACTGGCACCCGATTTCATTCTTTGGTGGGAGGTTCGTTTATGCGTGCCGTGATCATCGTTGCATTTTTGATCCTGATTCTCGTGGCGATCGGTTGGCTGAGGTTCTTTTCGCCTGATGGCGACCCAGCCGTGCAGATCGATACCGACAAAGTTCAAGAAGACACTTCGGCGTTTGTGGAAGAGTCGAAACGGATTGTGGGTGATGCGGCCGAAGCGATCGACCGGCGACGAAAAAGCGATACAGCTGTACCGTTGGCACCTCGGACGCCAGGCGACGCAGACGGTGGCGCCGAACCGGCACAGCCGTGACGCGATCTTGAACCGCGATCTTGACCCACCGTGGCTCGGCGTTTCGCGGCTTTTGCTGGCCAGATGTTTCGGTGCGTATTGCGGAGTGTCTGGCTGGCAACGATTCGACGCTTCAGTTAGCCAAGCTTTCTCCCCCCCCGTCCTGTTCGCCGGTACGATCTGCTATTCTTGGGGTAATCGAGCTCGATGCGGAATCGCTGCGGCATTGCATCCGTCAGTTGGGCGGGCTTGCGCGATGTGTTTTCCGTCAATCGGTTTTATCACTCCTGAACTGCAGCTGAATCAACGATGACCAGCCAAAGACGCGGCTTTTATCGAATCGAATATCCGGCGGGTGTTCAACCAATCATGTCGGTCAATGGCTCCAAGTGTTCTGTTTTGGAACTTTCCGAAGGTGGCGGGCGAGTGCCTACTAGCGAAGCAAAGTCTGCTTGGTTTAAACGTGGTGTCGAAACATCGATCGAGTTTCAGTGCGGACGAACTATAGTGACTGAGGCGACGTTGATCCGAGTCGATTCCGACCAGATCGTGTTGCGTTTTTTGCCTCCGGTTCCTTTGCCGATCATTATCGAAGAACAACGCCTACTGATCGTCCAATTCCCGAAGGATTGAGTTCGTTTTTTTTGTTTTGGTTTTTGGCGTTTTATGTTGAACATCCCTAAGCTTTATCCGAAAAGGGGGCTGGCCCTCTCCGGCAAGAACCGAAACCCGGGTAAGAATGGCTTGCTTCCAAAGGGTCAGACCCCTTTTCGGGCAAAGCCTACCAAGCCTTTTCGGTGCATCCGGGGCATTACGGCGGTTCTATTGTTGGTTTTGGGGACGGCAAGCATCGCCAGTGGTGAGGATTGGTATCGATGGCGTGGCCCGAAGATGGATGGGATTTCACGCGAGTCTGGATGGTCGGCTGAGTGGCCCGGCGAAAAACCGAACATTGCCTGGCGACAATCGGTCGGCACCGGATTTTCGTCAATCGTCGTTGACGGCAATAACGCGTTTACGATCGGACACCAAGATGGCCGGGATGTGGTCGTTTGTCTCTCCGTTGCTGATGGGAGCGAGGTGTGGCGATACGGTTATGAGGCCGCGCTGGACGATCGCGACTTTGAAGGCGGCCCGACGTCAACGCCGACGATCGATGGCGACCGGTTGTATGTGCTCGGTCGCAGTGGCGATCTATTTTGTCTAGCCTGTGCCACGGGCGAATTGGTCTGGCACCGACAAATCGCCGACGAGGCCGAAGTCCGTTTGCCGGGATGGGGTTTCGCCGGATCGCCTGTCGTGGTCGACGATCGATTATTGGTCAACGCCGGCGAAGCGGGTGTGGCTGTGAACAAGATGGACGGAACCATTTTATGGAGTTCGGCGGATCGTGAATCAGGCTACGCCACGCCGGTGCTGGTCCCCGATGCTCAACCAACGACCGCCATCTTTGCCTCTTCTCGCGCGTACATTGGCGTTGATATCCGATCGGGCGAAAAGCTTTGGAGCGAGCGTTGGTTGACGAGTTTTAACTGTAACGCGGCAGACCCGATTCTGAGTGGTGACCGGATGTTTTTATCGTCAGGATATAACCGCGGCGGTGCGCTTTATCAATTTGTCGACCGCCAGCCGCAATTGGTTTGGAAGACGAAGGAGATGCAGAATCA
>DIUH01000298.1:0-3120 GCA_002428205.1 Planctomycetaceae bacterium UBA6163
GATCGCGTTTCGGGTTTCGAAGATTGGTTGCCGACGTTTGCGGAAATGGCTTCCACGGGCACCACTGCGACCGGCGTGTCGATACCTGGCGATATCGATGGCATTAGTCTATTGCCGACACTGCTGGGGCAATCGCAACCGCCACGTGAATCGCTGTATCGCGAGTTTCCCGGCTACGGTGGCCAACAATCGATCCGTGTCGGAAACTGGAAAGCGATTCGCACCGGCCTTCATCCCCGACCCAAAGATCGTGCCAACCCCAAACCGGTCAAAACAGAACTTTATAACCTGCAGTCCGATCCGGCGGAAACCACCGACGTTGCCGACCAGAACCCGGCAATTGTTGAGAAACTGGAAGCGATGATGGCGAAAGAACATCGCCGTTCGGACCTGTTTCCGATCGCTTTGATCGATGGCAAAAAATAAAGATCGGATTCCTGTTCGATTCGTTCCTTGTTGATCGACACTCACCTCACAACCACGCGATTTCATGACAGACGTAACCGCCCCGACGATTGGCACAACCGCAACCGACGCCGTATCAAATGTGCGTTGGTATCACCGCATTGGGCCGGGGCTAATCACGGCATGTGTCGTGATCGGCCCAGGCAGTATCACGACCAGTTCGCAGGTCGGCGCGAAGTATGGATATTCGATGCTGTGGGTCGTCGTCTTCTCGGTCATCATGATGTTGACATTCATGACGATGTCCGCTCGCATCGGCGCGGTCGCTGGAGCGTCCAACGGTTCGCTGATTGCGAAACACTTAGGAAGGTGGTTGGCCGTGTTCTTAAGCTCGTGTGTCTTCTTCATGGCCGCGGCGTTCCAGTTCGGGAACAACATTGGGATTTACGCCGCGATGGCGGAGTTTGAAACCTCGATTTCCAAAGTGCCCGGTTTGCAGATGTGGCACCTGGTGGTCCTCTTCAATATTCTGGCGATCTCGTTTTTGTTTGCGTTTGAAAACTTATACAAAGCGCTCGAACGGTTGATGGCAGTATTTGTCGGTGTCATGCTGGTCAGCTTTGCGATCAACCTTGCCTTTGCTCGCCCAGACATTTTGGAGTTGTTAAAAGGTTTGGTGCCACCGATCCATCTGCTGTGGGGCGGTGGTGTGGGGGAATCACCCATTGATCTGTCACTGCTAGGCATGATCGGCACGACGCTGGTGATTTCAGGAGCTTATTACCAGGCCTACTTGGTGCGTCAAAAAGGGTGGACGGAGCGAGAGTTATCAAGCGGATTGATCGACGCACGTGTCGGTGCCATCCTGATGATGTTGATTACATTAATGTTGGTTTCGACCGCTGCAGGAGCACTTCGCGGCGTGGAGATCAAGGAAACTCGCGATATCGCCGCGGGCTTGACCATTTTCGGCACGATGGGACGCGTCGTCTTTAGCATCGGACTTTTCTCCGCCGCCTATTCTTCGTTCCTGGTCAATTCGATGGTCGGTGGATTTGTGCTGTCTGATGGCCTGGGAGGGGGCAGCGACCCGCGTCAATTGATCCCCAGATTAGCAACCACCGCCGTCTTGTTGGTGGGTATGATCGTTGCTCTGATTACGATCAGTTCGGGAACCAAACCGATGCCGGCAATCGTTTTCGGCCAAGCCGTTACCGTCATCGCGTCTCCGTTGGTTGCCGGCGTGTTGCTTTACCTTGGCAATCGACGTGACGTGATGGGCAATCATTGCAACGGTTGGCTGTTAAACACGCTCGGAGCGGTCGGGTTTATAACTCTGCTGGCAATGGCCACCTACACGGCAACCAACAAAGTTTGGCCCGAAGTGTCGGGTTGGTTAAACCGTTAAGCAGTGAGCGGGAAATAAGTGTNNCCTCGCAAAAGGTACCGGACACTTATTTCCCGCACGTTCCTAAATCAGGCACATCAGAAAGGGTAGAGAGGAATTGGACAATTCACGGATCGCGGATGTCTTTGATGAATTAGCGGACTTGTTAGAGTTTCGTGGCGAGAATCCGTTTCGCATCCGTGCTTATCGCAACGGTGCGCACGCGATTCGAGACCTCAGCGAATCGGTTGCGACGATCCTCGCCGACCCACAACGAAACCTCGCGGACATCCCCGGCATC
Organism: Planctomycetaceae bacterium UBA6163; assembly: GCA_002428205.1. GTDB lineage: Bacteria > Planctomycetota > Planctomycetia > Pirellulales > Pirellulaceae > UBA6163. The sequence goes on from DIUH01000298.1 coordinate 2,094, forward strand.
GGCGAAACGCTAGCCGAGAAATCGGCCGTGTTGGTCGAGACCGGCACGTTGCCACAATTAGAGTCGCTCCGCGAAGAGATCCCTGACAGCGTGATCGCAATGGTGCGGGTGCCGGGGTTGGGTGCCAAGAAAGCGTCGCGTCTGCACAGCGAACTCGGGATCGATTCGCTCGACGCCCTGCGTGCGGCGTGCGAAGCCGGTTCGGTTGCGAAGCTGAAAGGGTTTGGCGCCAAGACCCAGCAGATGATTCTCGACGGGTTGCAGATCGCCCAAGCCGCTGGCCAGCGCGTCTACTGGGCCGAAGCGGATGCGCTGGCCCAGTCGATTCGCGATCATATGGCGACTTGCAAAGCGGTAAAGCAGTTAGAGCTAGCCGGCAGCTATCGCCGCGGTCGCGAAACGGTCGGCGATCTCGATGTGTTGGTCGTCGCCACCGATCGCCAAGCCGCGATGGATCATTTTGAATCTTATCCCGATCGCTCGCAAACGATCGCCCGTGGCGAAGAGAAGAAGATTTCGATTCGTATCGGCAAAGCGTTTCAAGTCGACATGCGATTGGTCGAAGACGAACAATTCGGCGCCGCGCTGCAGTATTTTACCGGCAGCAAAGAACACAACGTCCGCTTGCGACGAATGGCCCAGGCCAAGGGTTTGAAGATCAACGAGTATGGCGTCTTTCGTGAATCGGACGAACAGCGAATCGGTGGTCAATCCGAAGCAGAAGTCTATGCCGCAGTCGGGTTGCCATTGATCCCGCCGGAGCTGCGCGAGGATCGAAACGAGTTTGAATGGGCCGAAAAAGATCGCTTACCCGACTTGATCACCGTCGATGCCATGGTCGGCGACTTGCATATGCACACCAGCGCCAGCGATGGCACGGCGACCATCCGCGAAATGGCCGATGCGGCGATTTCGCGCGGACTTCAATACATTGCGATCACCGACCACAGCAAACGAGTTTCGATGGCTCATGGGCTGGATGCCGATCGATTGCTCGACCAGTGGCGGATGATCGATGAAATCAACA
>DIUH01000298.1:3135-5611 GCA_002428205.1 Planctomycetaceae bacterium UBA6163
TATGGACAACGTCAAAGCCGTCAACAAATCACCGACCGAATTCTTGGCGCGATCGAGAATCCTAACGTCGACTGCATCGCGCACCCGACGGGGCGATTGATCAATCGTCGTGATCCTTACGACGTCGATTTGGACGCCGTGATGAAAGCGGCAGTCGAAAATGGTGTGTTATTGGAATTGAATGCGAATCCCGCCAGACTTGATTTGAACGACACTCACGCCTCAGCAGCAAAACGTTTGGGAATTCCGATCGCGATCAGTACCGATGCACATAGCACCGATGGGCTGGACGTCATGCGTTACGGCATCAAGCAAGCCAGACGCGCGGGGTTGACCGCCGGTGACGTTTTAAACACTTTGCCGGTTGATCAGTTTTTGGCAAGACTAAGAAAAAGTTAACTCGGCCGATTTTGTGATAGCACCGCAATCCACAGTAAAAGTAAATGACATTCGGTCGATCCACCGCGTGATTGTGATTGGTGCCGGGCCCGCCGGTGCCGCAGCGGCGATGCGTTTGCATGATCAAGGGCGAAGCGTTCTATGGGTCGATCGGTCGGATTTCCCGAGGCCGAAAGTTTGTGGCTGTTGTTTGAATTTGGCGGCGATCGGCGGATTGGCCCTCGTTCGTTGTGATCAAACGGTTCGCGACTTGGTCGCTGGTGAACTGCGTTATTGGAAGCTCGAAAACGGTGGTCGCAAGATCGACGCCAGTCTGCCCGGCGGTATCGCGGTCAGCCGCACGCGGATGGATGTCGCACTGATTGATGAAGCGAGAAGTCGCGGCATCGAAATGAGGACGAATTGCGATGCAAGGATTGTCGATGTGACTGCGAAGTCGGTCGTTGTGCGACTGTCGGATGCTAGCCGCGATGAGGCGTTTGATGTTGCCTTGCTTGCGACCGGTCTCAGTGGTGGCGGTGTGTCGCGTTGGTTGCCTTGGATCCAAGAGCCTTCGGGGCCGCTGGGGGCCGGGATTGTCGTTGATGAACTGACGGGCGTCGCTCCGCAGACGATTCACATGATTTGTGGCGATCAAGGTTACGTCGGGTTGGTTCAGTTGGAAGATGGAAGGATCGACGTTGCCGCTGCGCTGCGGAAAGAAAAGTTCAGCGAAACAGGCGGCGAATCGCTTAAAAGTGGTCGGGCAGAAATCTTGAACCAGATCAATTCGATTCTCGCTTCGTCGTCCTTAGGAACTTTGCCCCAGGAATTAGCCACAAGCCTAATGACTACACCACCGCTGCATCGCCAGCGGCGGGCGGGTAGCGGACGACTGTTAGCTATCGGTGACGCGGCAGGTTATGTCGAACCGTTCACCGGCGAAGGCATGGCGTGGGCGATTGGCACCGGGATCGCTGCGGCCGATTGCATCGACGGCGATCGCGTCAACCTTGATCTCGGCCAACAGTGGTGTGACACCTACGCGGCGATGATGCGAAAGCGTCAATGGATTTGTCGGGCGCTGAGTCAATCGCTTGCTTCGCCTTCTTCCTCGCGGTGGCTGATGCGAGGCATGCACCTGGCACCGTGGATCGTCCGACGCGCTATTTGGCGTTTGAACAAACCTTTGCCCGTGGCTGGGCGGGCTGTTGATTTATTAACCCGACGCGTGAGCGAGGGACCTGACGCTGCCCCGCGCTCACGCGTCGGGTTGTGATGCCGCCACTAGTTTCGCAATAAGACATTAAATCAACAGCCCAGCAACCGAGTGAATGCCTCAAATCAAAATCCGCGTTGACGCACTCGCCCGCGTTTTCTTGAAAATCGAGACGGTTATCTAGGCGAGCTTTCCGCTGCGCTGCCGAGTTGCAAAATCGCTTTCACCAATGAGACGGGGACGCTGACACTTCCGGATTGAAAGCGGAGCGTTTTGGGGGCAGCGACTGACTGGTGATCGCGAAACCTGCTGAGACCGTCTAAACTTGGGAATGTATCCACCACTGTTCCCCCTTTTGTTGATCGCATCGCCGATGGTTGCCCAAGCCGAGACATTGCAATTCGCTTCGCAGTGGCCGTGGCTGGTGTTGATCGCACTGACATCGCCGATCGCCTTGATCGCCTGGCGGATGAAGGTTTATCCGACTTGGTGGTGGACGATTTTGATTGGCGTTTCGCTGGCCGCGAGCATGTTTACCGCATTCTTGCCGTCGTTTTTGGCGGCCGTGCTGCTGCTGAACGGACTTCTCCTGACCCTGGTCGTTTGTGATCTGATCCTGCTGGTGACCGCAACCCGCCGGGGCATTTTGGCGGAACGATCGGTGGCACGGACCGCGTCGCTGGGGGTCGAATTGCCGTGCGAATTGACAATTCGCAACGATACCGCGGTGCGGCTGCGCGGCGCCGTGCGTGACGATTTGCCCAGCGATTTCACCTGCCGGCCGTCCAGCCACTCGCTCGACTTGCCATCACGTGGCCAGGTGACGATGCGGCGGAAAATATTGCCGGGGCGCCGCGGTGCGTTCACGCTGGAAAAGGT
>DIUH01000296.1:0-573 GCA_002428205.1 Planctomycetaceae bacterium UBA6163
ACATCACCCGACGGACGTCTGCATCAATTGATCGCCAGCGGTATGAGCGATCGGCAGATTATCGAAACGTTTTATCGGTTGGCCTTATGTCGAATGCCATCCGAAGCGGAGTCGCAGCGTTGGTGCGAGAGCGTTCAGGACGATGAGCCAGTGATGCGAAAGCAAAAGTTAGAAGATTTTGTGTGGGCGATTTTGAACAGCCAAGCATTCTCATACAACCATTAGAAGGTTGAATATGAATCGAATCGATTTTTTGGGTCGTCGTGACTTTGTCCGTATCGGCGGATTGGCGGCGTTCGGATTGGCGGCGGTCGATCCCACAGGGCGTTTGGCAAACGGCGCATCGCCAACTCAGCAGCCCCGCGCGAAATCTTGCATTTTAATTTGGCTTGACGGCGGGCCCAGCCATATCGATACCTTTGATCCCAAACCGGATGCCCCTGCGGAAGTCCGTGGCCCGTTCGGAACGATCGCCACACGCATGCCGGGTGTTCGCTTTTCAGAAATGCTGACGAAAACCGCCGCGATTTCAGATCGACTGGCGATTATCCGCTCAATGACATCGCCACTTGG
>DIUH01000296.1:686-22229 GCA_002428205.1 Planctomycetaceae bacterium UBA6163
TATGACCGTGCGTATGGCTTGATCACCTCGCCCGAGGCTAGATCAGCCTTTGATTTGGCCTCGGAACCAGAATCGGTGCGGTCACGTTACGGCCCCAGGACATTCGGCCAGAGCTGCTTGCTCGCACGCCGATTGGTCGAGCGCGGGGTCGACCTGGTAACGGTCACCAGCACAGGCTGGGATACTCACGGCCAACTTTCATTGCAGCTTCGCGATGGATTTGCCGGAGCGAAGACGGGGGTTGGTCTAGTACCGACATTCGATCAAGGATTTTCGGCGTTGGTCGAAGATCTTGAAATGCGTGGCATGTTGGACGAAACGTTGGTTGTGGTAATGGGCGAGTTCGGTAGGACACCCAAGATCAACACCCAGTCAGGACGTGACCACTGGCCTCGGGTTTTCACTGCCGTGATCGCCGGTGGATCTGTGCCAGGCGGGCAAGTGATCGGGGCGAGTGATCGTGTAGGCGAGAGCCCCAAAGAAACTCCGGTGACACCTTCTGATCTCGCATTGACGATATATCGATTGCTGGGTATCGACCCCAATCGCTTATTGACGACGCCAGACGGTCGTCCCGTTGCGATCAACCAAGATGGGACCGCAATCAAAGCATTGATTTCTTAGCATTCGATTGGCAGGATGCAGAAATGAAAAGAGGGTGTTAGTCGCAATACAACTAACACCCTCCCCTATCAACGCGTCCTGCAAACCACATTCGGAGTCAGCTTGGTCCGTTTCCGGCCACCGCATCAGAGGATGCGGGTGGCCTTACGTGCGTCTGACCGGGCGTTTCTGATTAGCAACCGCAAGCGTCCGAAGCCGATGCTGGTGGGCAGCATACTGGAGCACAGACGGTTACTGGCACTTGACGGCATACAACCTTAGGAACACAAACCGTTACGGTGTATGGTTCGCAAACTTTGCGGCACTTAGCAACCTTGATGGTCTCTTGGTAGCATTCTTTGCGGCAAACAGTTGTGCAAACGGTCTTGGTGCGGCATTCTGGAACCATGGTGCAAACGGTGTAGCACACGGTCTTGGTGCGGCATTCTGGAACCATCTTGCAAACGGTGTAGTTGCAAACCTTCGTGCGGCATTCGGTTTCCATACGGCAAACCGTATAGTTGCAAACCTTCGTGCGGCATTCTGGAACCATCTTGCATACGGTGTAGTTGCAAACCTTTTGACGGTTTTCGCAAACCATGGTGCACACGGTGTACGAAACAGTCTTGGTGCGGCATTCTGGAACCATCTTGCATACGGTGTAAGTGCAGGTCTTGGTGCGGCACTCAGGAACCATGTGGCAAACGGTGTAGGTGCAGGTCTTGGTGCGGCACTCAGGAACCATCTTGCAAACCGTGTACGGGACTTCACGAGTGCAGCACTCGGTCACGTACTTGGTGCAGGTGATTTCCTTGGTTTCGCAGGTCGGAACCCAAACCTTCTTGCAAATGGTCTTTGGTGGGCACTGTACGCACTCTACTCGGCATTCGCCTGGGCAGTACACGCACTTGCAAGTGCAAGGGTCGTAGGTCCAAGTACCTGGTTCGCGAACGGTTCGGCGGATAACCGGACCGGGCACTTCTTCGGTAATCGTGTCCCAATGACCACCAGCGACTTGAATCGTCTTGGTGTATTGAACTGGCTTGGTAACCGTGTAGTTTTCTGTACGAACTCGGTTCTCAACAACCTTGTTATAAACAGTGTAGTTGATCGTGCGAGTCTTGGTCTCGTACACTGGCTTCATGACAGTGTAGTTGATTTCACGAGTCTTGGTCTCATACACTGGCTTCATAACCGTGTAGTTGATTTCACGAGTCTTGGTCTCGTACACTGGCTTTTGAACCGTGTAGTTGATCACTCGTTGCTTTTGCTCATAAACAGGCTTCATCACGGTGTAGTTGATGACCCGTTGCTTTTGCTCATACACGGGCTTTTGAACCGTGTAGTTGATCGTTCGGCTCTTGGTCTCATAAACGGGCACCATCACCGTGTAGTTGACCTCACGGGTCTTCTGCTCGGTGTGAGGAACCATCACCGTATACTGAACTTCACGCGTCTGGGTCTCAGGAACCATACGTGTGCGGTTGACGACCTGATCTTCGTAATAGGTCTCCATCCGTGTTCGGTAACGCGTTTGTTGTTGCTGTTCGTAAACCGTTTCGCGAACTGTTCGCATCACGGTGTACGAACCATTGCCGCTGGCAGCGCCATCGACAACGTTGCCACTAACTTCAGCGCCGTCGGCGATAGCCTCGCCTTCCGACACTACCGAACCGCCACAACAGCTTTGATAGCTGATGGCGCCGCAATACGCGGCGCTGGCGGAATTCGCCCCTGCAGCGATCGCGGTGATCGCCAAGGCAGGAATCATCCACAGCCTTTTCATGTTTTCTCTCCGAAGGTTTTCGTACGTTGGATTGATAGGACGCAGCAACCGGCACTACCCCCCACGGGCGGCCGCTGTCACCTCATTTCCCCGCTCCGCTCGACTAACCCCTAACGACGTTCCAACGATGAACGTGGTAAGATTTATCGACTAAGCAAAAGGAGTGCGATGCATAGGTTTCATCGTCTGCGGCTTAAACGTTGATTACGTAAAGTAATCTTCAAGCAAAAAATGGGTCGACTGGGGCATGTAGGTAGTCTGTGCGTTCCGCTGGTATCGATTGTGCCGCGTCTGTAGAATGGAATCATGTTTCGCATACCTCGCCGAAGTGGTATGCGGTCCGGTCGAATAAACTTGGGAACAGACTATTGAAGAACGCGTCTGGGTCCGCTGTTCATATTCCGTCCGCAGCTGTGGGCCGACTGAGCCTATATTTTCGCGAACTGCAGCGGTTAAGTGAAAATGGGGTTGGATCTCTGAACAGTTCCGAACTGGCGACCCTGATTGAGGTATCGCCTGCCGTTGTTCGGCGCGACCTAGCGGCGATTGGAGCGGTCGGGCGTCGCGGTGTTGGATACGTTACTGGCGAGTTGATCCAAACGATTGGTACGCTTTTGGGATCTGAGACGGCCTGGACGGTCGCATTGGTCGGCGTCGGTTCGCTCGGCACTGCCCTACTGCGTTATCGTGGCTTGCAGCGTCAGGGATTTCACATCGTCGCAGGCTTTGATGCGGACAAACGCCAAATTGGATCATCGATCGGTGGAGTACCGATATTCGCAGCGTCTGAAATGTCGAAAAAAATCCGTGAACTTCAGCCCCAACTCGCTGTCCTAGCTGTTCCGGCCGAAGCAGCGATTTCGGTGGCAGTAGAATTAGCGGAAGCCGGGATCACCGGGATCCTAAACTTTGCCCCGGTATCACTAAAGCTTCCCAAGGACATTGGCGTCGTCAACGTCGATCTAGCCAGCGAAATGCAGCGTCTAGCATTCACCGTATCGATCAGTCGAGCGCCCAGCGAAACCGCCGCTGGGCCCGACGGCCAAAAAAAGTAAAAAACTGAAAAAACGTCGTACAGGCTCCTCTTTAGCAAACCGAACATCTTTGCTAGACTCCGCACTCAGTCAGCGTCCCTACCCCGTGGTGTAATTGGCAACACTACTGATTTTGGTTCAGTCATTCTAGGTTCGAGTCCTAGCGGGGTAGCTTAAGGGCAAGACACTAAGAGCCGATGCGAGACATACCCAGTTATTTACGGGTTTTTCAGCATCGGCTTTTTTCGTGTCTGGGTTTATGGGCGGATTGTCCTGCAAGGTCGGTGGTGTCTTCGGTGGTGTTTTTGAATCGGCCACCTCCTCCCCCTCACCTTGCTCGTCTACTTTCGGCGTAGATGATGGTGTGGTTGTAACGCCCTCGATCTTGGCACCTTGGGTGACAGCGCGGTCAAAACTCTCTTGCAGCGTCATCGCGTAGTGTTTGTTCGCTACGCTCGGCGAATTACCGAGCCAACTGGTGACGTCTTTGGCCGGATAGTTTGCCAGGAGTTCGGTTTCACGGGTCGCCCTCAGGTTCTGCATGAGCTTCGGCCACGGGGTTAAGCCGGCCTTCTTAACAATTTTCTCCAAGGTTGTCAGAATGTTTGCGTCGTGGCTGTACCGGGTTTGCAGGTACTCGGCATTTTTCGGAGACATTTCTCTCGCCCTCAGCAGGTGTGGACGGAGTTCGGGGAAGATCGGGCAGTATCGCGTCGGCGGCGTCTTGTTGCTCCTGACGATCATCCGGTTGTTCGCCAGGTCAATATCTTCCCAGCGTTGGATACGACATTCATGGCTACGCATCCCTGCGTATCTTGCTAGGGCAAGGATAACCCGCCAGTCTTCGCAGGGGGCTTCTGAGATACACCTCTCCACCTGTCACAGAACCTGTTTAAAAACGAGTTAGTGAACCCGAAATCTTACGATTCTGACTTGAACGATTAGGCAGACTTGGGGGGGGNNGCAGTGCCTTCAATGCTGCGGCATAATGTCGATGAACCGTGCTGGTTGAACAATCGACCGGCTCTGCAATCTGCTCATAAGTCATCGCTCCCCCAGTGAACCATAACGACGATTTCACGTTGCCGATCGGGCAGTGCGCGCAAGGCAACGGTCAGCTCTTCGGAGGCAATGGTGTCGCCACAATCGGTCGCAACAAACCAACTCACTCTCTCTTAAACCTGCCCGCGTGCCAATTCTCGCTGCCGCCGCTGATCGCTTCGTTGCCAATCAATCAGCCGGTTCCGCGTTACGCGAACCAGCCAGCCCAATGGAGCGCGGGGAACAATGGGCTGGGCGGTCAATTCGACGAACGCTTATTGAACGGCATCTTTCGCCAATTCCTCACCGCGACCCCACAATCCGCCGGCGCACGCTCGAGCGATCAGCAGCAAACGCGGCTGATATTCACCCCAAATGCGGCACCGTTCGGCAGGGTCCACGCGTCGTCTTCCACGTTATCAAAAACAGTTGATTCAGTAACAAGGACGACACCGATCGCTGGATTTCCCGGCCAATAAAAAGTAAAACGAAAATCGCGACCTAAAGCGAATGTGTCGTGTGATGAACAGCATACCTGCAAAATTTTGACGATAGCGGGTTGGTGTCGCCGTGCCCCCCGGTCATAATGAGGTGCTCGATTTCACCTGCCGGTGAACCGTCGACCTCTCCTTATCGCTGCGACATTAAAAGGGACACTTCTGATGCGTTATCCATTCATCGCGATCGCTCTATTGCTGGTAGTTGTCTTCGACGGTGCGTTTACCATCGGCCAGGAGGCTAAAGACGACAAATCTCATGCAGTTAACGACCATGCAAGCATCACAAACAATCGTTCATACTCGATCGAAATCATCGAATTTGAGATCGGTGATTCCGACGGAGCGGATCTGAGCGAGGATCAATTGGTCAAGTCGTTTGCGCAGATGAAAGGGGACGGGATGCTAAGACGTGCCGATACCATCCGGTTTTCCGCGGTGCAGGAAAAGCCGAGCCTGATTAACTTTGGCAAACTGGTTTCGTTGACGACCGGGTCGATACCGGCGGGACAAGGCCGCCCCGCAGTGCGCCAAATGAAAGACGTCGAAATCGGCATTACGGCCGAAGCGATGCTGGCTTCAAGCGGCAAAGGGCGGGTGTCGATGAGCCTACTCTACCGTTCGTCACGACTCGAAGGTGAAGGGGCAGACGACAGCCCGTCCGATATCGTGTCAATTAGAATCGAGACTGCATTGGAGTTGGAACTAGACAAACCGAAGCTCTTAGGCGGCGTCAGCGCCGACCCGAACGTTTATGTGCTGGTCAAGGTTACTGAGTGACCGTTGGACCGGCCAAATGAAGCGGCCACGTAGGTAAACGGTAACCTAATTGCTGCCGCTCGCCTCAGACAAATGCATCAATCGCGGCGATGACGACCATCGTGGCTCCGAAGATTAACTTGCCTGCAGTGCCCAACAAGCGACCAATCATCGCTCCGGTGGCGATGTGATAACCTTCCTTCAACGGCTTCCCTTTCCAATACTCGCCGACCCATGCACCGCCGAACGCTCCGCCCGCCCCGCCGAAGATCGCACCGATGACGGGGCCGATGATCGGAATCGGCAAAGTGACGAACGCCCCTGCGATGCTGCCGATCAATGTTCCGGCGATCGCAAGTGCCATTCCGCGACGACTGCCGCCGCGTTTTCCAGCGACGGCTGCGCCAGCGGCAAACTCAACCGCTTCGCCAATCACCGCGATGGCCGCGAGCACGCCGACGGTTGTCCAGGCGATCCCACGTTCGCCATCGCTGGGGAAAAACCATGCGAACAAAGCGGTGAAGGCGACGATTAACCAGTTTCCTGGGGCTGTTAACGCATTGCTGATCCATGCCAATGCATTGGCTAAAATCAATACGGTCGCCCAAATGAAATACACGTCCGATGACTCCTTAGCCTACGCCACTTTATTGCTTGACCGGGTGGACGACAATTCCAACCCGTGCGTCGCCGGGCGTCGTACCGATGTCGACCATCGTCGCAAAGAAGGTTTTACCGTCCCCCAGATCTGAAGCGACGCCAGTGTTTTTAAAGAAATCTTTCAATTGCGGATATCTAGAAACAATCGATTCGTCACCGCCAATATGACTGAGCCGGCCGCCATAAAAGTCCATCACAATCCGTCCTGAGGCATCAGTAACGCAGACGTTAACATGTTCCGGAGCGACGGCTGTTAAAAGGCTCTCCAAGCGTCCCCGTAGATCCATCTCGATGACATTGAGACCAAAGAATTGGCCATCGGCATCATAAGTGGCTGAGATCCCGCTCAGTGCCAGTGGCGAACGCGAACTCGCTGGGATGTTCTTCGTGATCCGATCGTTGGTCAGCAATAAGTAGTTGCCCGGACGCAAAGAATCCAAGGCATCCAGACTGCTGGCATCCGACGATCCGCCAGTAATCATCAATTGTTTCGTGGGCACTCGATGTATCGAAGCGCCAGCGGCCCTGCGTTCGGATCGCATCAATTCGCGGAACGATCGATCCTCTTCTGCGATACAGCTTGCCATCATCAAGTAAGACGGATTGGCATTCAAAAAACCATCGAACAGATCACTCATGCGTTCGATCCATTGTTCCGGTGTTTGCAATCCGACAATCTGCAGCGTATCGGATCGGCCACTGGATGCGGCTTCCGCAGACGGCACATTCAATCGGTCCGCGCCGTCGGCCAGGTCGCGTTGCGATTGGATGATGGCGTTCATAATCGGTAGGTCGGTAATGAAGTGAAGATTGCGTTGCAATTCGTCCGCCTCGAATCGCAGGTTTATCTCCAAATCGCGTGCCGTTTCGACCGCCGAGTTGTACCGTGCGGTGATCAACTGTGCCCGTGCGCTGCGGGCCGTTGACCACACGATAATTCCGGAGATCAACACCAGCGAAGCCATCAACAGAATGGTTTGGGTCAACGTCGGGTGTTTGGCCATCCATCGCGACACCCGACGTTTTGTCGGTGCGACATACGCCATAACGGGTGTTCCGGCGATGTAACGCTGGACATCCTCGGCCAATTCCGCCGCCGAGCCATAACGCAGATACGGTTTTGCGGAGAGCGCCTTCAAACAGATTGCATTCAGTTCAGGTGGGACATTGGGGGTCACCTTATCAGGCGGCGTGATCGAGTCAGCGACAATTCTCGCCAGCACATCAGCAGCGCCAACGCGTGTTTCCATCGAATCGACCGTCGCTTGGTGAGGCCCCGATCCGGTCAGGATCGCATAGAGAATACCGCCCAGACCGTACACATCTGTCAATGCATCGACTTCTTCCAGTCGTCCAGACGCTTGCTCAGGGGCCATATACAACGGTGTGCCGATTACTCGCCCGATCGCCGTCGATCCCATACTGTGCAGATCACCTGGCTCGGTCCGTCCACCTACATCGTACAGACCGGTCGCATCATTAATCTTGGCCAATCCCCAATCCAACAGCGTAACCTGATCAAACTCATCCAAGGCAACATTAGAAGGTTTCAAATCGCGATGAATGATTTGGCGGGCATGGGCGTGGCCGACGGCATGGCAGACGCTGACAAAGGCAGCCAACAATCGGTGCAGCGCCATCGAATCGCCTTGGTTTGTATCACGACGCTCGTGATATTCCGCAATCGCATCTTGCAATGTTCTGCGGCCGAGAAAGCGCATCACATAAAATGATTTTCCTGTCTTCTCGTCTCGCCCGAATTGATAGATCGGTACAATACTGGGGTGTTCCAATCGTCCGGTAATCTCGGCCTCGCGACGAAAGTGTTCCAGTGCCGCATCATTTGGGGCCGTCTCCCGTGAGATTTCCTTAAGCGCAACATAACGCTGGAGATTTTCGTCACGTGCCAACCACACAATCCCCAATCCACCCTGGCCCAGTTTTCTTAGCAGTGTATATCGTGCGCCGACCGAACGATCTTCGATCTCATCGCCCGACAACATCGATACGTCCGAAACGCCCAAGATTTGGCCGATCCTTCCGGACGGATCAAGACTTACCATTCGCGCGCGATCGCGTTTCGATGGCGACAAGAACACGCCGGAACTCGCCGACTGGCGAGTGGCATTTAGCAGTAAATTGTCTGTATCGCGATTAATCGTGTCGCCGTCAGACGCGGAAACCATTCCGCATTGAATCGCCTGGTCGACCAAAGGCACATTACCAAATGCGGTCCAGTTCTTCGTGATCTGTGACAATTGCCTTTCGCTCAGATAACCACCTCTCAGCAAGGCAACTGCGGTCGCCAAATCGCGGTCTTGCTTCGAACTGATAACACGCGGGCCTGATGTTGAGGCCGTATTCTGGGTTGCCGAAACCGTTATCGCACTAGCTTGATCGGCCGAGGTATCTTGATCGGCCGGATTAGGCGTTTCATCGACACTCCGGAAATGGTGAACCATTGTCGACTCAAGCTCGATCGCAGGGCCTGCGTCCGCGCGCTCGACGCTAGGACGGTTCGCATTTTGGCTAGATCTCATTGGTCTTCCGGTTTGTTTTCAACACCCTTGCCTTTACGCTGCGTCGCCTTAATCAGCTTTGGTGATGGCCGTTTGAGATAACGATCAACATCTGCGGTCAACATCCGTACGCTGCGCTGCAGCACTTGATCCACGCCGCGGGGCATTTCACCTGGCAATGGCCACAATTGCACATGCGGCATCGCACCGTTTAGTTCCATGTCTTGGCCGGTGTCGAGCGAAAACCAACCTCGGAATGGTTGCCGCAACGTACCAAGGTCCATTACGGAAGTCGCCCCCGTGCTGACGACACCGCCAGCCGTCTGGACACCCACCAAACGGCCTCGCTTCAGCAATCGAATCGCGTGCGAAAATATTTCGGCGTTGCTAAAACTGTTCTGGTTACAAAGCACAATGATCGGTTTGTCCCAAGTCGCATAAACCATTCGATCCTGCGGGTAACCGGGACCGCCGGCGCGTGGCACAGTGATCGCGTGACGCGGTTGCGTCAGTGCGGTCAGCAAACGATCCGCAGTGCTGCCACCTCCATTACCACGAACGTCGATCACAAGACCTTCCTTATTGTAACCCACTTCAAATAGTTTTCGTTCAAACTCATAAAGGCTTGGCATATTCATTCCTTGAATATGCAAATACCCTAATCGACCGCCAGAAAGCTGCTCGACCCGTTCCCGATTCGCCTGTTCCCACATCGGATACAAAAGCGACTGTGCCTGAGAGTAGCTGGTCGGACGCAGCATCACGACACGATCACGGTCGGCTGTTGCATCAGCCTTGGCCGGATCCGCCTTCTGATCCGCTTCATCGTCACCGGCTACCGAAACCTTCGGCCGCTCGGCAGATCGCACCAGCAAACGCAGGTCTCGGCTGAGCGGTCCATTAAGCACCTGTGTCAAATCATAGGCCGGATCAACCGCAATGCCTTCAATCGTTAGGATCGTATCGCCAGGGAATAAACGACTGGATTGCCGATCGGCAGGTCCACCTACGATCACATCTCGCACCAGCAAGCCAGGGCCTTTGTGCTTAGCATCGAAACGGACGCCCAAATGATTCGTCTGGGGAGTCCAACCGGATGGCGAAAACGAGGATCCACCACTGGGTGTGAATCCCAAATGCGATCCGTTCAATTCACCAAGCATCATTTGGACAACTTGGGCGAACGTGGAATCATTGGGCGAAGCGGCCGCCGCTTCGGTGTATTTACGTCGGACGGCATCCCAATTTCGGTTGCCGAATCGATCGTCGTACCAATTGTCGCGCATCAGACGCCAAGCGACATCAAATCCGGCGCGATATCGCTGATGAACATCAATCTCTTGACGGGCCGAAAACGCAAACTTAGTCACCTTTCCATCGACACCTATCGTTGCCGGTGTCCCGCCGGTTACCCAGCCGACAACTTTATTGTTCTTCAGCCGCGTAACCCCCGATCCACGCTCGGCTGCCAAAAACTTAGGTTTTAAATCATCTGGAAAGGAAACGAGATAAGTTCCTTCACGTCCATCGATCGTCGTGTTAAAAGCCAATGTTTGCTTTTCGCCGAACCAGAACAATCCATAGACCGAGGCGTTGGGAATCCGAATGCGTTGCACACGTTTATGGATATCCTCGAAATCGATTTTAATCTCCTTCGGAATCTGACAATCATCCTTCTCGTCCTTACCATCTTCCGACGGCTTGTCATTACCGCCCTCGTCATCAGCCTGTGAACTGCGTTCACCTTCGCTGGCCTTGGTCTCCTTTGCAGGCTCTGCCGTCGCGGCCGTTGGCTTAGATGGTTCGGTCTTTTTCTTTCGCACGTCATCGATTTTCTTGCGAGCTTTTTCAAGCGTTCGATCACGGCTTGTCGAGTCGGCATCATCCAGATTTAGAAAGACGTAGTGCAAATCGGTTGAGTCGGAATCACGCACACCCGTGAAAGCAAGCACGCGTCCATCGGGCGACCATTTCGGCGAGTAATCGTTTTTAGGATGGCGAGAAATGTTTACTGGCGACGACGAACCGTCGACAGGAACAATCCAAATATCGCTGTTAAAGTCATTGTCCATTTGAGAGTATGCGATCCAGCGTCCGTCAGGCGAAAAGTCATAGCTGGGCACGTTAAATCCGGTAACGATCAACTGTGGGTCTTTTGCGTCAATGCCGGCAACATACAGCTCGCCCGGTTTTCGTACATAAGCGATCTGGCACCCAGCAGGACTGATCCGCAGGTCGGTAATTGTGTCCGGCATGTCGGTCAGTTGCGTCAAACGAAACGATTTCTGTTGCCACCAATAACTTTCGTCAGATTCCGGTTCAGCACGCCAAAGGTTCACAGCGCCTTCGTGTTCTCTCAAAAACAACAACGCCTTTCCTTCATCGACAAAAATCGGCTGTGATTCCTCGGTTGCCGATTGGGTGACATTGATCGGTTCACGCAATTCTGAATCCATCACCCAAATGTCACCCCCGGCAACGACGGCGATCTCGAGACCATCTGACGTAAACGTCGCTTCATCGACCGATGACAGTTCGCGGCGAATCGTCGGTTCAACAACCGGATCACCGGCGATTCGAATGTTGATCTTCACCGGTTTTGGGTTGTCATCGGCCGGCGACAGTCGATAGAAATCGAACAGGTGGCGATAGACGATTGTTGATCCGTCGGCCGACAGTGTGGGCATCACGACCGAGTCGTCATCGTGGCGAGTCAATTGTTTGGGCTGGTCGGAATCAAAATCATGTTGCCATAAGTTAAAGGTTCCTTCGCGTTGACTGACACTATAAAAACCTTTGTCGTCGGGTCTCCACAGGGGCGATCGGTCGCCGTAAGGTTGCTTCAAGATCTCCGTAAACTGATCGGTCGCCGTGTCATACCGCCAGATCTGGCCGGCCTGCGTTCCGACATAACCTTTACGCCACCAAGCGACGCCTTCGCGTTGAAATAAAACGCTGGTCCCATCGGGCGAGAGACTCGGCGAACTGCCGTAATCATCAAACAACACCTCGTCAGCCACGCGTTGCTCGATCGCGACTTTTGCGAAACGGACGTTTTCCCGCGAGTACCAATAGTGATCTCGCGAGATACTGACCAACAGATGTTTACCATCAGGATACCATGATTCGAGTTGATATCCGGCGGTGTGATGGGTCACCTGACGTGGCGTCCCGGTGGTGCGGCCGCCGGCGTTGACGCCTTGAATCCAAATTTGGGGCGTACCGCTGCGACGGCTGACGAACGCCAGTTCGGTTCCGTCTGGCGAGAATCGTGGGCGTGATTCGGTTGCCGGATGGGAAGACAACCGCTGGGCGACTCCCCCACGCGTCGGCACCGTCCAAATATCGCCTGCGTATGCGAATGCCAATAACTTACCGTCGGGCGACAAGGCCGGATCATCCGCCAATTGAACCGTCGTCTGCGCCGCCGCATTGGCAACCATCCCTAGGACAAAGATCGCCGAACAAACGCCACGCATCCAAATCGACCTCTGATTAATCCGTGCGGATCGCAATGGCGAACTGGATAGCGGATTGGCGAAGGGAACAGAATCGCGGTGATGCATATCGTTGTCTGTGGCGAGTGGGTAACGAGATTGACAAAACGGCTCAGGCAATGGGGACGTTTGGTGAAAACGATTCTGAACCGAACCGGTGCCGTTTTCCACCTTTTCACAAATAAAAAAACGCCAACGGCTCTACTCCGCTGGCGTTTAAGCGTCGATTTCGAATCCTCAGGCTAGAAACTAGCCAGTCTTCTTGCTGGATTGTAATTCAACTTGCTTGGCAGGCGTGTCGCGGAGCAGCTTAGTGTACTCGTCCACTCCTTCTTGTTCGTCGTTGAGAATGTCTTCCAAGAAAATCACCAGTGGACGATTTCCCTCGGCCAAATCGATCGCCTTGGAATACATTTCAACAGCTTTGGATTCGAATGCGAGGCTGAACTCGAGCACTTCACGGATATCGCGTGACTGCTTTACTTCGTTTCGCAGTACGGACGGTACGCCACCAAGGGCGACGATCTTGTCACCGACCAACTTGGCATGTCCGAACGACTCTTTCGCATCGTCGAAGAACTTGTCAGCATAAACTTCACGCCACATCCCTTCGATAACAAAACCTGCTTGCGAGTACTGGGCAACGCCCGTCCACTCGTGCTTCAGGCATTCGTTCAATTGATCAATCACAGGTTGCATATCCATCGATTCCCTCCAGGGTCGGTTTGTAAGTAACGGGTGTCAAAAGCACCAAACATCGTAACACAATAGCGCGGCGGGCAATACCCGGGTTTGCCCGCCCCAGGAGACTGCTACGACATGCCGCTAGGTCGCGATTAACGGCTTGGCAGCCTTGATAAGCAAACCGCACCCTCAACGCCAACAGCACCTTTGCAAGATTGCGACAAAATCCGAGTTGTGTTGCGATTAACAAACGGCATGCGCGATTGGCCTGGCAAGGCCAGCGGTGTGTCCGTCGGCGGGCATGGCTTGGCGCAATAACTTGCCCTTAAGCCTGTCGCCATGACACTTCAATGCGGCGTAACCGCTTGAAAACCAGCATCTTGTTTCAGCATTCGGGACCGGCATCACCGAAAGTTCCGCCGTCCTGGAATCACTTTGCCCAAGACCGCTTCAATTCCTCGGGCCAACTGATCAACAGCGGTTGCCAGAACAGTTTCCGACCATTGACATAACCCGTGACTTCGCGACCGACCGTGCGAATGCTGCCTACGGCCCCCATTTCAACAATCGGCACTTCGACCAAACTGTTTGACGTATGCATACACCAAGTCATTAGGGAGTGGCGTCCCGAAGTCGTCCAAACTTCGCGACCGTCTGGCAAAGGCATCAAAATTTTCAAAGGCCTCGGTTGGCCGCTGAATAATTCAGGTTCGCTGCGATGGCTCAGATCCCATTTGATCAAATGATTTTGCGTTGTCGTGCCCAACACGGTCGAGTGATTTTGGAAAACGATTCGTTGCACCGTATCGGAATCGGTTTTCAAGAGTTGTTCGTCGACGAATCGCACCTTTGCANNCGTGTGAATCTGCACCGTGTGAATCATCCGCAACCCAATCGACCACGATCACATCGCCGCCCAATGAATACGCGGCGCGACCATAGTCACGACCACCGGGATAAGGCGAGAGAGCGACGCCGAACGAGTCAGTGGACAACCAATTCTTGGGCGTATGAGTTGCCAGCATTTCTCCGCTGGTCGCATCGAAAAGTGCTAAAGAGTATCGATTGCGGCTATAAGCGGCGGCCAAAATCTTGCCGTCTTTCGATAAAGCTAAGTCGCAGCATCTTGGAGGCGAGTCGATTGTTGTCGATTGCTGCCATGCAAGAACGACAGCACCGGTTTCTGGGTCGATATCGAAACGCCGAATGCCGCCCGCCCCGTCGGACATGAACAAGCAAGTGCCGTCATCGTCGACGACAAGCCCTTCAACCATTTCGGCGGCCTCGAATTTGCAAAGCCTGGTAATTTTATTTTCGCGCACCTCCCAGCGATCGATTGCCAGAGAATTGGTTACGGCGAATACCTGCTGGCAATCGTCGGCATAATCAATGGCCGTCCATCTTTCGTCTTGCATCGCACCATCGACATCCGTCATCTCGGCATATTGAACTCGTTGATTCGCCGCCGGCTCCCAGCGGAAAACGTTTCCGTCTTTACCACACGTAACCAGATGCTTTCCGTCGGGTGAGAATGAGACGCAATAAACTCGACCTGTATGCCCCGTCCATCGACCAACAATGCTTGACGTAGCATCAGGTGCGGCATCGTTAGCCAAGATTTCACTCACATCCAGCAAAGTGACTCCGCCGTCACGATCGCCAACGGCAACCAAATTCCCAGGGATCGATGCACTGATGGATTGGATTCCTGACGTCGAAGCCAACAGTGTCCGACGGAAATCGGTTCCGCTCTCTTCCAACATCAACAAGGCGTTTTGGCCACTTCCACCTGACAACGACGCAGAGAAAAAACGCACCCCACCATCGTCGGGAACAATCACGACATCAGAAGTACGCTGCGATCGCATCGTTTTCTTGCGCGAAATCGGTTTGTAACTCTCAAGATCCCATACAATCTTTGCACCGTCTGAACCCGCTGAAACCAAATACTTTTCGTTTTCTGAGATGTGAAACGACTCAACCGCGTCCGTGTGGGCGACCAACTCGGTCACGAGAGAGTTTGCACCGACAAGATCCCAGATCCGAATCTCACTCTCGTTTCCACAAGTGACCAACTTCGTGTCGTGATTCATAAATCGCGCCGAGTACGTGATGTCCGAATGACACTTAATGGTTGTAACCAAACGCCCGTCTTGCCAATCCCAGATTTTGGCTGTTCCGTCATCGCCCGCAGTGGCAATCAACGCGCCATTGGATGAAAAACTGAGCCCATTTACTTCGCCCTGGTTGGTAAAGAGTATCCGTCGCATCGACCAATCAACTGTCGCATACAAACGCAGCGAACCATCGGCACCACACACGGCAAGCCAGCGACCGTCGGGCGAGAACTTGACACAATGCGCTGCGGACGGGAATCGGTCGATTTGATTGGGGGTTGTGTGCCCTTGTTCCCATAACCAGTACCAAGAGAATCCCCGATGGTCGGGCCGTCCGTCGGTCGGAATATGATTTTCCAACAACGTTTGGTATCCCCTGATATCGCCTTTCACAAACGCTTCTTGGCACAATCGCATCTCCGACGCGTACCTTAATTTTTCCGAAATCAATCGCTGGTGAACTTCGGCCTGTTCGCTCAATTCGGTTCTCACGATCGCCGCGGCGAGTTCGCGATTGATCACTTCCATCTCAGCGATAACAGCCCGCTGTTGCAGACTGGTCCGCCAAATCATGGCAACGACGATCAAGAAACCGACCAACGTGAACAAGGCGCTGACGGCGGCAACCGGATACCTGCGAACGGTTTGTGCAAGGCGATCGCGCCAGGTGTATGGCCGTGCTAGGACCGGTTTTCCGGCTTGCAAACGTCGTAAGTCGTCAAGCAAATCTGCCGCGTCACGATAACGGTCCGACGGTGAAGGTCGTAGTGACTTTACGATTACCGCTTCGATATCTGCGCTCAACTCCGGTCTGGCGCGCCGCGGAATCACATAATCACCATTCTCGATTTTCGCGATCGCCCCGATTCGGCTAACCATTGGAAAAGGGACATGACCGATCAAAACGCGATAGATTACGATACCCAATGAGAATGTATCTGAAAAAGTTCCGATGTCTCGACTTCGCCCAATCGCCTGCTCGGGTGACATGTATTCCGGCGTACCGGCGACCATTCCGCTGGCGGTTTCCGTATGACCGTCGCCGAAAACTTTCGCCAGGCCGAAATCCGCTAATTTAGGTGTCCACCAACGCCCATCCCAGAAAAACGAATCCGAATCACTTCGGTTTACTGATTTTTGAATAAGAATATTGGATGGCTTGATATCGCGATGCAACACACCACGATTATGCGCAAACGCAAGCGCTCCGGCCAACAAAGTGAACAGCTTTACGGCGGTTGATTCATCGAGCGGAATCCCATCGACGGGTTGCAGATCTTGAAGGGTACCGTTACCGCAATACTCATAAATGATTGCCGGATAAGGCTCGGCGATCATGTCATAGATGGTCACAATGTTAGGATGGTCTAACTGAGCGACAATATTGGCTTCATCGAGGAACCTACGTTTAAAATCTGCGGTCAAGACAACATCAGCGCGCGGAACCTTGATCGCGACTTGTCGCGCGAGTTTGGGGTGATCGGCTAGGTAGACTTCTCCGTAACCACCACGGCCCAGCAATCGATCGATGCGATAACCTTGCGCACCAAGCCAAGTGGCAGGCGAATCGACGTGGCCTGTTTGATAACTGCCAAGATGAATCAGCAACTCGTCAACGTTTTGCGTCGCGGCCGTCGATTTTTCATCAGCAGCGTGCCGATCTTCTGCTGGCAACGCCGTTGGTGCGTCGGCTTCGTCAAGCCGAATCACATGATCACCCATTGTCCGAGGCTGTGTCGGTAAGTCCACGCGACCGGTCAGTTCGCTTGCACGCGAAACGCCAAATTTTACCGGTTGCCTCAATTCAGGACTGCTTTCTGGCGAAGCTTTGACACGCGTCGGATTCGGCGGCGACGGATTCATCAAGGCGAAACTTATTCCATGAAAAGGAAACGCTGGCTACACAACGCATGAACACTTGCCACGATTCTACACGCTTTACCACCATCACAGAAACACATTCTCGCCAAAGTTACCGGCGGCTGGCGTGCCCCACCCGCCCCCCCCTGTTTTAACCAGAACAGGCTACACCACCCGTAAGCGGCAGAAATTTGGGCTGGACAGAATAACGTGATCGGTTAGCCTTTTGCCTCGCGAATGCGTGGTGGATAAGTTTGGGTGGCAGCCTTTTGGCTTGCTCGTCGGTCGATTCTCAGACTGACCATTGATCGAAGTAGGTTCACCCGCGGCACTCGCGGATCTTGAAAGAATTAATAATCACCGAGCGATGGATCCAGCGGGACCACTGCCAGGGTCCCAGCGGATGAGATTGAATCGGACTTGCTGTCTGATTGTTCCGATTGGTCCTGGAGCCGACGCTCCAAACAGAAAGACCAACGATGTTATTTTCAGAACTCGGGTTACCCGAGCCGATCGTGCGCGCCGCCACCGACGCGGGCTACACCGACGCGACGCAAATTCAAGCCGACGCGATCCCGATCCTTCTCGCCGGCCACGACTTGGTCGGTTGCTCCCAAACCGGCACTGGCAAAACTGCAGCGTTCGCAATGCCGCTGCTTTCCAAAGTCGATTTGAACAACAAAGCGCCACAGGTCTTGGTGATGACACCGACGCGCGAACTGGCGATTCAGGTCGCTGAAGCGTTCGAACAGTATGGCGCTGGTTTAAAGAACTTGCGTGTGTTGGCGGTTTATGGCGGTGCGGCTTACCAACCGCAACTGTCAGCTCTGCGTCGCGGTGTTCAGGTCATCGTGGGAACGCCCGGCCGTTTGATCGACCATATAAAGTCGTCGGCGATTAAATTGGATGACATCCATTCGCTGGTTTTGGATGAAGCCGATGAAATGTTACGGATGGGCTTCATTGATGATGTGAAGTGGGTTCTGTCGCAAGCGCCTGAGAATCGTCAAATCGCGCTTTTCTCTGCGACGATGCCTGGGCCGATTCGCGATATCGCCGAAAAACATTTGAAAGATCCGAAATCGATTACTGTTGATCGTGCACAGAAAAGCGCCCAAACGATTCGCCAACAGCACATCGTGGTTTCGCCCAAGCATAAAGTCGAAGTACTTTGTCGATTGCTAGAAGTCGAATCGACGGATGGCGTGATCGTGTTCGTGAAGACCAAACTCGGCACGGTCGAACTTGCCGATCGATTGGTCGCACGAGGCTTTAATGCCGCGCCGCTTAATGGCGACATCGCGCAAACGCAACGACAAAGAACGGTTGAAAAGCTGAAGAGCGGGGAAATCAATATCCTGGTAGCGACTGACGTCGCGGCGCGCGGATTGGATGTCGATCGAATCAGCCACGTTATAAATTACGATCTGCCACACGACCAAGAAGCCTATGTTCACCGCATCGGCCGAACAGGTCGGGCCGGCCGCGAAGGGGCGGCGATCCTGTTGGTAACACCCGCACAGCGACATGCCGTGCGATCGATTCAACGGATGACCGGCACCACGATCGAAATGATCGAACAACCCTCAATCGAAATGATTAATCAACATCGATCTTCGATGTTTAAGGAACGGATCACCAAGGCATTGGAAAGTCGTCAATTAGCGACCTTGGCCAGCTTGGTCGAAGAATACTGCACCGAAACTGGCCAAACGCCAACTCAGGTGGCCGCCGCGATCGCAGTGATGTCGGTTAACGATCGCCGATTTTTTGCCCGCCCACTGGACGAACCGACGTTGGCCCCGCCACGTGAGAACCGTCGCGACTCGAACGATTTCGCTCGACGCGATTCTGATAATCGGGGCGACCGACCGCAGCGAGACTTTGCGAAACGCGAAGCGTTCCGAAACGAACAAGGGCGCGACGATTCGAAACGCCCCGGGTTCAACAAAGGCGACTTCGCCGGCAAGAAATCTCGCCCCGGCGATTCCGCGATGGAGCGTTATCGACTAGAGGTCGGCCGCGTTCACGGTGTCCAACCGGGCAACTTGGTCGGCGCGATCGCCAACGAAGCGGGCTTGGGCGGAGCCGAAATTGGTAAGATCGATATCTTTGACCATTTCTCAATCGTCGCCTTACCAGCCGGAATGCCCGAAAGCGTCTTCAACGCGTTGTCGCAAACTTGGGTTTCCGGTCGCCAGTTGCGTTTATCCCGCGACTCGCATCCCGCCAACCGTGGCGGTGCCGGCAAACCAACGTTTCGAAAATCGGCACCCGCCGGCGAACGTCCGTTCCAAGGCAAACCGCTGAAGAAAAAGAAGTTCAAGAAAGCCGCATCAAGCGAGTGATACATTGATCCGGGTTATTAGCACCGGTCATATCATTAATGCCAGATCATAAATGCATGCCGTGTCGGAAGACGCGGCATGCATTTTTAGCAATGAGCGGGAAATAAGTGTCCGGTACCTTTTGTGCGAAGCACCCGAAGGGCGAGTTCCTCGCAAAAGGTACCGGACACTTATTTCCCGCACGATCCTTATTGGCATTGATCGCCCGATTGGCATCGCCCGGCGGACTTGGCTGCAAAGAATCCGCTGGCCTGGGAAACTTACTGTTTTGATTCCGCGGGTTGTGAGCCTGCGGAATCTGGCTCTCTGTTTTTTGCCGCCAAAGCGGCCTCAAACTCTTCTAACTGACGCAGCAGTGGCGGCGAATGGGGCTCGATCTTTACAGCCCGCCTTTGCACCCGCACCGCATTCTCATAATCTCCAAGTGCAAAGTAACATCGGCCACAGGTATCGAGCTGTGCCGGATTGTCAGGCGTCAGTTCTAAAGATTTCAAGCTATATTGCAACGCTTTCTTCTTGTCGCCTTCGGTGTTACAGATCAGCCAAGCGTATTGGTTGTATCCCTGAGCCAAACGCGCCCCCAGGTCTGGGAATCGAATCCGAGCTTGGCTCTGCAATTTGATCGCTTCGATTTGGTTTTCAAACATCAGCGCGACCGATTGGATTCTTCGCCGCACGAGTTTCTGCCATTCCTCATCACCGTCGGCCCGATACATCGCGATCAGAATGTCCACATTGTCTGGTTCCAACTCCAATGCGGCGAGCAACGTTTCTCTTGCCGTCGCGGCATCTTGATCGGCCCGCTTTGAGGTCGCTGCTAAGCCCTTATGATACATCATCGTCGACTTCAGCCGCGCGACGTTTAAGGCTTGTGATTGCAGTCGTCGCGCGTAAGCTTGATCTTTGTCGGTGCGGTCGATGATCGGCTCTAATGCATCAACAACTTCTTGGTGGCGATTCAATTCGCCAAACATGACCGCTAATTCCGCTCGGGCATTGGCGGCCAAGATAGCATCGCTTGGCAATGAATCGATGATGTGTCGATATTCGCGTTCGGCCCACCGGAACAGGCCACGCGACTGCAGACTGCGACCGGTCTCGCGATGACGCTGGGCGATTTCTTCGATCGCCTTGGGCGACATCGCTTCGGCCGCCTCGGTACCGTGCATCGGTAACGGATCGATCGCCGCAGCAGCGATGGCAAGTTCATCAGCCGCCTTGGTCGCCGCTTCGGTCGGCGAGTTTGTGTTGCCCATATCGCCGGCCAGCGTCGCTTCGGCCGCGCCGTACAACAGGATCGGGTGACGAGCGAATGGTGCCGGGTGGCGTGCACGCAACTTCAACACCAAAGGATGCAACTTGTTGTCGATCGCCCAACTGCAGGCGTCGATCAATTCGTCCGAACGCGGCGGTATCAGATCCAAATGCTCGCTGGCCACAGCCAAAGCTTGATCGATCTGCCCCGCCCGGGCCGCCCGCGTCGCGCAAACTCGCACCAATTCCAACACAGCGGGACGCGTCGCCGCAGAATCATTCCCCTCGTCGACCGCTAACCGCTGCTGGGCGATCAACCTGCTCCACGCAGCGGCGGAATATTCGCCTTTTTCGAGGTCATCGGCATAAACTCGTAACCAATCGGCCGCTTGACGAGCGTTCTGTCCCAAGACTTCGCGGATCGTGCTCGCTTCGCCACGACGCACCGCCACATCTTCGCTCATCGGCCCCCGCATGATCGCCAACGCCGCTTCTCGGCTCAGCCGCAACGACGTTTCGAATCGAACCAACCGGGCCAGTGCCGCCAATCCCTGGCGGCCCGGCAATTCTGCTAAGCGGTCCATCCGGTTTTGGCGTTCCGCGTCGGTTTGAGCACCATATTCGTCCAACGCCTCGCGGACCGCGGGCGGATCCGTGTCGGTCGACCAACTGACCATCAGACTGCCGACCAAATATCGCGCCGTCATTGCGATTTCGCTATCCGGATGATACTGGGCCTCGTGCAAATCATCGAACGCCTGCAACCCCATTCGTTCCAAGCTTTCCCGCGCTCGTACTCGCATCGCGTAACTCGGATGCCCCAACTGTTCGATCAGCGCCCCAACGTCGGCCTCACGCGGCATGCGGCCCAGCGGCGCTTCGCT
>DIUH01000296.1:22290-22580 GCA_002428205.1 Planctomycetaceae bacterium UBA6163
GATTGACGGGGAAGGTATTCATCATCGCTTCAAGAGCCGTCTGTTTTGGAGATTCAGATGGGACAGGAGAGCCAAATGGATTGCACTGATTCATCATCTTATCCGACTGGCGGGCTGGTAGGGTTCGCTGATTTTGGTTTGTAACGTCCCTTTTCGAGGGAAGTTGCAAGTGCTGCGGGCCAGATGCGGCGCAGGTGGTTCGGTGGCAGGGGATTTTTTTGCCGACGACGGAGAGAGTGTTTGAATGATGCTTTTGCGGAACGATCTTTGCGGACGGCACTCGGAGAGTG
>DIUH01000296.1:22591-31221 GCA_002428205.1 Planctomycetaceae bacterium UBA6163
CTTAGTCCCCCAGCGAGAACAGCCGTTTGATTGCGGCCAGCAGACTCGATTGGTGGCCATCCATCGCCGCTTCCCGCAACGATGCCAACGGCGGATGAAGCAGTTTGTTGACGACTCGATCGAGCGACTTTTCGATCTCCCGACGCGCTTCGTCCGACACGTTCATCTGGCTTAATTTGTTGTTCAGCCGCACCCACTCTTCCATGCGAATGTCTTCGGCGTGTTCGCGCAATCGCTGGATAACCGGCCCGGTCGAACGGTGATGCAGTTCGCTAACGAAACGCAACGTTTCCTCGTCAATTATCTTCTTTGCCTTGGGCCATTGCCGCTGCCGTTCCTGGCGATTCCGCTCGCAAGCTGCCTGCAAATCGTCGACGCTGTACAGATAAACGTCGTCCAATTTACCGACCGCGGGGTCGACGTCGCGTGGCACCGCCAGGTCCAAGATCAACAGCACTCGGTCGTAACGCTGTGGCGAAATCGCCTTGAAGCGGTCCAGCGTGATAATCGGCTCAGGGGCCGAAGTCGTGCCGACGACGACATCGGCATCGACCAGTGCACGATCCAAATCGCCCCACGGCATCACTCGGCCACCGAACTCCCCGGCCAACGATTCGGCTCGCTGCAAACTNNCCAGCCCCCATCAGGACGACGGTTTTGCCGGCCAGCGTTTCAAAAAACTCCGACGCCACTTCGCCGACCGCAACGCTCGGCACACTGACCCGCTTGCGATGGATCGTCGTTTCACGCTGCACGCGTTTGGCCACGCGGCTGGCCGCCTGGAACGCGGCGTGGGTCAGCGGCCCGGCCGACCCCGATGTGCATGCCAAGTCATACGCCTCCTTCACCTGCGACAGGATCTGCGTCTCGCCGACCACCATGCTGTCCAAACTTGCCGCCACGGCAAACAGGTGCGAAACCGCTTCGGTACCGCTGCGATACATCATCGTCGCCATCAGCCGATCGACCGAAATATGACGCTGCTGGGCCAAAAACTCCAGCACTTCTGACCGATCGGGCCCGCCGTCCAGATCGTGCCCAGGTGCCGATTCGCCCGCCGCCGTGTACAGCTCCACGCGGTTACACGTGCTCAGCAAAACCAGCTCGCATGCCGGAAATTGCTGACGAAACGCCGAAATCGCTTCCCGCGCTTGGTCGCCGGTGAAGGAAAGTTGTTCGCGGAAGTCGACCGCAGCCGTCTGGTGGCTGCACCCGATCATTTGCAGCTTCACGATTTTTCACCCACCACCGGTGCGACACGAACGGACAACGTCTCGACTGAACTGCGACCATGTTCGCTCGACAACACGCCGTACATCGCCAAAACCAAGAAGCCGAAACTGGCCAATGTCAAATAGACAATTTTGCGGCCTTCACGAGCCGGTCGATAGAAAAACTCCACCGACGTCGCCGCCAATAACCACGCAAACAATATCAACGGCAGCACAACTTCGTTCCAAGGGACGTTGCCCCATTGGTTCAGATTCATCACCACGCCAGCCATCACACCGACCGCAACCGCAGCCGTACTGACCACTAAACAATGACGGTTCATCCCCTGCAACCATTCCAAGGCCGGCAATTTCAAACGACGACGCCCAGCCTTCTTCAATTTCAGCCGATGTGCTTGCGTCAGGTACATCAGCCCGGCGATAAACCCCAACAACACCGACGCCGCGCCGACCATCATCGCCAAACCGTGTACGGTGCGCCACAGCCCAACCGCTTCCACTCGCGAAAATGGCGTCCAATCGCGGGTCAACGACGCGAGTCCAACAACCACCAAAACCGTCGGTAACAAAAACACCCCAACGCTAGTGTCGGGACGTCGCAGATAAAGAATCAAAAAACAAGCGGCCATTCCCCAAGCCACCAACAGCGACCAGTCGTACCACCCGGCCAGCAAGCCGATGTCGCCGCCGGTGTTTTGACCGACCGCGCGGGCCACCAGGTAAGCCGCATGCGCGAACAGCCCCGCGACGGTGAAGACGATCGTCAACAATCCGCGACCAGGGATCTGTACCGCAGACCGCGTTAAGTCCAGCAGCATCGCGACGACGTAGCTGCCGACGAAACAGGTGAGCGAAATGCCAAAAAAGAAACTGCCCATCAACCGCTGCTAGCACTCAATTAACGAGGAAAGCCTTGAAGTTCCCTAGGGAAGCCCAGGCGAGAACGCTCAGGCCGCCTTGGATACGACGACGCTCGTCTCTGAGTTTAGTTTACGCCCGCCAAGCCATTTTGTCCCGGCCCTTAGACAAGTTCCACAAAGTCTTGCCGAAGTTTGCACAGCGGATCCTAAAAAAAGGAACGGATCGATCGCGTAATCCAGCAGGTTCGTCGCCCCGCTGAGCCGAAATTGCCAAGCCAGGACGATCCCTAACATCAGCCACGCGACCATCCACCGCTGAGCAACCGCTGCGGCAGCAGAAATCACCAAGCCGACCCAAGCCAGCGATAGTCCATATCCGAGCGAATACAAATCGGGACCACGCCCGCTGAGCGCGACCCCGTAAAGTGCCAAGCCGCCAATCGCCCAAGCCCATTGTGCCCCATGCCACGGTCGCAGGTCACCGCGCTGGCCGCCACTGGCCAACTTGCCCCCCAGCATCACGGCCAAGAAAAAAATCGTCGCAAAGCTCAACTCGCCGCTATGCGCCACCAGGTGTCCGGACAAGTCGACACTGCCGACCGGAACCACCGACAGCAAAGCGGAAATCGCAATCGCCGATATCGCCGTGATGACAAAACGAGATCGATCATTAACCCCAGATTCCTCCGGACTCGCCCCCTCGACCAATAATCGTAACCGCGGACGCCGAAGCTTGGCTCGCCAACGGCCAATCGCCGTCGCGCCAGCGATCATGACCGACGCCGCGATCAAGGTGAACGACAAATGTGTCCAAGCAAACTGCGGAACATTCATCGCAACCTCTCCAACCAAGAATCATTAAATCTTATATGACAGATTTTCTCTCGCCCCCAAGTGTATGTCAGGTGATAGGTTCCGTCATCCGCTTTCACGAGTGTCGGGTACGACGATTCCAAATCATCAGCGATCGCCGGAAACGTCTTTATAACTTTCCATTCATTGCCATCTTCTGAAACGGCCAACGACAGATCTGTCCGTTGGGTTTCGCTGGCGTTCAGCGCCATCAGCAAACCGCCCTGCCTTCGCGACACGACCGCCACCGATGCAT
Organism: Planctomycetaceae bacterium UBA6163; assembly: GCA_002428205.1. Lineage (GTDB taxonomy): Bacteria > Planctomycetota > Planctomycetia > Pirellulales > Pirellulaceae > UBA6163. Next base: position 25,792 of record DIUH01000296.1, read on the forward strand.
TGGGGTTCGGCAATTCGATCGGAACCGTGTCAGTCCAAGTTCGGCCGCCGTCGGTCGAACGATTCGCCAAGACACGCGGATACGAGTCGCCTATGCGACGATGAAACGCCCAAATCGTTGTCTCATCAACCGACGCCAATGACGGCTGCAAAGCACCAACACGGTTGCCCATGCGATACTTGGCAATCAAATCACCGTCCGGCGACAGATGCAAGATTTCACCATACTTGGCCAGAAACTCGTGATAGGCCGGCAACAATACCGTGCCATCGGTCATCTCCAGCGGAATCGATCGAACCAAGTTGCTGATGTTCAAAAAGGGTGACGAAACCAGACGCTTAGAATCAGACCAGGTTCCACCACTATCATCCGAATACTTCAACGTAATAAAACTGCCGCTCCAGCCGCCCAGCGAAACCGTGACATAGTACAACCAGACACGTCCGGCCCGATCACAATGCAGAACCGGGTTACCGACCTTTTTGACGTATCGCCCCAGCTCGCGACTTGCCGATTCAGCATCGACGATTACTGACGGCGTACCCCACGATCGCGTTCGGTTGTCCCAGTGCGCACCATAGATCGACACATCCTTAGCACCCTCGCGCGTCCCGCCAAACCAAGCGGCCATCATCCTGCCATCGGGCAATTGCGTGATTGTCGATGCATGTACCGATGGCGCTGCGGGGTCCGATTCCAAAAATTGTTGCTGATAAATGGGTACTTCGCCGTCGAGCTCGGCAGCAGAGATTTGACCAGTTTCAACCAGCAACGATACCGTGGCTTGCTTTGCGGCCAGATGACTCGACAACAATCCGAATGCCGATAGTGAAAAACAGCCGACATAGCCAGCTTTCAGCAGAATCGCCGTTCTCGATGACGCGATTCGATTAACGATCGTTTGAAGATCAAGCGAGGTCAGACGCATCCGTGTGCCTTGAGCAAAATTTTTTAAACAGGCTCGCCAAAGAAATTCTGGATGAAACGCTGGGCACTTTTCCACGGGCAATCGATGGCGAAATCGAACATCGATCATTCATCCAGNNTCTTAATCCTACTCTTAATCCCTCCCGGCACCTAACCGATACTCGCACTCCAACGGCACGCAACCGAATCGATTACGAGCACGAGCACGAGAAGCCAGGGCTTCTCGCAGGAACCCACTACACTCGCCGCCTAAAGGCGGGACTACGAACTTGATGTTCGCTTACCAAGCCTACTTCGATCCTGGTCGACTGCCGGCCGGACGCGTTGGAACGGCCGGTCGATTGGTCGACGGCGTCGCTGCCGTTGGTCTTGCCGGTGCCGCCCCTGGCGCTGGCGGGCGCGTCGCAGGTGTCGTCGGAGTCGCAGATGGCGGTGGCGTCATGGCACGGGCAATCTTGGCCAACTCGGCATCGAGGCTGGCGGCATAGATATTATTCGATGCAACGGTTCCATCGGCGTTCAACAACATCATCATCGGCAATGTCTGCACACCCAATTGCTTCGCCAAACCGCTCGACTCCAACCCACCATCTTCAAACAAATGAATCCATGGCGCGCTGTTGTCCTGTAAAAATTGATTGGCGGTATTTCGTGAACCATCCACGTTCACGCCGACAATCTGCAGACCAACCGTTTGATACTTCGCTTGCAATTGGCGAAGCAGTTTCATGTCCTGCTTGCAAGCTTCGCACCACGTTGCCCAGTAATGGATCACCACGGGACGCCCTTTCAACCGCGCCAAGTCGAACGGCTCGCCCTTCACGGTTCGACCAGTAAAGGCGATCGGCTTGCCGAGCGATTCTAGGCGGCGCACTGCACCCGCAGCCTTCTCGCCCATGTCGGTTCCGGGGAACGATCTGGCAACCTTATTGTAATAATCTAAAGCCTCAGTTTCGCGCTCTTCAAACTCCTTGCTGAGTGCCAGTTGCAACATCGCTTGAGCGGCTTCGGGGCTGGTCGGAAAACTTTCGACAAACTTGGTCAGCGACGTCAAATACCATTCTTGCACTTTCGCAAAGTCTGCGTCCGGCGTCTGCTTGCTAACGTACTCGGTACTAATGATTTGGAACTGAACATAAGATTCCAAACCCTTATCACCCGCAGGTAAATCCGCACTGAACTTTCGCAGTCGTTCCAGCCCACCGGGATAGACGCCGCTTTGCACGGCGACGCTAACCGTATCGACTAACTGGCGCATCCAGGTTTCACGCTCTGCGGCGGTCGATGCAGACGCGATCAACTTTTCGACCACATCGACACGGCGTCGATTCAATTCCGCTTGATCCTGCGGGGTGCTGGCGGTCGCCAACTGGCTGTCGATCTTTTCCAGCGCCGCAACTAACTCCTGCGTCTCCGCTCCCATACCAGATCGCGTAGCCGACGCGGTCGACATCGTTCCGCCAGGAGTAAAGAACACGCCAGGTGACTGAGCCAGCGGCTGGTCGTCGGCAACGACCTGCGGCAAATCGACCAAACGCCAAGCGTCGCCGACCTGAACGATCGTACCGATCAAAACCTGGCCGCCCTTGCCGGCATCGTCGAACATCGCGACCGCGTTTTCATAAACGCGAACGTCGCTCTTGGAACCATTCGTACCTTCAGGAACGATTCCAGGCGATGGCGAGGCGAACTGTACCCAGCGGGCCGACGAACCGACGCCCTTCTGCTTCGATGCTAGAGCCGCAAAATCCACAGTCGCTTTTTTGACCTTCTCGATCAAACGGTCCGTGGTCGACTTGCCCAAATCGAGCGAACGGATTTCCGATTCGGTGGCCAGCAGCCGGACGAACCGCTCGCTGTCACCCTCGGCAAGTGCCGCAATCACCTCCGCGGAAACTTCCTCCGCGGAAATCTGCTTCCAGAAGTCAACTTTGCCGTTCTCGTCACGATCGATACCCCAGCGCGTACCTGCCGTGCCCAACCAACGGTACTGATCGGCTTTACCGTTAAAGTCCGAATCGACGTCGCGATAAACTTCCACACCCTGGTCGTAGTAGCACCAGAGGTCAATTTTTTTGTCCGCATTGGTGTCTGCGAACCGGCGCAAACGCGTTCCATCGGCGGATTCAACGATCCAACCGGTCCAACCGTTCTCCGTCAGATCGAGAACACGACATTTTTCGACGTCAGCAGCAGCAACTTTTTGGAACGAAAAATCCTTTTGCACCGGTTGCAACGCCAGAGCCGATTCGGCACTCGGGGGGGCGGCCGCAGCGATCGGCAAGAAAAAGACTTGCCCGGCGACCGAGATTGCCAGGGCACAGAAGACACCGGCGACACCGCGACGTGCGGATGCATGGCGACCGGGAAATGCCAACAAACGCGAAAAACACAGCAAAAAACGGTGGTTGGACGACCGCGACGCCGCGGACAACGACGCGTGCCCGTGATCGCGTGAGACGCTTTGGACGATCATTGAGATTCCCTTCAACATACGTACCTACCGAACCTAACAAAAACTTCGAGGTCTATTTAAGCAGAAATGGCCTGTTGCCGAAAACAGAACTTTGTCGAGCTGACCCGGTTTGACACCGGCGACGAGATTCGTACACTTTCGACTCGTCGCGACGCTAGCCGAATGGGACAGCACGACGAACGAGAGATGATTTTTTTGTAAAATTGGAGTGATGCCCACCTTCTCATCAGCCGATTTGACGTCAGAATCATCGCTCGCGAAAGACACACGAGTGTCGATTCGGGCGTATAGCTCAGTTGGTTAGAGCGCGTCGCTGATAACGACGAGGTCCCAGATTCGAGTTCTGGTACGCCCACTCAACACAATTCAACTTCGCAAACGAAAATAGCCCGTCCATCGGGGGTGTAGCTCAGTTGGGAGAGCATCTGCTTTGCAAGCAGAGGGTCATCGGTTCAAGTCCGTTCACCTCCACCTTTGGAACCCCGGAAAACCCGGTCGAAACAACAGTTTCACCAGTGTTTTCCGGGGTTTTTTCGTTTTCCCACATGCGTAGGCCGTAACAAGCGTAGCGCAGTTNNTTTCCCCGCCCAAGCCAACCATGCCACTGGCCACGCGCGGTCATTTCGTTTGCAGAGTTTCGACCTTGGGCATCGAAACATACACGATCGGCATCTCGCCATTTTCGGAAGTGAAATACGGAACGTAATAGATGCCACACGCCAGCTTGCCGCCGCCGGTTGGATCAACTTGCTGCCATCCCTTTCCTTCGCGGTAAAACTCTGCCCACACGTGGCCGCTGGTACCGTAAAACCAGCCAGCAACCTGACGACTCGGCACACCGGCGGCGCGAGCAAGCGTGACGAAACAGTCAGAAAAATCCCAGCAATGGCCGAACTTCTGCTCAAGAACTTTGCCCGTTCCCCAGCGGGATCCTGTGTGGCCCGAATACTTCAGGTTCCTTGCGGGTGTTAACCACTCCAAGATCGCCATCGCCTTTGCATCATTCGTCGACTTGCCAGCTGTGATTCGTCGCGCAAGCAAGATTACGCTCGGATCATCGGCCGGCCAGAACGGTGTCGCGCCGACCAAACGCTCCGGTGGCGCCATGGTCGTTTCACGAAAGCCTGTATCATCAACATCGAGCTCGATTGCAGCCTTTACGAAGGGCACATTTTGCCGAGTCACAAGGCCGCCAAACACATAGGTAATCGTCGCATCGCTCGCCTTCGATCCCAGCGCCGACGGATCGAACAAGTGCTTTGTCGATGGCCCGTCAAGGGCTGGATTCCTCAACACCAAGGTACGGCCAAACGTGAATCGCTTAGACAGTTCCTCGATCTGGCCAGCCGCATCTTGGCCCAGGCCGCTTTCCAAGGCGAGGAATTGATTAAACAGCAGGTTACAAGCCATGTAGTCCGCCGTTTCGACGGTCGCCAAATCTGCGGTCACGCGGTATCGTACGAAGCCGGGTTTCTCAATCAACCGCAACTCGTACGAAGTCTTGATGGCCAGCGCGGGGTCAATCTCCTGGCCAACGTATTCAACGACGACGAGCCCCTTTCGCGCAATGAAGGGATGCGGTCTGAGCTTCCCGAGTGACGCATGAATGGACCCGGCGTTCGCTTCATCACTCGCGGTGATGGCATTTACTTGAATGGTGCGGCCATGAACCCTGACGACGGAATTTGTCAGCCGCTGAATCTCGCCGCCCAGCTTCGGCCCAATCGCCTTCGCGTTTGCTGGCGAGACTTCTACAGAACTTTCAACAGCCAGACCTGGCGGAACTTCGCGGAGCAACGGCTCCGCCGGTTCCACACCGCTAGCGACGCATTGAATTGTCAGCGCGATCGCGAACACAAGCATAAGTGCAGGCAGGCGTTTCATGCTCTTTCAAACCCATGAGTACCGAAAAAAGAGAAGCCGCGGTTGGTTTTCCAGCTGCTTCATACCTCTCCCTAGACAGCTTGTTCCGGCAAACCCCACTTTCCGCCACCCGAACCAATCATGCCGTAACAGCGCTCCGCTCG